>CAIWHR010000493.1 GCA_903912485.1 uncultured beta proteobacterium | reverse complement strand
GCGCTGCTGGCGGCGACCGACCTGCGCGCCGACGCGGCGGCGATCGCGCAGAGCGCGCTGGTCGTCGCCGGCGCGCGCGACACGCTGACGCCGCCGGCCGCGGCCGCGTGGCTCGCGGCCGCGATGCCCAACGCCCGGCTGGTCACCATCGCCGGTGCGGGCCACGTCCCGTTCCTGTCGCACCCGGTGGAGTTCGCCGCCGCCCTCGACGGATTTCTCGATGACCGCTGAACGCAGCGCAGCGCCGCCTTCCGCGCTCGGTCCGGACGCCGTCGATCCGCGTGCCGTCCGCCGGGCGTTCGGCAGGGCCGCCGCGACCTACGCCGAGGCCGCCGTGCTGCAGAGCGAAGTCGGCGCGCGCATGGCCCAGCGCCTCGAACTCGTGAAGCTCGAGCCGGCCGCCATCCTCGACGCCGGTTGCGGCACCGGCGGGGCGCAGGCCGCGCTCGCGACCCGCTATCCGAAGGCGCGCCGCGTCGCGCTCGACCTCGCGCTGCCGATGCTCGAAGCGACGCGCGGCAGCGGCTCGCTTCTCGCCCGCCTCGCCGGCGCGCTGCGCGGTGCGCCCCCGCCGCCGGACTGCGTCTGCGGCGACATCGGTGCGCTGCCGTTCGCCTGCGGCGCCTTCGACCTCGTGTGGAGCAACCTTGCGCTGCAGTGGGTGAACGACCTGCCGGGCGCGCTCGCCGGCTGCCGGCGGGTGCTGAAGGTCGGCGGCCTGCTGTCGTTCACGACCTTCGGGCCGGACACGCTGAAGGAGCTGCGCGCGGCGTTCTCGGGCGTCGACCGGCACACGCACGTCAGCCGCTTCGTCGACATGCACGACGTCGGCGACCTTCTGCTGCAGGCGGGCTTCGATGATCCGGTGATGGACATGGAGTGCATCACGCTCACCTACGCCGACGGCGAGGCGATGATGCGCGATCTGAAGGCGATCGGCGCGACCAACGCGACGCTAGGGAGGCCGCGCGGACTGACCGGCCGCGACCGCTGGCGGCGGACGCTCGCCACGCTCGACGCCATGCGCAGCGACGGCCGCATTCCCGCGACCTTCGAGGTGATCTACGGCCACGCGTGGAAGGCCGCGCCGACCGCGACGGCGGAAGGACTGCCGATCGTCCGCTTCGAACGCGGGCGGCATTCCGCGACGCGGCCCCGATCGTGACCCGCGGCATTTTCGTCACCGGGACCGACACCGGCGTCGGGAAGACGCGCGTGGCGGCGGCGCTGCTCCGCGGTCTCGCCGCGGACGGCGTCCGCGCGGTCGGCATGAAGCCGGTCGCGTCGGGGGTCGAGCCGGGCGAGACGTGCAACGCCGACGTCGCCGCGCTCGCTGCCGCCGCCGGCGTGGCGGCCGCGATCGCCGACGTCAACCCCTACGCGTTCGCGCCGGCGATCGCGCCGCATCTCGCGGCGGCGCGCACCGGGGCGGTGATCGACGTCGAGACCATCGCCGCCGCGTACGCGCGCCTCGCGGCGCAGGCCGACGCCGTCGTCGTCGAGGGCGCCGGCGGCGCGATGACGCCGCTGTCGGACCGCGCCGACATGCTCGACATCGCGGTGCGGCTCGGCCTGCCGGTGCTGCTCGTCGTCGGCGTCCGGCTGGGGTGCATCAATCACGCGCTGCTGACGGCGCAGGCGGTCCGCGCGCGCGGCCTCGAACTCGTCGGCTGGGCGGCCAGCCGGATCGACCCCGCGATGGCGCAGGCCGACGCCAACGTCGCGACGCTGTCGCGCCTGCTGGCCGCGCCGCTGATCGCCGATCTGCGCTGGCAGGCCGGCGCCGCGGCCGCGGCGCCGATTCGCGGCAGCGCACTCGCCGCGCTGCGCCTCCGACGGTAGGCGCCGGCCCGTCCCCCCCGCCCCCGCTGGCCGTTCCGGCGCGGGGCGCGGTCTATATCACAGACGCCGCATTCGTTCTTGGCGAAACATTGATCCATGTTAACATTTGCCGCTTTCTGCTGGCCCGGGCAGGCTGAACGGTCCGAAAAAACCCGCGCTTTTCACGGCGCCACGGTGGCCAGGCAGCGGTCGGAACGGCAATCTTCGACGCAATCGAGGGGAACATGGTGCGCACCAAAGCGAGTGTCCGGGCCGGGTCCCGGCTGTTGCAGACGATCATTGCCGTGGCGCTGCTCGGGCCGGGCGCGGCGCTGGCCGCCCCCGAATGGAACCTGCAGCCGCCGGTGACGCCGATCGCGCGGCAGATCATCGACCTGCACTCGTTCATCTTCTGGGTCTGCGTCGTCATCTTCGTCGGCGTTTTCGGCGTGATGTTCTACTCGATCTTCAAGCACCGGAAATCGGTCGGGCACGTCGCCGTGCAGTTCCACGAGAACACGACGGTCGAGGTCATCTGGACCGTCATTCCGTTCCTGATCCTGCTGTTCATGGCGTTCCCCGCGACCAGGACGATCCTGGCGATGAAGGACACGTCGGCGCCGGACATGACGGTGAAGGTCACCGGCTACCAGTGGAAGTGGAACTACGACTACCTGCAGGAGGGCTTCGGCTTCTACTCGACGCTGTCCACCCCCGCCGCGCAGATCGAGAACCGCGAGCCCAAGGGCGAGCACTACCTGCTCGAGGTCGACAATCCGCTGGTGGTGCCGGTCGACACCAAGGTCCGCGTCCTCGTCACCGCCGGCGACGTGATCCATTCGTGGTGGGTGCCGGCGTTCGGCGTCAAGCAGGACGCGATCCCGGGCTTCGTCCGCGACACCTGGTTCAAGGCCGACAAGGTCGGCACGTATCGCGGCCAGTGCGCCGAGCTCTGCGGCAAGGAGCATGGCTTCATGCCGGTCGTGGTCGAGGTCGTGTCGAAGGACGACTACGCGAAGTGGCTGACGGCGCAGAAGGCGAAAGCCGCCGCCGCGGGCGACGACCCGGGCCGCGTCTGGGAGCAGAAGGACCTGATCGCGCGCGGCGAGAAGGTCTTCGCCGGCAACTGCGCGGCGTGCCACCAGCTGACGGGCAAGGGCGTGCCGCCGGCGTTCCCGGCGCTCGACGGATCGAAGGTCGTCAACGGCCCGAAAGCGGTGCAGATCAGGACGGTGTTGAACGGCGTCGAGCGCGACGGCAAGCCGACGGCGATGGTGTCGTGGAAGGCGCTGTCCGACACCGACATCGCCGCGGTCGTCACCTACACGCGCAACAGCTGGGGCAACAAGACCGGCGAGACGGTGCAGCCGTCCGAAATCAAGGTCGCCCGCCAGTAGGGCCCGATCGAACCGTTCCGGAGATTCGAAAGATGAGCAGCATCCCCCACGATCACGCCGCCGCCCACGGCGAAGGGCCCGACGGGCACGCGCACCACCCGACCGGGATCATGCGCTGGATCACGACGACCAACCACAAGGACATCGGAACGATGTACCTGTGGTTCTCGTTCACGATGTTCATCGTCGGCGGCTGCATGGCGCTGACGATCCGCGCCGAGCTGTTCCAGCCCGGACTGCAGGTGGTCAACCCCGAATTCTTCAATTCGATGACCACGCTGCACGGGCTGATCATGGTGTTCGGCGCGCTGATGCCCGGCGCCGTCGGCTTCGCCAACTGGATGATCCCGATGCAGATCGGCGCGCCCGACATGGCGTTCGCGCGGATGAACAACTGGAGCTTCTGGCTGCTCCCGCCCGCCGCCATCCTGCTCGTCGGCTCGCTGTTCGTTCCCGGCGGCGCCGCCGCCGCGGGCTGGACGATGTACCCGCCGCTGACGATCCAGGCCGGGATGGGGATGGACTTCACGATCTTCGCCGTCCACATCATGGGCGCGTCGTCGATCATGGGCTCGATCAACATCATCACGACCATCCTCAACCTGCGCGCGCCGGGCATGACGCTGATGAAGATGCCGCTGTTCTGCTGGACGTGGCTGATCACCGCCTACCTGCTGATCGCGGTGATGCCGGTGCTCGCGGGCGCGGTGACGATGCTGCTGACCGACCGCCACTTCGGCACCACCTTCTTCAACGCGGCCGGCGGCGGCGACCCGGTGCTGTTCCAGCACGTGTTCTGGTTCTTCGGGCACCCCGAGGTCTACATCATCATCCTGCCGGCGTTCGGCATCGTCTCCGAGATCATCCCGACGTTCTCGAGGAAGCCGCTGTTCGGCTACGCGTCGATGGTCTACGCGGTCGCCGCGATCGCGATCCTGTCGTTCATCGTCTGGGCGCACCACATGTTCACGACCGGACTGCCCACCGCCGGCATCCTGTTCTACATGTACGCGACGATGCTGATCGCGATTCCGACCGGCGTGAAGGTGTTCAACTGGCTGGCGACGATGTGGAAGGGCTCGCTCACGTTCGAGGCGCCGATGCTGTTCGCGATCGGCTTCCTGTTCCTGTTCACGCTGGGCGGCTTCACCGGCCTCGTCTGCGCGATCCAGCCGATCGACGTGCAGATCCAGGACACGTACTACGTCGTCGCGCACTTCCACTACGTGATGGTCGCGGGCACGCTGTTCGCGTTCTTCGGCGGCACCTACTACTGGCTGCCCAAGTGGTGCGGCCGCATGTACGACGCGAAGCTCGCCGAGGCGCACTTCTGGCTGTCGTTCGTGTTCTTCAACGTCACCTTCTTCCCGATGCACTTCCTCGGGCTGGCCGGGATGCCGCGCCGCGTGCCCGACTACGCGCAGCAGTTCGCCGACTGGAACATGGTGGCGTCGATCGGCTCGTTCGGCTTCGGCTTCACGCAGCTGCTCTTCTTCTACATCGTGGTCAAGGCCATCCGGAGCGGCGCCAAGGCCCCGGCCAAGCCGTGGGAAGGCGCGACGACGCTGGAGTGGACGGTGCCTTCGCCCGCGCCGTATCACACCTTCGAGACGCCCCCTTTCGTCAAATGACGCCGCCCGCGCCCGCGTGAAGCAGGCGCCGGAACGCAGCCGATGGACACCACGACACCGCCGAAGCCCGACGACGCCCGCAGGCAGCGGTCCGCGAACCTGCGGACGGCGCTCGTCTTCGCGTCGATCGCCGTCGTCTTCTTCGTCGGCATCATCACGACCAAGTGGATGGGCGGGCCGACCATCGGCATCGGCGTGATGGGCGTCGCGGTGCTGGTGTTCCTCGTCTTCGCGATCGGCCGCAACGTACGCAAATGAGTGCACAGGCAAACGCGGACGCACGCCGGTCCAACCGGACGCTTTTCGTCAAGCTCGGCACCGTCGTCGTCGTGATGTTCGGCTTCGGCTACGCGCTGGTGCCTTTCTACGACCAGATCTGCGCGGTCACCGGCCTGCGCAACATCGCGCGCGCCGACGAGGTCGCGAACACGCAGGTCGACGCCGCGCGCACCGTGCGGATCGAGTTCGACTCCAACGTGCGCAAGCTCGCGTGGACGTTCCGCGCGCTGCAGCCGGTCGTCGACGTGCACCCCGGCGAGGTGCGGCAGGAGATGTTCGAGGTCGTCAACACGACCGACCACGCGCTGACGGGCCAGGCGATCCCGAGCTACGGGCCGCCG
>CAIWHR010000492.1 GCA_903912485.1 uncultured beta proteobacterium | reverse complement strand
GTCTCCTGGTCTTTGACAACCTGAGACTCGCCCTCGGGGAGCTTGCCAGTCAAGTTCTCTGAGGGCGACCCCCCTGTAGACCCTCAGTTATTCTGATCAAGACCTGCTCGGCGCACATCAGTCTTCTTGATCGCGCTCACCAGCCTGCGTGGCAAGACCGGCGTGGTCGAGAAGGGCGTCAACAAATTCTCGGGCGGGGTCGTCATCGAAGCACGCGGGAGCAACTTCGACGCGGACGGCCTTCAGCAAGCGACGCTAATCTTCGACCGGCAGGAGATTCTGGTCGCCGTCGTCCTGGTGTTCCCCAAGGGCTTTGGCAATCAGAACACTGCCAAGGTCGCGGACCTGCTGGGCAAGAATTACCCGTTGGTACAGCGCAACATCCCCTCCGTGGGCGATGCCACTGCACGATTCAAGCAGGGAACCAGCGCCATTCAACTTGATGCGCCCCATATGAGCTTCGAGTGCTCAGTCAGCTACATGACGGCAGAGTTCGAGCAGGCGTACAAGCAGGCCGTTGCAAGGGACAAGAGCGAGAGAGAGAGCACAACCCGACGCAACCTCTGACAACCGGGTGGTTCGAGCCGTGGCGGTCCGGCGATAAGAGACCCCATCCCGGCCCCGACCCAGGGTCATTCACGAGAGAAGAAATCATGCTGGAACAATTGCTGGAACTGGTCCCTGTGCTCAGTACCAAGGCATTGCTCGTCAACGTCGCCCTCGGAGTGCTCGTGGGCGTGTGGCGCGCCGCCCTCGCTCCTGACTCCGACACGGAGTGACGTCAGCAACATCGCGGCTGAACCTACGCGCGGGCGCGAAAGGAGAACAACTCCCGGGATTGGTCCCGGGAGTCGGTGAATCAGCTTCTCGAGTTGTCTGGCCAACTCAGCGTATTGCGGGTCCTGGTTACCACGGCTCGGCGTCGATACCCTTGTTGTCGACTTGCTCGCGAATTCGAAACCAGGAGTCGTTGTACCAGGCGCCGCGTCTCGGTCCACTGTGCTGGACCACCGTGAACTGTCGCGGCAGTCGCCGAAGCTCGTCACCCAACATCGCTACGCGTGCTGTCGCGATGGCTGCGCTTGTAGCTTCGATGACGACGAGCGTGCGTCCGCGCCCGTCCTTGACCGCCCAGTTCGACGGTGTGTACTTGTATAGGTCCTTCAGAATGTCGTCAGCTTTCATCATGTCCTCGTCCTCGCCCGGCCGGATTGAGCCTGAACCGTATAGCGACCGGCAACTCGGGGGAGAGGGATGCCCGGTGCAACGGCGACGAAAGCCAAGGCCACGGCGCGGTTGACGCACCGCAGGGCCATTTGAACACCGGTCATCTCCAGCGGTCGGCAAGTGGCGACAAGGGGGACGGTCGCGTATCCGTTCGACGTCAGAGACATGCGGAAGACTCGAAGGCGATTTCGACATCGACCTTCGCATCCTGCAGAGTATCAGTACATCCGGGACGGACTCCGGATTCGCGGCGACCTACGATTTTCCCCACGGGAGTCTCGCCTAGTCGTTGCCCCGTGATGAGGCCACGGTCGCATCGCCACTGTTCCTTCTCGCAGCCGCAGCGACTTCCTTGGTCACTATCGTCTTACCAATCGGAGCGAGCGCGATACCGGCCAGCTTGAGATGCTGAATTGCGAAGGGGATGCCGATGATGGTGACGAAGCAAGCGATGGCTGAGGCAACGTGACCAATTGCCAACCACAACCCCGCGAAGATGAACCAGATGATGTTGCCGACCACCCCCAGGCCACCCGTGCCGATGTCATCGCGCTGGTTGAGATCCTTCCGGCTGATGGCTTCTTTCCCGAAAGGAAAGAAGGTGAACTGTCCGATCACGAAACAAGCCCGGCCCCAGGGGATGCCGATGATCGTCACGAAGGCCAATAGCCCGACCAGCCACCAGGCGAGGCCCATCAGGACGCCGCCCAGGATGAACCACAGGAAGTTGAGAATGGCGCGCACGGTACTCCTTTCCGCGGTCTAGATCTGTGGCCGCAACGACGGTCGCATGCTACGACTCCGGCTTGGCAGCAGGCGTGCCAAGTTGCTCCAGCCGCGCTTGGGCTTCGCGCTTGCCCACCCCCCGCAGCGCCGCCAGCTTCGCCAGTGGCTCCGGGCGCGGGCGTGCCTTCTCCTGTTCCCAGTTGTAGATGGACTGGGCGCTGACGCCCAGCAGCTTCCCGAAATCGTCGGCCGATAGCCCGAGCCGTTCCCGCTGGGCGCGCAGGCCTTTCACGGTAAAGCGTGCGGGCTTGGTTGGCGAATCGGCCTTTGCCGCGGTGGCCTGGCCCAAAGTCTTGCGTGAGAGCAGCGCGACTTGCCGTTGAATCTGGGTGACTTGGCGCTTCAGCTCCGCAATCTCCCGACGGAACTGGGCAGTGACCTTCTTCGTGGGCTCGACTTGGCTGCGAGTCTCCTTGCGCGAAAGCCTGACAATTTCTTCCTTAAGTACACTTCCAATGTTTGGCATCTGTGTCCTTGGTGATTGTTCCAACCCGAATACTGTACCAAATGTACAAGGTCAGTCGGGTCAAGGTGCGGCCTGGCATCGCCGACTCGCCGCCAGCACGTCCAAGGACATTGCGGTGTTTGATAAGACAATTCATCGCGTAAAATGCCGCGATGACCCGCAATGAACTGATCGACCGGCTCACCGCGCTGAGTCCACAACTGACCACCGTGGACGTTGAACTGGCGGTCAAACTCGTGCTTGGGGCGGTGGCGAGTGCGCTCGCCGAGGGTAGACGGGTCGAGATCCGTGGGTTTGGGAGCTTCGGCCTCAACCACCGCCAGCCGCGTCTGGGGCGCAATCCGAAGACCGGAGAGCTGGTGCCGGTTCCGGCGAAGAGTGTGCCGCATTTCAAAGCCGGCAAGGACCTGCGCGCGCGGGTGGTGGCCCCGCGATGAACACCAAGGTCAGTCGAGCCGTCCTTCGCTGCCGCGGGGGGGCTTGCGCGAGCGTCCGCTAAGGCGAATCGACCACGGACATGATCAGAGGCTCCACGTGAATGACAGCACTTGTCTTCTTGAACACGCCGTTGATTGCCGCCTCCAACGCGTCACACAGTTCATGACTGATGGCGACCGTTGTGTCCGGCGGCAGCAGCAGGTTGAACTCTACATGCCGCAGGGAACCGGACTTGCGCGCGCGTAGGGCGGAGAAGCGGGCGAACTCCGGCAGTGCGTCCACAATGGCCTTCTCGATGGCGTCGAGGTCGCCCTTGGGCAATGCCGAATCCATCAAACCGTCGGCCGAGCGTCGCATCAAGCTGACTTCAGTCTTGATGATGTTGGCCGCCACGAGCAGGGCCACGAGCGGATCGAGGATCTTCCACTCTGGCATGAAGATCAGTATCGCCAACGCAGCGACCACGCCGACCGAAGTCCACACGTCGGTCAGCAGGTGGTGGGCATCGGCCTCCAGCACGATGCTGTCGTGGCGTTTGGCGAAACGCATCAAGATAATCGCCACCACGGCGTTCAGCGCCGAGGCGACCAGCGAGATGCCGATTCCCAGGCCGAGGTCACCTGGCAGCTCAGGTTGTGCCAGCCGCTGCACCGCGGCCCAACCGATCGAGAAGGCGGCGACCAGAATCAGGGCCCCTTCCAGCCCGCTCGAGAAATACATGGCCTTTTCATGACCCCATGGATGGGTCTCGTCGGCAGGGCGTTCGGCGACAATGAGGACAATCAAGGCCACGGTTGCCGCCACGAGGTTGACCAGCGATTCGACCGCGTCGGAGTACAGGCTGACCGAACCGGTCAGAGAATAGGCACCAAACTTGAGCGACAACGTCGCAATCGACGTCGCGATCGAGAGCACCGCCATACGCTGGGAGGGAGAAAGTTTCAGATTCATGGGTGGCTATTCAACAGTTCCAAGACATGCATGTCGGACGAGCACGAGTACGGCTTGCTTGAGGCTATCTGCCTTTCCGACATCGTAGGTTGTTGCATGAGGCGATCGGCGCCGAACAAATACGTACTCATTGCCTAGTTCGACGCTGTACGGTTACGGCGCTCGTTGCTCGGCGCTCCTGATCCACGATGATCGCGCGCCGCTCTGGTCTGGTGCAGTCAATGCGCTCACCACAAGCGCTGCTTCGCTGTTCTGCTGTGAACGGCCGTTCACGGGCAATTTCCGCGACGAGCGGGGATAACCGAAGGTGGCCTCCGGCCGGCAGAAGCGGTGCTGACTACGCGATGGCCGACAGGGTCTTCGCGATCCGGGAAGTTAGCATTGTAGTCTGGGGGATCGGGGACGGACTTGGTTTCTGACGGCTTGATCATACCGCGCGCTGAAACGTTTGGCCGAGCACCCCTCGCACCCCTCGCGCCTGTACGACGTTACAGAGCTGAGTCCAGGCCAGAAGATGACATTGTGCGATGCGCTCGACACGGAGGCGCCGCCGATCACCGTACGCGACAATTCGGGCAGTGATGCGGTGCTGGCCGGCAGCGCGATTCATCTCGTCGCGCGCGAGCTAGCTGCCCCCAAGGGGGTGCTATCCAACCGTGCACCCGGTCACCCGCCGAAGACGAGAGCTGCTGGACCCGACTTGCAGGCCGAAGCGACGGCCGAAGTCATCGAGCAGTTCTACTCGCCTGCACCGGCCACGATTTGCGGGTGAAGATCCGGGAGGACAACGGGGTGCGCAACAAGGCGGTCTATCTGGCTCTGGGCCTGTGCCCCGACGGCACCCGCGACATCCTCGGGCTGTGGATCGAGAACACCGAGGGAGCGAAGTTCTGGATGAAGGTGTTTAACGACCTGAAGACCCGCGGCGTCGACGACATCCTGATCGCGGTCACCGACGGCCTGAAGGGCATGGCCGAAGCCCTGGCGGCGGTGTATCCGGCCACCACGCTGCAGACCTGCATCGTGCACCTGATCCGCAACAGCCTTGACTACGCCAGCTGGCGAGACCGCAGGATGCTGGCCGCAGCGATCAAGCCGATCTACACGGCGACCAGTGCCGAGAGCGCCGAGGCGGAGCTGGCGGCCCCCGGCCCTGAGGTCAGAAATTCCCGACCGTAGTGGCTTCCTGGCGCCGTGCCTGGTCGAACGTGATCTCGTTCTTCGCCTTCCCGCCCGCAGTGCGGCGGGTGATCTACACCACGAATTCGATCGAGAGCGTGAACGCGCGGCTACGCAAGATCATCAAGACGCGCGGTCATTTTCCGTCCGCCTCACACACAGAAATCCGGACACGCCCCTCCCGCGTCGTTCTACGGCATTGCTTCCGGCCTGTCGATGACCGCCCACATGTCGTTCAGCGAGTCGTGCAGCAAGTCGAGGTAGCCGTCGCCGAACTGCCATCCACGCGCGACGGCGGGCTTGCTTGCGCCTGCGCCGGTCGTTTGCGCGGCACAGGCACAACGGCACGAGCAGACCGCGCGCCATTCGCATCAGAACCAGCCCCAGGCACCGCGCTGCATCCCCCGCCCCTATGTTTGACGTTCGTCAACTCGCTTTCGATCGGCCGGGCGCCATGATGAACGAGTGACTTTGAATCCCGCAAGGAGAGGATCATGTTCCGGTTGATTCACCGCGCGACGCTGTCGCTGTTGGCCACGCTGCTGTCCTTGCCGGCGCTGGCTGTCACCTACCAGTACACGGGGCCGAATTTCACGAGCGTGTCCAACTTCACGCCGCCGTGTCCTGCCACGTCCGTCTGTGCCAACTATGCGGTGGGCATGCGCATCACCGGCTCGTTCTCGACGGCGGCACCGCTGCCGGCAGGGTTCGCCGGCTCCGTTGTCGGGTCGATCACCTCCTACAGCTTTTCCGACGGCGTCAACACCATCGCCAGCACGGGGTCCGGTTCGCGGTTGAGCGGCTTCTACCTGCGCACCGACAGCAGCGGCGCGATCATCTATGCCCAGATCGGACTGCAGCAGTGGCAACGCGGCGCCGGGACGCACGCCGTCGGCGACAAGTACAACAACATCTATCTCAATTCCCCGGGCTCCAGCCATGCGGGCGTCAACAGCTTCACCTGCATGGCGGTGGGCATCAGTCCGGCGGGGGCCGCTGATGCCTGCACCCAGCCTGGAGAAGGCATCGACGGGAGCAGCGCTTTGGTCAACCCCGGCACGGGCGTCTGGACGCTTGCGCCCCCCGCGCGGGTCGGCTCCTACTTTGACCTCTGGTGGAACCCCGCGGAGGCGGGTTGGGGCGTGCAGGTCGTGCAGAGCAACACGTTCCAGTTCCTGACGCTTTTCATCTACGGCGCCGACGGAAATCCAACCTGGTACACAGCGGAACTGGACACCGACGCAGCGGGCAATTTCACCGGCCCGCTGTACGCGAACACGGGGCCGTACTTTGCCGGCCCCTGGGATCCGGCGCGAGTGACCAGCGCCGCCGTCGGCACCGCGTCGTTCCAGCCCATCGACGCCTACCATGCGACGCTGACCTATTCGCTGGCAGGTGGCCCCGCCGTAAAGAAAGCGATTCAGCGCGAATCGCTGACGCCCCTGATGCTGGCTGGAAACTATTCGGGGTCGATCTCGGGCACTGTGAGCGGCTGCGACAATCCGGCCAACAACAAGCCCGCCGTGCGCGGCCGATTCGGCCTCGCGGTAACGCAGGATGGCGAGCAGACGGCCACGCTCGGCTTCTCGTTCGTGGACGAGACCTACGACGGCATCGTCTGCACGCTGACCGGTCCGTTGACGCATCTGGGCGGCCTGTACCGAATGGCGGGGGCCCAATACAGTTGCACGGGCACGGGAATCACTCCGGGAACGGTATCGGCGACGGTGGAGAGGTTCCACCCGACGCAGCAAGGGATCGAAGGCGCCTGGACTGCCACCGCAGGCGGCTGCACCCAGTCCATAAGTTTCGCCGCTGTGGAAAACTGACTTCGAACAGCACTGCTCGGGCCGAGACGTCGATACGCGGGCGCCAGAGAACTCCCTCACGCTGCGCGTTGAGGCGGTCGCAATCGGAAGATTGCATTTCGGCGGTTTCATTGCGCTGTTCCTTTGCGGGCGATTTCGTCGCCCATAGGAGCAGATCCTGCACTCGAACGTCAGTCTCATTCTACCGAGCCAACTCGCTGGGGAGCCTTGCGCTTCAGGCCGCGCGTGGTTGGGCAGGCCGAAGTCAAGCTGTTCCGGATGCTGCCGATAATCCTGAATGGCCGTCGTCTCTCGCCCGCGACAAGGTTCGACGCTGCTTTTCACACACCAGGAGTTCCCCGTGCCCATTCATCGCCATCGTGCCGCATGGTTGATCGCCGTCTTGCTGTTCCTTTGCGCGGCGAGTTCATCGGGAGGCGTACTCGTTGGGGCGCTTCCCGGCCTGTCGGTCTCGGTCTCCCCGTTCGGAGCGGCGCAAATCTCGGCCGGGGGCGGCCATACCTGCGCCCTGACCACCGTCGGCGGCGTCCAGTGCTGGGGTGGCAACTGGTATGGCCAGTTGGGTGACGGCACGACCACCGAGCGCCTGGCCGCGGCCGGTGTCGTCGGCCTCGCGAGCGGAGTCCTGACCATTGCCTCGGGTTCGGGCCACAACTGCGTGTTGACGACCGGCGGGGCGGTGAAGTGCTGGGGGCGCAACAACGACGGCCAACTGGGTGACGGCACCATGGTCGATCGGCCGACGCCGGTGGCCGTTTCCGGGTTGGCGAGCGGGGTCGCCGCGATCGCCGTGGGCGGCCACCACAGTTGCGCGCTGACGGCGGCCGGCGGCGTCAAATGCTGGGGCTGGAACAACTACGGCCAGCTTGGCGGCGGCGACGTGGACATGTACGTCGACGAACGGCTCACGCCCTGGGACGTCAGCGGGCTGACGAGCGGAGTGACCGCCATCACCGCCGGTGATTACCACAGCTGTGCGTTGATGGCCGGGGGCGGCGTCAAGTGCTGGGGGTCGAATGACGACGGGCAACTCGGAAGCGGCACCGTCGGTGTCGACCGGTACGCGCCGACCGACGTCTCGTCGTCGACCGGAACCGGGACGCTGACCGGCATCGCGGCCATTGCATCGAACATGGGCGCTCACACCTGCGCGTTGACCAAGACCGGGGGCGTCAAGTGCTGGGGCTACAACTCCGACGGGCAACTGGGCGACGGGACCACCACCGATCGCCTGTTCCCGGTCGACGTTGTCGGGCTCGCGAGCGCGGTCACGGCCGTTGCGGTCGGCGAGTACCATTCCTGCGCACTCACGGCGGCCGGCGGCGTCAAGTGCTGGGGCGACAATCTGGGACAACTCGGCGACGGGACAACGACCCGCCGTTCGACGCCGGTCGGTGTTTCGGGCCTCGCCAGCGGGGCGGCGGCCGTGTCGGCGGGAACCTTGCACACCTGCGCCATCACCGTCGCGGGCGCCGCCCTGTGCTGGGGCAACAACATCGACGGGCGGCTTGGCGACGGCACCAACGCGTCGAGCACGGTCCCCGTGCCGGTCAAGGGTTTCGCCGGCGCCGGCGGAACGGTATCGAGCAGCCCGGCCGGCGTGGCCTGCGGGCTGACCTGTTATGCGACGTTCCCGGGCGGGACCGTAGTGACGCTGAGCCAGACGCCGCGCCCCGGCTATGCCTTTCGCGGCTGGACGGGTGCCTGCACCGGTCTCGGCGCGTGCACGGTGAAGATGGACGCCGCCGCCAGCGTTGCGGCAACCTATGATCTGGGCACGACACCCGCCGGCAGCAACCATCAGGGGCTTTGGTGGAACGCGGCGGAATCGGGCTGGGGGATCAACTTCGCGCACCAGGGCGACATCATCTTCGCCACCTGGTTCACCTACGACGCCACCGGCAAGCCGTGGTGGCTGATCGCGGTGCTCTCCAAGACCGCCGACGGCGTCTATGCCGGGCCGGTCTCGACGGTGGCCGGGCCGCTGTTCAGTTCGGTGCCGTTCGGACCCGCCCCGGTGGAAACCGAGGTCGGCAGCATGACCGCGACCTTCGCCGACCCCGGCCACGGGACAATCGCGTACACCCTCAACGGCGTCATCCAGACGAAGGCGATCACGCCGCAGGCATTCGGAGCGCTGCCGGTCTGCACCTGGGGCGCCGAGCCCAACCTGGCGCTGGCGACCAACTACACCGACCTGTGGTGGAACGCGAACGAGTCGGGCTGGGGCGTCAACTTCACGCATCAGGGCGACGTCATCTTCGCCACCTGGTTTACCTACGACGGGCAGGGCAAGCCGTGGTGGCTGATCGCCGTTTTGAGCAAGGGCGCGGGGAAGTCGTATTCGGGGCCGGTGTCGACGGTCGGCGGCCCGCCGTTCAACTTGATGCCGTGGAACCAGAACGCCGTGGTGGAAACCGAAGTCGGTACCGCGACGGCGAGCTTCACCGACGGCAACGCCGCGACGTTTGCCTACACGGTGAACAGCACGTCCCAGACGAAGGCGATCACGCGGCAGGTGTTCGTTGCGCCCGGCACCGTCTGCCAGTAGCCGGGATTCGCCTCCGCCGTCGCTTGCAGCCAACGCCCGGCGCCGACAGGCGAAACCCGGGATACATCGCCACTGCCTCGATGATGAGCCCCGGGGTGAGGTCCGGAGCAACGTTGGTTCCTCCGGACGCCGCTCGACGAGAAAAGCGGGGACCACTCCCGCGCCGTCACTGCTCCAGTAGCGTATAGCTCGAGTAGCTGCTCTGGTCGCCGATGAAGAGGTTGGCTCCGTTCCCGGCGCGGAGCGTGAATTCGAACGTACTCTGGGGCTCCGGGGACATCGGCCGGGTTTCGTTGACGCCGGGGCAGGTCACCGTCGATGTGCCACCCAGATCGGTCACGATGTCGGTAAAGGCCACGTCATCTTGGACCAGCTCGCCCTCGGAGGTGTAATGGGGACCGACCGCCGTGGCGTTGATGCTATGGTGGTGGCTGCCCTCCGCGGTCGTAAGGCAGGGCGGGGTCGAATCCGTCATGGTGTAGTGCTGGACGCCTTCACCCTGAACCAACCCGGGATTCGCCAAGGACTTCATGGAGCCGGGGAGAACGCCGAGCGTGACGGCGATGTCGTTGAAGTTCCAGATCGCCGACTGAGTCTGGGAAATGATCTTCGCGCCCTTCTTCAGCAGCACGGTGATGGGCATGTGGCGTTCGACGGTCACCGTCGTCGACGTCTCGAGCGAAGTCACGCCGCGGTCGATGGCGACGATGCTGACGTCGAATTGCTTTTCCATGATCAGGCCGCCGATCCTGGTGGTGGTCTCGGTGAAGGGGTCGAATCGAGCCCCGGCGGCGCCCGCCGCGTCCGTCACCACGAACCCGGAACCGGGGCTGCCCATGGCAGGCCAATAGCCCCACAACCCCTGGTCTTCCGAACCTTTCCAGTACCAATTCGCCTGCACTCCAGCCCGCGGCCCCTCATCCGGGATGCGCAACTCCCTGCCGCAGGCGATCGCCCCCCTGGCCTCCCCCAAGTAGAAGCCGAAGGTTGCCGCGAACGTGATCGCACGTCCGTCACTTTCGGCGTGCTTCCAATGCGCGACTGGGTTCCTAGGCTGGAGATTGAACCTGTAGCCCAACGCCATCAAGCTGTCGTGAAGTTTAAGGAGATCACCGCCCAGCGTCCCGCCGATCTCGCCGCCCTTGCGCCGCTTCTGCAAGTCGCCCTGGAAGTCGCAGGCCGCAGCCGGCGCAGCTTTGCCCGGAGGACGCACCGACGCCTGGACCGCACGCTTCGCCGCCGCGCCTGCCAGCACGTCGTAGCCCACGAGAAACGCCTGCATGGCATCCAGATAGGTGGTGGCCGGGTCCAGGCCGGGTTGGGTCAGGTCCAACGGTTTGGCACGCACGGCGCCCAGGCCGTCGATCAGGCGCAGCGTGTAGAGCGACTCGTCGCTGCGGGACCTCTGCACGCCGGCAGCGAGCAGCGCCAGGAGGTCGCCACCGGTCAGCGGCTGCCCGGTCGCGGCGCTGAGCACTCCCGCATTGCGAAGCGATTCGGCCAGGCTGGCAACGGATTGCATCTGTCGCGCGACATAGGCACGGGCCAAGAGGCCGGACTCGAAGTCGTACAGGTAGAAGTCGCCAGGGCCACGCTCGGCCCCCGCCAGAATCTGCTGACCATCGACCGTGTAGAGACCTGCGCCGAGCGAGCCAAAGATCTGTCGCAGCACCGCTTGCGCCACCGCGTCATCGGTCGCCGCGTAAAGCGCGACGGCCACGGATGCACCCGACGAACGGCAGACGGTTCCCGGCGCCACGAACACCTGCCGGGTGATCGACTTGGTCTGCGACATGCCGTTGACCGTGTAGGCGAAGGTCGCGGCGTTGCCGTCGGCGAAGGTCGCCGTCGCGCTGCCGATCTCGGTCTCGGCCACCGCGCTCCATGGCGCGGCGTCGAACGGCGGGCCGGACACGGACGAGACAGGACCCGCGTAGGCCCCAGCCGCGGTCTTGGACAGCACCGCGATCAGCCACCACGGCTTGCCCTCTCCATCGTAGGTGAACCAGGTCGCGAAGATGATGTCGCCCTGATGCGTGAAGTTGACTCCCCAGCCCGATTCCTGCGGGTTCCACCACAGGTCCTGGTAGTTTGTCGCCAGTGCCAGGTTCGGCTCTCCACCCCAGACGCAGGTCGGCATCGGCCCGAACTGCTGCGGCACCACCGCCTTGACTTGCGAGACTCCGTTCACCGTGTACGCGACCGTAGCGTGACCCGCGTCGGCGAAGGTCGCGGTCATGCTGCCGATCTCCGTCTCGATCGGCGCCGGTCCGAACGGCACTGAGTTGAACCGAGGCCCGGCAACGGTCGAAACCGGGCCGGCATAGACGCCATCTGCGGTCCTGGAGAGCACCGCGATCAGCCACCACGGCTTGCGCGCCTTGTCGTAGGTGAACCAGGTGGCGAAGATAACGTCGCCCTGGTGCGCGAAGTTGACGCCCCACCCCGACTCGGCCGGGTTCCACCAGAGGCCTTGGTAGCTATCCGCCGCGGAAGCCCTGGTTGCCGGCAGCCACAATGAACCCAAGACCAGAAGCACCGGCAACCACCTGGGATAGCGCATGGCAACCTCCCGTTTCGGTACTGTTGCAGGGACCGGCAGAAGATGATGCGCGCCAAAGTCTGTGACGCTCGACTCGACGGTGAAGGAAATTGACCAAGATCAAAGACACACAAGTAACTGGCAAGGGCGCATGCCGTACTGGCCGATCCGGATAGCGGATGCCTCGATGCTCCAGAGTCTGGAACGCGTCGCTGTGCAGAGCATTGCGTAGCGACCCACTCTTGCCCCCGGCGGAGCTTGGAGGCGGACTGGCGGACCCGAGTTCGATTCTCATGGAGGAAATCGAACTGAGCATTTGCCGACGATCGGATGCAGGGCGCGGCGACGGCAAGGAGGATCGACGAATGACCGCCCATGCGCCTGTACGACGTTGCAGAGCTGAGTCCAGGCCAGCAGGTGACACTGTGCGACGCGCTCGACACCGGGGCGCCGACGGTCACCGTGCGCGACAAGGCGGGCAGCGATGCGGCGCTGGCCGGCAGCGCGGTCCAGTTCGCTTCGCGTGAGCTAGCCGACCCCAAGGGAGTGCCGTCCAACCGTGCAACCGGTCACCAGCCGAAGACGAGAACTGCTGGACCCGACTTGCAGGCCGAAGCGACGGCCGAAGTCATCGAGCAGTTCTACTCGCCTGCACCGGCCACGATTTGATCAATCGTTGCAGAATCACCGACGTAGCCCTGTACGCAGTTGCGGCCGCTTGCCTTGGCTTGGTAAAGCGCAAGGTCCGCGCAACGGAGAAGGTCTTGCGCATGGCCGACGGCGTTCCCGCCTGCCGCTTCGTCCACGGGCAAACTTGGGAGATGGTAGGTGGCAACGCCGATGCTGATGGTTACGGCGAGCGGCCCACCGGCAGTATCGGCCAGCGGCACTTCGCCTACATCGGAACACAAGCGTTCTGCCATGATGGCGGCACCGTCGGCGTCGGTATCTGGCAGCAACGCCACGAACGCCTCGCCGCCAATGCGGCCGCAAATATCGGTCGTCCGCAGTCGCGCCAGACAACGCCCGGCCATCGCGACCAGTACTTGATCCCCGACCGCGTGTCCGTACTGGTCATTGACGGCTTTGAAGTGATCGAGATCCATCATCAGCACTGATAGCGGCTGTCGGCTACGGCTGGCCCGACGCACTTCTCGCTCCAGTTCGGCGAACAGGTGGCGACGGTTGGCGAGGCCGGTCAGGGAATCGGTGATGGCAAGACGGGCCAGTTGCTCCTGGTCCCTCCGAATCGCCCGCAGCAGCCGATCCAAGCCGATCAAGCTGAAGATCATCAGCGCGGAGATCAGAAGTGCGAACAGGGCATCGGTGAGGTTCGCGATACCGTCACGAACATCGTAGAGCGGCACAATGCGACGTTCGATCATCAGCACCAGGGCGAGCGACAGGGCAATCCAGGGATAGCGATAGCGGCCGCTGCGTGGGATCGCCCGCAGCGCCAAAACTGCGGCAACAAGCTGCAGCAGCGCCGCCATGACAAGGATGATGGTTACGATCGAGGTCATCGCCCGGACACTCTACGCCGCCCACCGCCTGGACAGCGGCCGCTCGGTGGCTTCATTTGCGTAGGGTCAATACGTCAAGGCCCCGACGGCGCTACAAGGTTATCTTGGCCGTCGCTTTCGCGGAGGCGGCCGAATTTCGGCGCCGTGGGCCGTGTTTCACGGCGCCGCTTCTTGTGCGGTCGCCGGCGCCCCTTCG
Source organism: uncultured beta proteobacterium (assembly GCA_903912485.1). Lineage (GTDB taxonomy): Bacteria > Pseudomonadota > Gammaproteobacteria > Burkholderiales > Casimicrobiaceae > CAIWHR01. The sequence continues at coordinate 1,102 of CAIWHR010000492.1, read as the reverse complement.
TCGCGCCAAGGATTGGTAGGTCCCGCCCTGCCGAACGGTCGCTTGTCTCCCTCCTGGCTCGCGTCGAGGAGCTTTAGCAGGCGCTGCGACCCTTCGCGACGCTTGCTGCGGACTTCGATGATTGGCCGGCGGGTGCGTCCGTCGTCATAGACTTGAGACGCGGACGGATGACGGTTCGTGACTTGCTAGAGGCAAGGCGCGTACTGACGGCGGATGCTCTGGCGATACCCAGTAGGGCTGGCGTTCCGGCGCGGGCGTCGACCAAGTAGCGAGCGTCGAACGTGGCGGCGAGGCGGCTCAGGGATCAACCAACGACGTGCGCCCTCTCGCAAGGAATGGGCAGTTATCGTGCTCGCCGAAAGCGATGCCAGCAGTTTCCGAAACCGGCGCTTGCGACCTGGTCACTCTCCGGTGAACACCGGCGGGCGCTTCTCCTTGAGCGCGCGAATGCCATCCTGATAGTCGTAGTTGTCGTAGACGATCCGGTGCAGACCGGGGTCTGGGGTGCAGTTGGCCATCTATCTAGGCCTCTTACTCACAGGTCGCCAATCGAGGAGACACATCCTGAACTTTCTGCGGCGACGTCGATCTGACTGTTCGTGAAGTGGGGCGGCAGAACGATTGACCACCAGACGCTGGAGCAAATCCGGTTTGTGGCGGTGGAATGGGTGCGCGAAGGCGAGCGCGCGGCGGATGTCGTCGCGGCCTGCGGATTCAACCGCACGACGAGCTACAAATGTTTGCAGTTGGCGCTGCAACCCGGCCTCGGGATCAAGGCGCCGCGCTCGAACAAGGGGAAGGGACGGCCGCGCAGCCTCACGCCGGCGCAGGAGCGACGGGTGTTCCGCCGGATCAATGGCCGGGACCCGCACCAGTACGGCTTGGACTTCGGGTTGTGGACGCGCAGAGTGGTGGTCGACTTGGCTGTATTGGCGACTGCTGAGTAATCGAAAATTCAACTCGGGCACTTCTCTTCATGAATACGGAACAGCAGCAAGCCATCCTCACCGTTGCACTCCTTGCGGCATTCGCCGATGGCGATCACGAGCCTCGCGAGCGCGAGCAGATTCGTCGCATCGCAGAATCGCTTGGCGGGGTGCCG
>CAIWHR010000491.1 GCA_903912485.1 uncultured beta proteobacterium | reverse complement strand
GTCTCCTGGTCTTTGACAACCTGAGACTCGCCCTCGGGGAGCTTGCCAGTCAAGTTCTCTGAGGGCGACCCCCCTGTAGACCCTCAGTTATTCTGATCAAGACCTGCTCGGCGCACATCAGTCTTCTTGATCGCGCTCACGCGGTCACTTCGCGCTGTGCCGCGATGTCGAACCCCACGCTGTTCAGCCTCATGGCCTCGGTGCTGGGCCGGACCGAGGGCGAGATCCAGGCCGCGGTGCGGGAGGACGCCCCGCTGGTCGCCTCGGGCGTGATCAAGCTCGAGGCGGACCGGCGCGACCTGGAGGACAAGATCAGCCTGATGCCGGGACTCGATCTCGTGCTGCTGCTGCCGCAACTGAGCGAGGCCGACCTGTTTCAGCGCTTCCTCAAGCGGGCGGGAACGACCCTCCTCGACGTTGCGGCGTTCCCGCATCTGGCCAGGGACGTCGAGGCGCTCCTCGCCTATCTGCGTGGCGTCCTCGGCGCCAGCGCACCGGGCTGCAACGTACTGTTCTACGGCCCCCCGGCACCGGGAAGACGGAACTGGTCAAGGCCATCGCCGCCGCTCTGGGCGCCTACCTGTACGAGATCGCCTTCGCCGACACCGACGGCAACCCGATCAAGGGCGCCGAGCGGTTGCGGGCGTTCAACATGTGCCAGAAGATGCTGGCGCAGAGGTCCAACTCCATCCTCATGTTCGACGAGATCGAAGATGTGTTCGCGGCCAGCAACCCGCTCTGGTTCCTGCTCGGCGGGAGCAGCAAGGCGGGTGCGTCGAGCGGCAAGGCGTGGATCAACCGGACGCTGGAGCGCAATTCCACGCCCTCGATCTGGATCACCAACGACCCGAACATCGATCCCGCCTACCTCCGGCGGTTCGACTATTCGGTGCGCTTCCCGATTCCGCCTCTGGCGGTGCGGCTGACCATCTGCCAGCGCTATCTGGGCGAGTTCGAGCCGTCGCCCGAATGGCTGGCGCGCATCGCGGCCAACGAACACGTCTCGCCGGGCCAGCTGGAGGCCGCCGCCAAGGTCGCCCGCCTCGCCGCGCAGGGGGACCCGGCCCGGGCCCGCGCGCTGGTCGAGCAGGCGCTGGACCGCAGTGCGACGCTGCTCGACCAGAAGCGGGCTCCGACGTGCGTTGCGTTGCGCACCGGCTACGACCTGCGTTACCTCAACGTCGACATCGACGTGGCGAGAGTGGTCGCCGGGCTGACGGCGCGCCCGCGCGGCACGTTCTGCCTCTACGGCCCGGCGGGGACCGGCAAGAGCGAGCTTGCCCGCCACCTGGCCGACGCGATCGGCAAGCCGCTGCTGGTGCGCCGCGCGTCGGACCTCCTCGGCATGTACGTCGGCGAAACGGAAAGGAACATCGCGACCATGTTCGCCGATGCGCGCCAGCAGGACGCCGTGCTCGTCCTCGACGAAGCCGACAGCTTCCTCGCCGACCGCCGCGGCGCGCAGCGCAGCTGGGAAGTCACGCAGGTCAACGAGTTGCTGACGCAGATGGAAGCCTTCGACGGCGTCTTCGTCTGCACGACCAACCTGATGGAGAACCTCGATCCGGCGTCGCTGCGCCGCTTCGCCTTCAAGGTGAAGTTCGACTACCTCACCCCCGACCAGCGCTGGGAGATGTTCCGGCAGGAGCTGGCTCGGCTCGGCACCGACGAGCAGCAGGCGCCCGCCTGGGAGCAGCCGGTGCGCGGGCTCGCTCGTCTCACGCCGGGGGATTTCGCGGTGGCGGCGCGCCAGGCCGAGCTGTGGGGCACCGCGCCGACCGCACGGGAACTCTACGAGCAGCTGCGCAAGGAATGCGAGGCCAAGGGTGAGGGTGCCAAGGCCATCGGGTTCACGGCGTAGCGCCCCGCACCAGACATGGGGCGGCATTGCTTCGGGCGACAGCTCCGGCGGCCTGCTGCCAGATGGCTCCGTTGGCAATGTCGGTGATCGAATCTCGCTGCCTGCGGTCCCGCCGCGGGGCGCGGCCGCCCGGACGGGGAGGTGCCCTTCGGCGGCGCCGCGGTTCGATGCTGAACTGCTTGGCGGCCGCTGGCAGTGTGGTGGGCTACAGCAGGCGCTCGCGCCGGGGGCGCCGGACAAGCTCTTCGAGAGATTTGGCGTTGACTGGAAGCACGACTTGCAACGTTCAAGGTAAGCCACCAAGCAGCGATAATCCCCGGAATTCCTTTTACACAAGCCCAGCCACGACTCTCATGCCAACCATCACCGAAACCGACAACCGTGCTCGTGAATTCACCGAGTTACTGCAGTTCTACGTCTACGTATTGATTGACCCACGCTACGGCAGTGTTTTCTACGTTGGCGAGGGTCAGCGCGAGCGCGCCTTAAATCATGTTGGCGAGGTGCGGCAACTCATCGCCAAGGGCGCGGCTCTCGAGTCGGCCAAGCATCAGACGATAAAGGCTATCCTCGACAGCAACTTGGAACCGCAGACGCGCGTCATTGCTCGCTTTGACAAGGTGTCGCGGCTTGATGCCGAACTGGCCGATTGCAGAATCATCATCGCTCGCCAGAACCAGACCATCATCCAGGCCAACGAACGCAATGCATCGGCCCCGACACGGACACAACGCCCTCGCATGCCCAGTTCCCACGAGGGCCTCATGGACAAGATGCAAAATCACGTCGGGTTCGTTCGCAAGTTGCAAGGAGGCGCCGCGGGCACCCTCGGATCGTGAGCGCTGGGCAAGGCCGCGAGGCGAAACCTTCCTCCCCTTGCGCGTAACCCGCATCAACTGAGGCGTCGACGCGCAGATGGGGGCTTGGGCAGGCTACAGATCGCCAGACGGCTGCCGCGTGGAGGGATCCTCGGCCCAGGAAGCTTTACCAAACACTTCGCGGAGATCACGACCGTTGAGCTTACGGAAACCAAGCTTGACGACCAGGCTTTCCCCGCACCTCCGATGCAACCACTTGGTCGCATTCCACTTGTCGGGAATCTGACGCAGAATCTCCTCGAATTCATTAGGAGTGAGCGTCCCCAGCGAGTCGAGAACAGCCTCGAAACCGGCCTTCGGGAAATACCCAAGCACTTGCTCAGTGAACGTCTCGGCCGACATTGGTTCGCTCCAGACCGCCTCCTTGAAACTGGTCGCGAATTCCATTTCGGCCTCGGGGCCGCCAAAGAAGGTCATGCCCCAGAGAACGCCATGAATGAACTCCCCCAGCGAGATTTCGCTGCACTTGCCGCGAGCCGTCAGCTGACAGCATTTGATCGAGTAGTCGTCTTCCTCGAAGATCTTGATTTCCTCGTCGAGGCAAAGCGGCATATCGAGCATCCCCCGCAGCGAGCTGCAAGATACGCCCCAACGGGCACGGTTGCCAGGAAGGACGCCTTCCTCCGGGCAGCCGTTGGCAAGAATGGGGCCAACCATACTGAAGTGGAGCCGCAAGATGTCGGAGTAGACCAGGTTATGCGAGTCCAGGCTCCAAAGACGCCGCAACTCAAGGAACTCGCAGTCGTCAAAGTCGGGTTCGTGCAGAGGGCCCTTGCGCGCTTCCACGCACAGTTGCTCCGCAAAGGTCTGCCGATAGACCTGCAATAGCAGTGGACACGCATCGAGTAGCCGGAAGATGTCGCCCAGCTTCAACGAAGGATCGAGGATCACCGGGTAGAACAGGAATTCGATCGCGCGCGCGGTCACGTCGATCGGCCAGTGCATCGGCGACCCATCGCTGCGTTCCAAGTAAAGCAGGGCGGGACCCGGCCTCAAGACGATGTCGGTCATGTGGACACTCTCCATGATGGATGCCGATGGCATCCAGAAACACATAGTAGCCGGCACAAGTTACAGAAATTGTCGCAATGGGAGCTAGCTCACCACAGGACGCCGGGCGTGCACAGCGGCAGGAGGCGCCCTTTGTCGACCCGCCTTCTCATACGTGGAATACATCGGCCAAGCGAGGCGGGCCGCGTAGAGCCCGCGCGGTGCCGGGGATCGACAAAGTCCATTCTCGGGACGGAGAGAATCTCGGGACATCTTGGGGTTCAAACAGCGGATGCTTATGTAGGCGCCTCGTTTGTGCGGCAAGGTCGAAGATTCCGTTCACGGCGACGACATTGGATGCAGGCAATGTCGCTTCGACCGCCAAGGCCTTGAAGTCGGACTTAAAGAGCATACCCCGCTCAGTGAGCCGGTCTACAACCGGCTACGGAATGTTGCGGGACAACGCCCACTGGCACACGGTCCCAGGGGGCGCGAACACCGTCGGGTAAGCGTCTCTCAGCCCACCCGGTTCACCGCAGGCAATGACTCAGGTAGCGGGTCAGATACCTGCGCATTCGGACGGCGCGCGACGTCGGGTGCAGTGCGCCGGCATGCGACACAGTCCGTCGCCCCCATGGTGCAGACTGGCGTCCTCAAGTCACATTTCGGGCCGCCCATGCCATCGCTTTCCAAGTCCAAGCTTCTCGCGTATCGCCAGTGCCCCAAGCGGGTGTGGCTGGAAGTCCACCGGCCGAAGCTCCGCGAGGATTCCGCGCAGACGCAGGCCGCATTCGCGATCGGCCACGGGGTCGGGGCGTTGGCGCGCCGCCTCTACGACCCAGAAGGGGCCGGAAGCTTGATCGACGTCGGGCGGGAAGGCTTTCGCGTCGCGCTCGCCCGGACGCAGGACCTCGTCGCATCCAGTTCGTCGCCGATCTTCGAGGCCGGCTTCGCTGCGGCGGGAGGGCTCGCCTTTGCGGACATCCTGTTGCCGGTGATGGCCCCGGCCGCGCGGGCCTGGCGGATGATCGAGATCAAAGCTTCCGGCGGGCTCAAGCTCTACCACCGCGACGATGCCGCGATCCAGCATTACGTGGCGACGCAGGCCGGCGTGCCCCTCGCGCAGATCGCCGTGGGTCACATCGACACGTCCTGGGTATACCCGGGCGACGATCGCTACGAGGGCATCTTCGTCGAGAAAAACCTGACGGCCGAGGCTTCCGCCCGCCACGCCGAAGTCGCTCAGTGGATAGCGGATGCGCAGGTCCTCTTGGCCAGCGATACGCCACCCGTCCGTTCGACCGGCCCGCACTGTAGCGAACCCTACGAGTGCGGCTTCCTGAAGTCGTGTCGGGGCGACGAGCCCGAGGTCGAACATCCTGTCACCTGGCTCCCCCGGCTACAGAACACGCCTTTGAGGGAATTCGTCGCCCAAGCGGGCATCCGCTCGCTGGAGCAGGTTCCCGACGAACTCCTGAACACCCTGCAGCGACGCGTCAAGGAGCATACGCTGGCGGGTACCGTCTATTTCGATGCGCCGGCCGCCGCCGCGGAACTCGCTCGCGCGCCCCTGCCCGCGCTGTTTCTCGACTTCGAGACGATCGCCTTCGCAGTTCCCATCTGGGCCGGCACGCGGCCTTACCAACAGATCCCGTTCCAGTATTCATTGCATCGGCTGGCTGCGGACGGGAAGCTCGGTCACCACGCCTTCCTCGATCTCAGCGGCGAGGACCCCTCGCGCAGGATCGCCGAAGACCTGGTCCGCGAATGCGCCGGCGAAGCGCCCGTGTTCGCCTACAACAAGGGGTTCGAGGGGCGCTGTCTGTCATATCTCGCCGACCGATTCGAGGACCTGCGCCCAACGCTGCTCGACATTGCCGACCGGCTTTGCGATCTGCTCCCGATCGTGCGGCAGACCTATTACCATCCGTCACAACAGGGCAGCTGGGGGCTCAAATCGGTGCTCCCGGCACTGGTCCCTGACCTGTCATACGCGGCGCTCGAAGGCGTGCGCGACGGAGCCACCGCCCAGGACGCCTACGCGAAGGCAGTGCATCCGGACGCTACCGCCGAGGGGCGGGCGGAGATCGAGCGGCAACTCCTGGCCTATTGCCATCTCGACACCCTGGCGATGGTGCGGCTGCGGGAGGTGCTGTTGTCGACCGCCACTCAAGCCGCCATCCCCGTGCCGGCGTCGACGGGGCTGCCTGCCGGGCAAGTCACCACAGGCGCCTTCCTCCTGGAGACATCGCGCGGCAAACCCTGGGGTCCCGGAGGATGCTCGACGGAGACATCCGACAAGTCCGCTGTGTGTTCCGATGGAACGTAGCCCGTGAATCTGACGGATGTTGACCGCTTTGCGCAGCACGCCGACACAAGGCTACATGGGGCTTCTGGGCGGCGCTCATCGTGTGCGTCCCTCTGCCGCCGAACGTGGCACACCACCGTGCGCGCTCTGGTGCTGGAGGCGTTAGCCCAAACCGGTTGGCCGACGCAAGGGCGAGATGCGGGATCGTCGGCGGTAACCCGGCCCATCCCCGCGTGGATTCTGGCGCCGTCTGGTCGGCAAGTAGCCCATACTGACCGGATGCCCACCCGTCGCACCGTCCTGGTCGCGCTCCTCGTGGCGATGATGCTCGCTGGGACTGCGTGTAGTCCTGAATCAACCGATAGCACGAAGGTAGCGCAACCGCCCAAGCAGAAATCGGACGCAGAGCAGATGTCGGAAGCGGTCGCAGCCTACGATCGCGGCGACTACGCGACCGCGTTGCGACTTCTCCAACCACTTGCCAACAGCGGTGACGCCGGCAGTCAGTTCGGTCTCGCCACCATGTACGACGAAGGCAAAGGCGTACCACAGAACTACGCCGAGGCAGTGAAGTGGTATCGCAAAGCCGCCGACCAAGGCTATGCCATGGCGCAGAACAACCTCGGCGGCATGTACGGCGAAGGCAAAGGCGTGCCGCTGGACTACGTTGAGGCGCACAAATGGTCCAACCTCGCGGCATCACGCTACCCAGCGTCGGAGGCGGACGAGCGCAACGGTGCGATCCAGAACCGCGACAATGCCGCCGCCCTGATGACGCCGCAGCAGCTCGCCGAGGCGCAGAAGCTCGCCCGCGAGTGGAAGCCAAAGTAGCCGCCAGCGCGGGTTCTGGCACCAACTGGTCAGCAAATGACCCATACAATCTCTACCACCGCGACGATGCCGCGATCCAGCATTACGCGGCGACGCAGGCCTACTGTCATCTCGACACCCTGGCGATGGTGCGACTGCGGGAGGTGCCGTTGTCGACCGCCACCCACGCCGGCGTCGATAGTGCTGCCCGCCGGGCATATGGCCAGTGCAGAGCGCGGCTGGTGAATTCGACGGACGTTGACCGCTTTGCGCGCACGTCGGAGCCCGGCCGGCCAAGACGATCACGACCGGCCAAGACGATCACGACCGGTTGAAAGACAGATTCCGGCCGGCACAGACAACAACTTCTGTCGCGACCACCTGCCAGAATGACGCGTCCCCTACATGCCGGACCAACCCGACCAAACGGAGCATCATGCGCATACAACTATCAACCCTGACCGGCTGGGGCTTCACCCAGACGCACAAGATCACGGCGATCATCGGTTCTCTGCCCGAGTTCGTCGTCGTGGATAAATCGCATCCCTCTCTGAAGGCGGCGAGCGTCTACGTCTGGGGCGAGCCGATCGGGCCCGAACCGCATGAGGTTGAGGTGCTGTACGTAGGCAAAGCCGGCTACGGCGTGAAGCGCCGGTTCTCGCAGCATCGCGGCGGATTTCGCAATCGGCGCCCCGGAGACAACTGCGGGCTGATCCTCGACAAGCTGGCGGCCCAGGGAACCATCCACGTCTACGCGAAGGTAGCGGCCTCGCTTGCGCTGTTCGGAGTCAACGTCCCTGCCTACTCAACCGAGGAGGAGGCACTTTGTGAGCGGCTCGCGCCGCAGTGGAACCGCGCGAGCTTTCCGCGCGCGGCTGCCCCCACTGCCCCCGCGGCGGCTGATGCGCAGCCGGATCCGCTGCCAATTGCACCCGATGCGGAGCAACTGCCTGGCGACCTCCGCGAATGGTTGCTTGTGCAAAGCGAAGAGCGCCAGCAGACTTTCCTGAGCCTGCTCCGTTATGTCGCCAGCGTAGACACACTGCGCGATCTTCCTCAGAAGTTCGTTGGCGGCTATGCCCATGGCCAGCCCAAAGGCTACAACGGCGTGCCGATGCTGGTCTTCGGCGAGATCGGTGCCGGCGGCAGGGTGCTGCCGCTCGCCTGGCATGTGCGTATCCCTCTCACTGATGACGACAGTGCGCCCTTGACGATCTTCATTCCGCGCTGCTTCCTTCGCTCGCCCGAGGTGGCAGGAACTGTCGAAAGCCACGGGCAGGGCAACCAGGCGTTCTTCCGCCCCGTTCACACTGCTGAATTTCTGCGCAACCCGGATGCGTTCGTCGACTGGAGGCGCGAGGATACGCGGTAACCGAGACCCTCCGACCGAACCCCGAATCTTCGAGTGCGCCCCCAAATCAACGGGTTCGGCGTCGCAATCATGATTGCGCTCCCCATGATTCCGTCGACAGGTCGTTCTCCTGCATGCCGGCCTGTCGGTTGCCGGTAACGCGCCTACGCCGACCGGCGCACGGCCGCTCCACCGCGGCGCAACGGCTGCGCCCCCGCGGGCGGGCGAAAGTAAGGCGCAAAGACTTGCTCGACCGGAATCCCTTGCATCAGCGCGTCGAGGATGATTTCGCGACAGTCCCGGATCCCCTCGAGGAGTTGCGGCTTGTGATCCCGATAGTAGATCCACATGATTTGGGCGGCCTCAGGCTGCGTCAACTGGACCGCCGCGGGAGCGGAGGCGACGACAGGGGTGCGGGCCCGGCGAGGTCTGGCGGAAACGGTGCGCGGCATTGGGCTTTCTCCTTGGAGTGAGGAGAAAGTGTCGCATCCTGACGCGACAGAACCCGTCAGTTGCCTGATGTGCTGGACGCGTAATGCGCAGAAGCCCAGGCGAGCCGCTTGGCAACCTCATTTCGGAGGCTCGCCGGCTCGAGCACTTCGATCCATGGCCCCATGCTCAGCAGGAACGGGACCAGGAGCATCGTGTCGGGAATCGCCGCGGTAACGATGTGCCATCCGCCGTTCTGTCCTGCGAGCGTGATCGACTGGTCGATCGACAAAGGCCGTTCCGAAAAGTGCCACAGGGATTCCGGGGCAGCACGCAGCTTCACCGTCAACGGCGGCTTCGTCGAATCCAGCGTATGGCTGAACTGGTGTGATTCCTCGATGTAGCTGTCGAGGTCGAAGCCGGGCGGGATTTCGGCGGGCTGATGGACGACTCGCGGAGCGGTCATCCGGTGCAGCGCAAAATGGATCGGCACGTCCGGCCGATTCAGCTTCGCCACGAGATAGATCGTCCCGTCCTTGGCCACCAAGCCGAGGGGGCTGCAGTTCTTTTCGGACAACCTGCCCTGGGAGCTCTTGTACGAGAAGACCAGACGCTCCCCCAGAGAGATCGCTTCAACCGCCGCCGCCAGCGTCTCGGTATCAATTTTCGCCGGCAGGCGCCCGATTCCGTCCGGGACGATGCGCAGACGCTCGCGCAAACGCCGGAGCTTGACCGAACCCTTTGCCAGTGCGTCCACCATGTCCGCCCGACTTTGCTCATCCTTCGGGTCCAATTTCCCGAAAGAACGGGCAACCACCTGTCGCGTCAACGCGAACTGGAGCGCGGCTTCCTCGGTCATGAACCATTGGGCCGTCTGCGACAGGCGCAGGTAATACTTCCGTGCCTCCGGCTTCTTATCGCGGTTCCTTGCCGCCGGCCTCGCTTCATTCTCCGGCGGCTCAACGACGTTGACGAGCGCAGGGCCATCCGCGCTATCCTCGCTGAGTTCGTTCATGTAGCGCTGAAAGGACCGAAGTACCCGCCCATCGGCCTTCTGGTCGGTCCAATTCTGGGCGGCCCACTTGTCGGCGATCTCCCTGACCGTGAGCGCCTGCTCCGGTCGAGAGTTGAGCAGGCGCAACAGCCTTACCGCGACTTGCATCTTCATCCGGACTCCTCAAGCACTCGCGATGTCCGGCTGCACGCCGATCGTCGTGCTCATGCGAACACGCGACACCAGCCCCGGGCGACGAACAGCATATCGCCCGGAGCGGAGGGGTGCAACGAATCGCGGCGTCGAGGCGGCCCGTCGCAGCGCCGCCGACGTGCTATTCGTCGATGCGGGTGTAGTTCAGCACGTTCCCAACGCCGTACTGGGCTTCCGCAAGTGCTTTCGCTTCCCAGTCGGTTTGGGCAAAGACGAAGGTGAAGGCCGTCTGATACTGATTGACTTTGACCCAGACACTGTACTTGTACATGGAGGCTCCTCGGTTCGACTGGCTCTCCAGTCGGTGATCGCAGGTATGTCGTTCGGGCGGCAACGTCGGCCGCAGGTTCCAGGCAGGGCGGGCTTCGATTGGCTCGTCCACGAAACCCGACTTGCAGCAGTCGCCCCTGAACGCGTCTTGGGTGTTCCACAGCTCCACCAGTCTACGAAGCCATCGCAACAAAACCTGTCGCTTTGCCCACCTTGCCGTAGGGAGTTGACGCGACCTCATCCGCCCGCTCCGTCAGAACCCCGACGGACTGGTTCTGTCGCGTGGTCCCGCTACCATGGCCTTCCCTCAGTCCATGGTGGTGGAGCCGGAAGACGTCGTCTCCGGTCTCGAAAGCTGGCTCGAATCGTCTCAGGCCGGTACGCCCACGCTCGTCTACCTCGCGCCCGGGCGCTGGTCCGGCGGCACCTCGGGTGACGATGACACGGGATTGCCTCCCGAGCCGGCGCACGACGACGACGCGGCATCCGGATTTCGCAAGGCGCTCCGCCATGCGCTGAAGAACGGCATCAAGGATCGTCCTGTGGTGGTTCTTACGACGATCGCGTCCCCTCAGCAACTGGACTTTTCGCTGCGCCACCAGCATGGCTTCGACCGGCGGATCAAGTGGCCGAAAGTCGACGATGCTGTGATCGGCAGCCTGTTTCTCGAGGAGACGGGGAAATCACTGTTCGACGCCTCGGTTCAAAGTCAGCCCAACCTGATTGGCGCGGTGGTCCGCAATGAATGCGACAGCTGGCGGAGCCGCTCGCTGCTGCAACAGGCGCTTCGCCGCCGCGCCTGGCGGGAGCAGTGCCCGTTGCAGCTTGCCGATCTCCTCGACATCGCGATCTGGGGCACCGTAGAGGAGGACGCGAAGCCACAAACGGACACCGAGTGGCGTGCGCATGCCGCACACGAGGCCGGGCACGCGATAGTGATGTGGCTGACTTCGCGGGATGCCGACGCGCCAGCCTACTGCAGCGTCAGCTACCGGGACAGATATTTCGGAGTCGTCGTGCCTTCCTACGAGAGCCACGAGTCGCTCGCCAATGACATGAGTTGCGCTGACGCCGTGCACCGGATCCGCGCACTGCTCGCCGGACGGGCCGCGGAATACCTGCTCCTCGGCGCCGATCGCATCAGCGCCGGCGGTGCCTCGCAGGACCTCAAGGAAGCGACGCGCCTCGCCGGCTCCATGTTCGGCAAGTGGGGCCTTTCGCCCGACAGCACCTCGCCGACGGCGGTCGCGTCCAATCTCGCCGTGATCGTCGGCGAACCGACCCAAACCGAAAGCGCTCATGTCGAGGGCTTGGTACGGAGCTTTCTGCAGGACCACTTTCTCCATGTGCTCGAGTTCCTGAAATCCCATCGCGCGTTGCTGGAGCGGATCGTGGACGCCCTCGTAAGGAAAGGGGTTCTCTTCCAGTCGGACCTCGAGGCGCTGGCAATCGAAGAGAGCGCACCCGGGCCGAAGCTCGTTGCCGTCGGCGGCCGGCCCTGAGCGCGCCGTCGCGTTCGGCTGTCCCGGGAAACCTCGGCCAGGAGAAGAGCACCGTGGCAAGAGATTCCGTCCGGCCCGAGATTTCACCGGCGTTCCTGCGCGAGTTGCTCGGCAAACGGCAGCTACTCATCAACCCGGACTGGCCGCGAATCAGGAAGGCGCTGACCGCCGTCCAGAAGTCGTGCCGCAACAACAAGCTCAGCGAGCATGAAGTCCAGGACCCCGGGCCGATCTGCGTCGAGGCAACGCCTGCGATGGCATCCTGATTCACGCGCTGCCCGCGCCGATCGCTGCGGGCCTTCTGGCACCCGGACGGCGCCGCCTCGTGGCAACAGTTTCTGTCGCATCGATGTCCCATGATGGAGTTGTTCCACGGGCGCGAACAACGCCTCGACGGCGCGGACCCATCTGGCTCCGTCGCGGCAAGCAGCGATGGCCGGACCGCCGACGAGGAGGCTGCAACAGCGATGCCCGGCACCGACTTCAATCCCATTACAAACAGGCGGAGGAAATGATGGCATGGGAACACTTTGAGCGCTACGGCGCGGAGCAACCGTTGACCGTGGCACGGCTGTCGGACGGCGCCCGCCTCGAGGGGGCCATCCTGAGTGGCGTCGTCGCGACCGGCAAGCAGCGCGTGTTCATGGGCTACCGGACTGCGTTGAGGGTCGACTTCCGCGAAATCGCGTCGCCGGCCTCCCCCACGATGCACGCCTCGCTTGTGGCCTTGGACGAACTGAGCCGCGCGCAAGGCTACGCGTTCGACGTGGTTGGCCTGCGCCCGGAGTTCGCGGAATCCGGCCTTTCTTTCAACAGCGGCTGGGGCTACTACAAGGGCCAGAGGGTCAGGATGCTCATGGGGCCACCTTATTGACACGCTGGGCACCGGATCACACTTCACGTCACGGGGACAAGGAATGCACAACAAGGAAACGCACGGCAGTGGGCGCCGCTTTCAGCGAAATTCGGTCCGTGGCACAGCCGACTTGCGGCTGAGCATGCGCGAACAAAGACGGTCCCATGGGTGGCGGCTAGTCAGCGCCTCGCTTCTCTGCTGGATCGCGGTGACCGCTTCGGCAGCGCCCCCCGAGAAGTGCAGTCGAGAAGTCGAAGATCGGCGCAATCGCGACGGTTCAAGGATTCACCTCGTCGCGACGCTCTGCCCACCGTCCGGGGAACGCTCCGCAGTGGTCACCTTCCGGCCGAAGGGCGCCAGGAAACGCGTTCAGGTCGGAAGCTTCGTCCTGCCCCCCGCGTTCTTGCCAAACTCAGGAATAACCCTCGATGACTGGGACAACGACGGGGAGTACGAGGTACATGTCGCCAACGACTGCGGCGTCGGGGCCAACTGTGATGGCGAAATCCTTCGCCTCGATCGGGGAACCTTGCAGCTTCAAACCTTCTTTCGGGGCAACGTGTCATTTGTCTCCTTGCTTTCCGGCCATCTGGTTGAGGGCGGCCGCGGCAGTTGCTGCACATGGGAGCACCACGTCTACATGCTCTATGACGACCGCCGGCGGGTCGCCGCGACGCCGGAGTTCTCCGTCTTTGTCGAGGCTCCCGAATCATCGGCTCGCAATACGCCGTCGAAATGCACCTTCTTCAAGCCGTCGTCTGTCGGCCCGGTTGTGACTGCCCCGCCGGCGAAGGTGTTTCTCCGACTGTGTAAAGTTTACGAAGGGCCATATCGGGTGGTGAAGCCTCAATGATCCGGATCGATTGTCGAAGGCGCCCATCGGCGACGTCAACATCTTCTTCCCCTCGTCAACCCTGATGACCTCTGCCGTGTTAACCTATGCCTTCATAGCCCGGCGACGGCAGGATTGTAAGTCTTTCCCCGAGAACGTCGCAGGGCAAGACGGGGGGGTTTACAACAAGAATTCCTTTCATGCTCCCGGCCCCGATCGGAAGGCCATCTCGGCGGCGGAGCGTTCGGCCTGCGTTTTGATGCGGTTTGACGACAACGCTCGCGCACGGGCAACCGTTGGCGAGCGGGTGGTGCGGCCAACGCCGAGAGTACCGCGCGGCCAGCCGGTTGATTGAATGTGAAAGCAACGAATGGAGACTTGAATGCCGGCGAACGAAAGAAAATTGATCCAGCTGGGGCCGGATTTTTATGACAAGTTCCGGAAATCGATCCAGAACGATCCGGATCGGCCGCTCGGTGATCAACCTTCAGATAACCAGCGTTCGCCCAATGCGAAAGATGACAGTTCCGATTCACGGCTGGATGGCTGTCTTGAGCCATGTCTTGAATGGCTTGACTACGGAATAGCCGGGGACGGTCTCACAGCCGAGGCAAACGTCGTCAATTCGGACCTTCGGTTTCAGTTCAATTTCTCGCTCAGGGCTAACGTTCATGCGTGCGCCATAAACCTTAGGGCCAAGGCTTCTCCCCAGCGCGTCAGCGTCGGCACCTCAAAAAAACCCTTTTGCGTCTTGATGGATCACCACTACGGGCCTGATTATGTCTCAGACCGCAAAGGGGACCCGTTCGTGCAACCGTATGCATTCCGGACAACGCCACAGGACCGAAGTCAGAACGTATACTTTCCGTTTGCTTTCCGCGGAGAGAGCCTTGACGCGAACGTCCTCACGACGTTCAAAGACTGCCCCGCCGTGCGAGGGGGAGGCTCGCTCGGGTTGCGCAGCGCTGTGATCTTCCTGCTGCGACAGTTCGACCTTTGCAACTGCGCGCCGGTCAAGTGGACGGGTGATTTTGGACAAGGATCGCCAGCCACGGCAACTGGCGGCACCACAGACAATGGCGGGACAGCCGGGACCGGCGAGCATGAGCGTTCAGACTCCAGTCAGTTACCCGAGAAGCGTCATCCAAGATCAACGGAAGCCGAAACGCCTGCAATCGATCCTGGGCATGAATCAATCCTTCGCGTGCCCGGCGAAGAAAAAGCGTTCCAGCCGAACTCATCGTCAATGCTTCAGATCATGAGGGAAGTTGCCATAGCGCGCGTCCGAACGAGAATCCCGAATTTCAGCGCGACGTCTCTTGACAAGTGGATCATGTCTACGGGCTACCAGTTTGCCAACGCGCCCCACAGCGATACCGGCGATCTCATAGGCGTCTACGCTGCCAGCATGGCGAACTCCGGAGGGAGAAAACCGGATCCGGAAAATTTTGGCGCACTCATCCGAGCTGGCGTGCAGAGTTTCCTGAGTGCGCCAGGAATTCAAGCAGTACCGACCCTTGCGGGACTCGCAGTGAAGTGTCGACCGCACGTTGCCTCATTTCCTTTGGGTGGGACTTTCGCGAACGACATCACGACTATCGCCGAGGAAGAATCGGGACGCGTCGTAATGGAAAGGCTGTTGAACGGTGTGCTGGCGTTCATGAATTGGCTCTTGACCGACCACCAAGGTAGCGCTGCAGCGTTTCATGGCTCGCTGCTCATCCCCCACGGGGGTAGCCCCGGCTCAGTGGTATTCCCGATATTGCGGAGTCTTAGCAACCTTCCGATGATGGGTATCGCTACCGCTGCCAACTTCGTGAAAGATTCCCAATTGCCGGGACTTATCCATCTCAACCCACGAACGCTGGCTGCGACTAGTGCAGGTTGGTTTGCAAAACCCGATCGGCATGTAGCTCGTTTCATGGCCTACATCACTGGGCGGGCTGGCCCGGGCAACCTCCAGCAACTCGATTGGGTTCCCCTCTTTCGTGCGCTGCCCGCTCCAAACTTTCAAGGTAATTACGTTCATCTAACTCGCGCAGACCGGCCAGAAATGAGGGTTATCGCTGACATCCATGAGTGGGCAACGAGCGTTGGGACATCCGCTCTCGAGATTGATCGAGTCCTCTACTTGATTGGCGTCCAAAGTACGCAAGCGTGCACGACGACAATCAACGCGCCTTGGTATAGCACCTTTGTGCACCAGGTGGATGCGGCGATTGGACGTGGAGTACTCAGGAAATCTTGACTCGATGACGTCAGCACCCGCCTGTTGTCCCTGCGCCGATCCGTCCTTCGAAATGGTTCGGGAAAACCAGACTGCCGCGTAACGGAAGGCCCCTTGGAAAGATGACCGCCGCCATCAGTCGCTGAAGACTTCGCGAAAGGGCCCGAGGAATCGCCGCTCCGGCGACCAGTCGGTGATGGCAAAGGCGATTTCGTCGAATGCACCACTGAAGTCCGTCTCCAGAACCGACCGAAAGTCGCTCGCCGTTTGCCGTGGGTCGTTGCCGAATGCGCCGCATCCCCACGCGCCAAGTATGAGTTCCCGATGTCCGAAGGCGCGGGCGATCCCGAGAACGCGGTGGATGCGCTGCCGCAGCAAGTCGCCGGATTCGGGTTGGCCGATGGCGGGAGCATAAGGCGCGGCGCAGGTAACGCAGCTTAGAAGCCAAGGCTGGTCCAGGGCGGTCCCGTCGTCCTCCCTGAAAACCGGGACATCGGGCGAATAGATCGCCCAGGCAGTCGAATC
The DNA here is from genome assembly GCA_903912485.1 of uncultured beta proteobacterium. Classification (GTDB taxonomy): domain Bacteria; phylum Pseudomonadota; class Gammaproteobacteria; order Burkholderiales; family Casimicrobiaceae; genus CAIWHR01. The sequence goes on along the minus strand of CAIWHR010000491.1, from coordinate 3,913 downwards.
GGGGCGCGGACGCTGCCGGTGCGCCTCGTACATCGGATCGTTCACAAGGGTATGGTGCAGCGCGCTCGAGCGACAGAGCACCTCCTCCTGGGCGAGAGCCCCTTCGAGGAAGCCGCCCCCCGCGCGGATCCCATTGGCGAAATTCAGTGCCAGAGGTCGCGAGCCACGATCGGTCAGTCGCTTCGACGCCTGGAGCGTGGTTTCGTTGCCGACCTGCGTTCGCGTCTCACGGCGGATCAGCGGGTCGCCTGACGGTAACACCATGTCGGGGGGAATGCTCCGCTTCAACAGGCGGGCGGTCTGCACCGCGGGACGCCAATTGATTCGGCAGCCGGTCGAACTCAGGTAGTGCCCCTCGGTGGCTGCGTCGACCGCTGACCTGCCGAGCGCGGCGGCGGTCGCCCGCGGGATGGCCAACTCGGCCCTTCTGGCCGCGGCCATGTCGTCGGAGTCGAGGCAAGGAAGAAACACGAGTTTGGCGCGAGGTTTGGTCATGGCGTTCGGAGCCTATCCGCTTCACGCCGGATCGACAACCTACGCTCGTTCGGGCGGCGATGTGCACCCCAACGCGACACGGTATGTCGCACCTCGGGCGTAGCATCGCTTCTGTTCAAACCGACCGGAGCCAGGACGCATGAGCGATGACTTCCCTGTTCAAGCCCTGCAGGACGGCGTCCCGCAAATCGGGTTCGCATCGGTCTCGGGCCGAGGCAAGGCACCGACCGCGCGACCGCAATCGCCGCGGCAGTTGTGTCTGCCCGGGTTCCGCGACCGGCCGTATGTGGGCACGCGCACGCCGGTCCGGGTCGCGCGTTGGGTGTTGCGCGTGCTCGCTCGAACCGAGGCCCGGGATGCCTACCTCGCCAGCCGCTCTTCCCCGGTCACCGGCATCGACCGTCTCCTCGGATTCCGCGAAGACCAGCGCCCGCGGAACTCCTCCGACCTCACGGAGGTGGTCATCCGGCGGCTGGAAGAGATCGACGCCCTTCCCGACGACGATGGCGGCGCTCTGCGAACCAACATCGCCTTGCTGGCGGCCGAACTCGGCCTGAACGAGATCGAATGCGAGTTTCTCGAAATGCGCAGTCAGATCTCGCTGCAGCCGGCGTTGAGCGACCTCTTCACCGAACTCTTCGAAAATCGGTGGCCGGACACGAACCTTGCGCGGATCATGGCGGTGGCATTCGACCGCGAACCGGCCGAGGTGGCGAGCGCCCTGAGCCGCAGCGGGAGGCTCTGCCGCACCGGACTGGTACGGATCAAGCCGTCGTCCAACGACAACTTCATCGGCAAGACCGGCATGCGGTACGGGCTCAGCAACGCCCTGCTCCAGCCCGCCGGCTGTCTGGAGGAGCTGCTGAGCTTTGCGGTGCAGACCGCACCCGCGGCCACGCTTACGGCCGACAACTTTCCCCACCTCCAGGCCGAACTTGCGACGATTGCGAGCTACTTGCGCGCTGCTGCCCGGGAGCGCCTGGCCGGAGTCAACATCCTGTTGCATGGACCCCCCGGAGTCGGCAAGACGGAACTTGCCCGGGCGTTGCCGCAAGCGTTGGGCTTGCGTTCCTTCGAGGTCCGCCTGCACGGCTATCGCGGCGAGTTGCTCGACCTCGAAGCCCGGCTTGATGCCTACCGGATGACGCAGGCGCTGCTGGGCGCCGCCGGCAACGCCGCGGTCATCTTCGACGAATCCGAGAATGCCCTGCCGTGCGACGAGTCTCTCCACCAACAGAGGGACAGCATCAAGGCCTGGCTCAACGACACCCTCGAGACGAATCCGCTGCCGGCATTGTGGATCGCCAACAGCGTCGAGCGCATCGACCCCGCTTACGTGCGCCGCTTCGACATCGTGCTCGAGATCAAGGCGCCGCCGCGCTCGGTGCGCAGGCGGATATTGGAGGAAGCCTTCGGCGGCCTGCCGGTGCGCCCGGCGTGGATCGATCAGCAGGCCGCCGATGCGGACATCGCCCCCGCCGTAGCCAAACGGCTTGCAAAGGTGCTCCAGAAAGTCGGAGATCAGGCGCCGGAGCAGGTCGAGGCGATGTATGAGCGCCTGGCCAGGGGCCACAAGGACGCATCCGGGCGATCGACGCACGGCGGTTACCCACGGATCGCCGACTACCACCTGGAATGGGTGAACGTCGACGCCGACCTGCCTGGCCTGTGCGCGACACTGCGGCAGCGACCCAGGGGCCGGTTGCTGTTCCACGGGCCGCCGGGCACCGGCAAGACTGCACTCGCGCACCACCTCGCCGAGGCTGTCGACCGACCTCTGCTGGTCAAGCGGGCATCCGATCTCGTTTCCAAGTACCTCGGAGACACCGAGAAGAATCTGCGCAACATGTTCGACGATGCACGCGCCGAGAAGGCGGTGCTGCTCCTCGACGAGGCGGACAGCTTTCTGCAGGACCGCAGCCTTGCACATCGCAGCTGGGAAGTGACCGAAGTCAACGAACTGCTGACGCAAATGGAATCCTTCGACGGCCTGTTCGTCGCCGCGACGAACTTCCTCGATCATCTCGACCCTGCTGCCTTGCGGCGGTTCGGTCTCAAGCTCGCATTCCGTCCGCTGCGCCCGGCGCAAGCGGCCGCATTGTTCGCCAGTCGCTATCGGGCGCTCGCCGAACGTGAACTCACGGAAGACGAGATGACGGCCGTCGCCAGCGCCTGGGCCAGCCTCGACCTGCTGACACCCGGCGACTTCGCCGCTGCAGCGGCGCGCTGGGATCTGCTGGGAAGCATTCCTTCGGCGACGGAGTTCGTCGACAGCCTGCGGGCCGAGCAGGCAGCAAAGCCCGGGGGCGGTCGGCTGACAATGGGCTTTCGCTGACATGCATCGGAACTCGCGTCGCGCCCCCGAATTCAAACGTGAACGAACGCGATGGATCGGCATGGCTCCAGGCCCAGAGGCTGGGCATTGCTGCCAACTCTTTGCGGCCTGCAGGAGCCGCGTCGACCGGCGGCACTGTGTTCTTGCCGCCAACGTGGATGCGGCGCCATCGCCGGGGAGATCCCTCGATGAATGGCTCCGCTGCGGACTCGGGACAAGCGCGGGAGAAGCGCGCTCACCCGCGACCCAGCCACCGCCGCAGTTCGCGCAGTTGCCTCCTTCCCAGCCCCTTCTGCGGATCGCAGGCGATGAGATTCCGACAATCCTCAGGAAACTCGTAGCGGCTATCGTCAAGAGCGCGCCAATCGACCGGGTCGGCGCGCTGCGCAAGATGCGCCAGAATCTCGTCGTACCGTGCATGCGGCGAGGTCAGCGCCCTGCCCGTGCACCGGGACGCCAGCGCGCCAAGTTCCGGCGGAAGCATCAGTCGCAGACTTTCCAGGGGATAGGAGTAGCGCCAGGCGGACGAGATGACAATTTCGCAGTCTGCGTCGGCGAGAGCCTGCGCCAGCACAGGTGCATGGACCAGGTATTGATGCGGCTCCGCATCGACGCTGTGCAGAACGCCGTCGAAATCGAGAAACAGAATCCGATGCATAGAGTTCTTCTCCCCTGTGTGCCTGTTTGGAGGCGCCGGCCGACGCAATGCCGGACGGAAACAAGCTCCGCTTTGTCAGCGCCTACGCGCCCGGATCGGCCGGCGCGAATGCCATCGTGCCGGTCGAGCGCCGCGAGCAGAGCCGGATGCCGCGGAGCGTTCCATCACCGCCTCGACTCCAATGCCCTGATGTCTCGCCCGCGACTGCTGCCTCGGCACGCTGATTCGAGCAGCCACTGTACGATCTCTATGCGACACACAGCGTCGCACTCTCGCGGCGCGTTAGGATTGACCATGTGAGCGCGATCACTTTGTTTGATGTCGTGATTTGCACATTCGGTGAGGGTCGGCGGGCGATAGATGGGTGGTTCACCCGTGGTGGCTTTGGGACACGCTGATTTGCAAATTGCTTGAGGGGCGCCGGG
>CAIWHR010000490.1 GCA_903912485.1 uncultured beta proteobacterium | reverse complement strand
CGGGAACTGCGCCTTCAGCACGCCCACCATCTTCGGGCTCAAGGGCTTGAACAGCTCCCCGTTGTAGGAACCGTTGACCGGAACGGGCGCCGCAAAGCGCGGCCCCGTCATGTCGACGAACTGGATGGTCGGGTCGGGTGAATCCTTGGCGTCGGTCTGCGGCCGCGTCGGGTCCATGCCGGGAACGGGAAACCTGCCGCCGCCTTCGACGGTGGCGAAGTTCTGGTTGTTCTGGTTCACGCCGTTCTGGATGATCTGCTGCGCCGCGATCGCGCACCTGCGCGAGGCGGCGGCCGGCGTGCCTTCGACGACCGCCGGGTCGACGTTGGTCGTGACGATGGACACCGTGTAGTCGGCGTTGAGATGGATCTCGAAAGTGCGAAACTGCTGGGGAAAATCCCGCAGCGACGACGTCTCGACCTGCCAGAAACCCCGCTCGGGCCGGGCGGGGTCGGGCGAGACGAAGGCCTTGACGGTGTTGAGGTGGCGGTGCCCCGCGACCCAGAGCAGCAGGTTCGGCGTGTCCTGCAGCGTCCCGACCAGCGAATCCAGGCTGACGGCATTCCTGTGCTGCGGCGCCGTCGCCGGCTCGCCCAGCCACCATTCGGTCTCGGAGCCGATGGCCGAGACGCCGATCGGAATGTGGGCGGCGACGATCATCAGCTGATTGGCGGCCTGGCCCTTCGCCAGCTCGGCCTGAAGCCACTGCCACCGCTCGGCGTCGAGATAGCCGTGTCCGTGGATGTCGGTGGAGCCGTCGGCTTCCGACTGCGTGTCGTCGAGCACGATGACTTTCAGCGGCAGCTTCGCTTTCGGCACGAAGGCATAGCAGGCGAAGCCGCTGTTCCTGCGCGCAGGCGTGCCGCGGTCGACCAGGTTGAAGCCGTGCCCCGAAGGCAGCGTGGTCGTGGCGAAGAATTGCTGCACCCACTCCGCTCGCGTGAGCGAGCGCCGATCCGGATCGGCGACGACCTTCGGCGCGCCGGCGGCGAAGCGCGCTTCGGTCGCCGCCCCCGCGTCGGCGATCGTCCCGTACGGCGTCGATCCGTCGATCCGGCCCGTGTAATACGCCGGCGTCTTGCGCAACCCCCGTATGTCGAACAGGACCGGAAAATTCCGGAGGTTCGGCGCGAGGACGTTCGCCACGGACCAGACGGTGTCGGCAATGTACGACTGGCGCAGGCCCAGCGCGGGGTCGGCGTCGACGGGGAAGGATCCGATGAAGAAGTGGTCGTGGTTGCCCATCACCTGATACCACGGGATCGACTTGTCGAGCCCGCCCGCCTGGTAGGGCTTCTGGTAGTCGATCGTCTCCGCGCCGACGTGGGCGCCGGAACTCGGCGCGATGACCTTGCCGTCGATGACGTCGAGATACCACCTGAGCTCGTTGTACGAGGTCGAATTGCAGGTGTCGCCCAGCGAGATGCCGAAGTCGAACGGATTGCGCGCGTGCAGTGCGTTGGCCGTCTGGATGGCGGCGTCCAGGACGTGCGTCGTGTACAGCATCACCGGCGAGTAGATCGACGTGTTGTTGTACGCGGCGGGTTCCATCTGCTGAAAGTGGATGAGCTGGTTCGGCGCTTCCTTGTCGGTGATGTGGATGTCGCTGAAGGCGAAGAAGTTCAGGAGCCTCCGGTTTCTCGCGGGGGATGGGTTGCGGTAGCCGGCCGGCATCAGGTCGGTTCGCTGCACCACCGGAAGCGCCGAGCCGAACGTCCAGTTGCCGTAGCCGAACTTCGCGTATTGCGACACCTGGTCGAGCTGCGCCGCGGAAAGCCCCGGACCGGGAAGGCTTTTCGGGAAGGAGAGCATCCGCTCGCGCGTCGTCGCGGCGTCGGGATCGATCGGGTACCGCGGCACCTGCGCGCTGCCGCCGAGCGCGGCAGCGGCGGAACTCCAGGGGCCGAGGGACACGGCGGCGAGGCTTCCCGCTGCGCATTGCAGGAATTCGCGCCGCGGCATCGCCGGGCTGTTGTCGGAATCGTCGTCCATCATCGGTGCATCCCCTGTCTTCGTTTGCCGGCGCCGGCGGCCGGGCTTGAACCGCCTCGGTAACGATATCGACATCGCCGCGCCGAAGCTGAGCCCGGCGGCGGCGTCCCCGTGCGGCGCTTGCCTCGTCGTCCCGCTCGCTGTAACTTCGACCGCTTCGGCACCCCGACCGTCGGGATGCCCGGCAGGCCCGGCGAAAGGGCGCGCCGAGCGTCGGCATCGCGTTGGCGAGCGCCGCAATGGAGGTGCCTGGGGGTCCTGGAGCATGCCGTCAGACGAGGAGGCAGTCGACGTCGCGCCGCGATGGCCGCAGAGCGGGCCAGGTGCGATCGCGGGCGGTGCCGGCGTGCAGGCACAGGCGGCGCGCGGGCCGGCCGCGCCGACGAACGAGCTCGTCGTCGATCTCGACGGTACGCTGATCCGGACCGACCTGCTGCACGAGGCGGCGAACCGGTTCGTCACGCGCAACGCCTGGCAGAGCCTGCGCCTGATCGTCTGGCTGGCGTCGGGCCGGGCGGCGCTCAAGGCGCGCCTGGCCGGCGGGTACGACTTCGATCCGGCCTCGCTGCCGTACAACGAGCCGCTGGTCGACTGGCTGAAGGAGCAGAGGCGGCAGGGCCGGCGCCTCGTTCTCGCCACCGCCAGTCACGTTCACGCGGCCGAGCGGGTGGCGAAGCATCTGGGCCTGTTCGACGAAGTCCACGCAACCGAAGGTGCGACCAACCTCAAGTCCGTCCACAAGCGCAATCTTCTGGTCGAGCGTTACGGCGAGCGCGGCTTCGACTACGTCGGCGACGCCGCCGCCGATCTGGCGGTGTGGAAATCCGCCGGCCGCGCCTACCTGGTGGGATCGTCGCCGCGATTGATCGCGAAGGCGCGCGCGCTGGGCAATCTCGCCCGCGTCTTCGACGACGGGCGGCCGCCGCTGCTCGGGGCGCTGTTCAGGGCGCTGCGCCCGCACCAGTGGCTGAAGAACCTGCTCGTCCTCGTGCCGCTGTTTGCCGCGCACCGTTACGGCGACCCGCAGAGCCTGATCCGGGGACTGCTGGCGCTCGTCGCCTTCAGCCTCACCGCGTCCAGCGTCTATGTCTTCAACGACCTGGCCGACGTCGCCGACGACCGCCACCATCCGCACAAGCGGCACCGCCCGTTCGCCGCGGGCGACCTGAGCCTGTGGCACGGCTGGCTGGCTTGGCCGGCGCTGCTGCTGCCGGCGTTCGGCATCGCCGCGCTGTTCCTGCCGGCGGCTTTTGTGGCGGCGCTGGCGGCGTACTGGATCCTGACGCTCGCCTATTCGCTGCAGCTCAAGCAGCGCGCGGTCGTCGACGTGCTGACGCTGGCGGGCCTCTACACGCTGCGCATCGTTGCCGGCGCCGCGGCGATCGACGTTCCCGTCTCGTTCTGGCTGCTGACCTTCTCGATGTTCATCTTCCTGAGTCTGGCGCTGATGAAGCGGTTCAGCGAACTCAGGGCCGTCCGCAGCGCAGGCACCAAGCAGCGGATTCGCGGCCGCGGGTACGTGCACGAGGACCTCGAACTCGTCGCCAGCCTCGGCACCGGCGCCGGCTACATCGCGGTCCTGGTGCTGGCGCTCTACATCCAGGATGGCCGGACCACCGAACTCTACCGGATGCCCGGGTTCATCTGGCTGGCGTGCCCGCTGCTGCTGTTCTGGATTTCCCGCGCCTGGCTCGTCGCGCACCGCGGCCGGATGCACGACGATCCCGTCGTGTTCGCGCTGCAGGACCGGGTGAGCTGGCTGGTCGGCGCCTGCATCGTCGCGGCCTTCGGACTGGCGCGGGTGGCTGGCGGAGCCGGCTGATGGAGCTCTGCGGCTGGGGACGCTACCCCAGGATCGACGCGCAGGTCTCGTACCCGCGGTCGGCGGCGCAGTGCGCGCGATCGATGGGTGGCGCCGGCAGCGTCGTCGCCCGCGGTCTGGGTCGCAGCTACGGCGACAGCAGCCTGGGGCCGCGGGTGCTCGACCTGCGCGGCCTCGATCACTTCCTCGGATTCGACCAGGCGACCGGCGTGCTCACCTGCGCCGGCGGCGTGTCGCTCGGCGACATCCTGCGCGTGTTCGTGCCGCGCGGCTGGTTCCTGCCGGTGACGCCGGGCACCCGCTTCGTCACCGTCGGCGGCGCCATCGCCAGCGACGTCCACGGCAAGAACCACCACGTCGACGGCAGCTTCACCGATCACGTCAGCGGCATCGAACTGCTGCTCGGCAACGGCGAGCGCGTCGCCGTTTCGCCGACCGAAGCGCCCGAGCTCTTCCACGCGACCTGCGGTGGCATGGGGCTGACCGGGGTCATCCTCTCGGCCAGCCTGCGCCTCAAGCCGATTCGCTCGGGCGGCATCGTCGAGACCACGATCAGGGCGCCCGACCTCGATGCGGTGCTGGCCGCCTTCGACGACAACGCGGGGGCGAGCTATTCGGTCGCCTGGATCGACTGCCTGGCGCGCGGCCGTCATCTCGGTCGCTCGCTGCTGATGCTCGGCGAGCACGCCGCCGACGGCCCGCTGGCGGCGCCGTCGGCGACGCCATGGCCGGTGCCCTTCGACCTGCCCGCCGGCCTGCTGAACCGCGCGACGGCCAGCGCATTCAACGCGCTGTTCTACGGCAAGGCGCTGCGCGAGCGCCGCACCCGCCGGATCCCCTTCGCGCGCTTCTTCTGCCCGCTCGATGCGCTCGCCGACTGGAACCGGCTCTACGGCCGACCCGGCTTCGTCCAGTACCAGTTCGTGCTGCCCGCCGCGGCCGGCGTCGCCGGCCTGCGCGAGGTGCTGGGACGCATCGCCGCCTCGGGGCGCGGATCGTTCCTCGCCGTGCTCAAGGTCTTCGGCCCGGCCAACGCGCATCACCTCTCGTTTCCCCTTGCGGGCTACACGCTGGCGCTCGACTTCAAGGTCGAGCCGGAAGTCCTGCGCCTGCTCGACCAGTTGGACAGGATCGTGGCCGACCATGGCGGGAGGCTCTACCTCACCAAGGACGCCCGGATGAGCGAGGCGACCTTCAAGGCCGGCTACCCGCGCTGGCAGGAGTTCGAATCGGTGCGCGCGCGCTACCACGCCATTGGCCGGTTCGCCTCGACGCAATCGCGGCGCCTGGGGCTGCAGTGAAGAAGATCCTGATCATCGGCGCCACCTCGGAGATCGCCGAAGCCACCGCCCGGCTGTGGGCCGCGCAGGGGCACCGTCTGGCCCTGCGCGGCCGCGACGGCGAGCGCCTGCGCGCCATCGCCGTCGACCTCGGGATTCGCGGCGCGGGGGCGGTCGACACCGCGCCGCTCGACGTCAACGATTTCGACGCTCACGCCGACGCCATCGACGCGGCGTGCAGGGCGCTCGACGGCATCGACATCGCGCTGATCGCGCACGGCACGCTGGGCGACCAGAAGGCCTGCGAAAGGGATTTCAGGCGGGCGCTGCGGGAACTCGACACCAACGCCATCAGCGTCATCTCGCTGCTGACGCACCTCGGCAACCGCTTCGAAGCGCAGAGGCACGGCACGATCGCCGTCATCGGTTCGGTGGCGGGAGACCGCGGACGCCAGTCGAATTACGTCTACGGAGCGGCGAAGGGCGCGGTGGCGATCTTCCTGCAGGGGCTGCGCAACCGGCTGCACGCCGCCGGCGTGCAGGTGCTCACGATCAAGCCCGGATTCGTCGACACCCGATTGACCCGGTCCTTTGCCAAAGGGCCGCTGTGGGTCGGACCCGGCAGGATAGCCGCCGACATCGTCAGCGCCATCGACGGCAAGGCCGACGTGGTCTACACACCGTTCTGGTGGCGCTATGCGATGCTCGCGATCCGGGCGATTCCCGAACGGCTGTTCAAGACGCTCCGGCTGTGATTTCGCCGACCCGATGACCCCCGTCGACGAATCGGCCGCTGCGGCGGCCGCTCCACGCAACGCGCCCGCCGCTTCCTGCAGGGACTGGCTGCCGTGGGTGGCGACGCTGCTGGCGCTGGCCGGTGGCGCGACGTTCCTGCTGTGGCTGACGCGCGGATGGATCGCCATCGGCGTGCCGCATTTCGACCCGCTGCTCGAACCTTTTTCCGACGCCGACAACGTGCTGGGGACGCCCGGGCTCTGTGCGATGGGCTACGGCCAATGGATCGATGACGTCTGCTTCGTCCCTTCGCTGGCGGCGGAAGCGCATGCGCAGGCGTACGAACCGTGGCTGACCTTCTTCCGCTGGGGCCTCGGAAGCGAGCACATCGTTCCGGTGTCATTGATGATGATCGCGCTGTTCTACCTCGCCGTCGGCATGACGTTGAAGCCCAGGCGCGCCGGGGAGGTCGTGGTCTGCCTGCTGCTGCTGGCGACGCCGGCGGTGCAACTGGGCGTCGAACGCGCCAACTTCGACCTGCTGATCTGCGCGCTGATCTGCCTCGCCGCGGGGCTGCTGGCCAACGGCCGCGCCGCAGCTGCCGTCGCCGGCTGCCTCGTTCTCTCGCTGGCGACGATGCTCAAGATCTACCCCGGCGTTGCCTGCGCCCTCGCCTGGACCGTCGTCCGTTCGCACCGGACCCGCTTGCTCGTCGCGTCGCTGTGCGGAACGCTGCTGGCGATCATGGTGCTGGGTCCGCAGACGATCGCGGTGCTCGGGCAGGGTGCGCCCGAGGGTGCGACGCGGTTCTCGACCGGCGCGCACTGGCTGTTCCGGCAGCGCGGCGCGGCGGCGGGCTGGGCGGTGCTGCTGTCGGCATTGACGCTGACCGGCGCCGCGTTCGCGATCCTGCGGAAGGCGCCGCCGCCGCGCTTCGACGCGTGGCCGAACCGCAGCGCCGCGTTCGAGGTCGCGTTCCTGGTCGCGATTCCGCTGTTCTTCCTCAAGGACAGCTACGACTATCGGCTGGTGCTGTGGCTGCCCTGCCTCGCGCTGCCGCTGGCCTGGCTGAGGGGCGGCGCCGGCCGCGAGTGGCGGACGCTGGCCGCGGTCACGCTGTGCCTGTACCTGGTGACCGCGGGCGTCGAATTGCCCTGCTACCTGATCGACACGGGGACGCGCGGCGCGCATCCCCGCTGGGCGGTGACCGCGCTGTCCGCGCTGGTGTACGTCAAGCAGGCCGCAGCCTGGCTGCTGGTGGGCGCGCTGTCGCTCACCTACGGCTTCGTGCTCGCGCAGAAAGTCGCCGCGAACGGCCGCGTGCGTCCCGCGTGAGCCGGCGCGGCCGCCGGCCGCCCGTGCCACCGACAGCCGGGCGGCGGGCGGCGCAGCGCAGTTAGCGGGCGAGCGGCACGCCGCGTCCGCCCAGCGGCACGTCGCCGGCGACGCCCCATCCGAAGCCCAGAGACTGCGCACGGTTGTAATTGTTCGAGCTCTTCAGCACGTTCCAGGCGCCGGTCGACGGGCGAAAGGTCGCGACGTCGGCCTTGCCGTCGCCGTCGTAGTCGCCCGGGACCGGGATGTCGCCGCCGATGCCCCAGCGGACGACCATCGCCTGCGCCGGAGCGTAGTTGGCCGTGCTCTTCAGGATCAGCCAGTCGCCGGTCGACGGCCGGAACACCGCGACGTCGGCCTTGCCGTCGCCGTCGTAGTCGGCGGGCACCGGCACGTCGGTGCTGCTGCCCCAGCGGACGACCCTTGCCTGCGCCCGGTCGTAGTTGGTCGAGCTCATCAGGATCAGCCAGTCGCCGGTCGACGGCCGGAACACCGCGAAGTCGCACTTGCCG
>CAIWHR010000489.1 GCA_903912485.1 uncultured beta proteobacterium | reverse complement strand
GTCTCCTGGTCTTTGACAACCTGAGACTCGCCCTCGGGGAGCTTGCCAGTCAAGTTCTCTGAGGGCGACCCCCCTGTAGACCCTCAGTTATTCTGATCAAGACCTGCTCGGCGCACATCAGTCTTCTTGATCGCGCTCACGGGTCGGGTTGCCCAGGGCTCCCTCGATCCAGACGCGGGATATTAAGGCGCACATCGTCGCCCAGCGCCCGGTCGAGTCGTCGCCGGGCGCTGGGCGCAGCCACGGACTTCCTCATCACAGCAACGAATGTCGGCGCGTTAAAGAATGCGAGCGTCGCCGAAGCGCCCCTCGCGGGCTCGGGGAGCGGGAGATCATCCTGGAGCGCGCCAACACCGTCTGCCGATGTGTGTCGCAAAAGGTATTCCGCTACTTTGTCGGCGAGATCACTTGGCAGGCTGTCGCGATTCAGTTTCATGAAGGCACGCGCCGCCTCGCGCAATGCATCGTCGCCGACCGGAGGGAGTGTCCCGGCATAATCGCAAATTTCCTCCCTGGATTTGCGCGCCGCTCGCCCCACGAAGTCGCGTTCCAAATCCGCGACGCACTCCCATGCCCAGGGCGCGCCGGTCGCCGTGCCGGGCAGTGCGCCCGCCTTTCCCTTGGCGCGTTTCTTGGTCATGCTCCGATCCCTCCCATGCACCGATCAACCAAGGCCGTGGTATGGGCGCTGCCGACGTGGCTATAGCGTGCGGTCATGCGGATGTCCTTGTGCCCCAGCAGCTGCGCGACCTCCGCCAGGTTGGCACCGCTCTGTACCAGGTGCGATGCGGCGGAATGGCGCAGGTCGTGGAATCGAAAATCCATCAATTCCGCCCGACGGACGGCGGTATGCCATGCCTTCGTGATGTCGACGTGAAACACCCGGTCCCCGCGTGCCAGGTGTTGGACGGCGGCGACGACGGCCGGTGTCAGGGGCACGCCACGGGCGTCGCCGTTCTTGGTCCGCGAGAATATGGCCCAGCGCCGTGCCAGGTCGACATTGGCCCAGCGCAGCCCGGAAATCTCGCCCTTGCGGGCGCCGGTGGTCAGGGCGAACAGGACGAACGGGTACAGCGCGGAGGATTCGGACGCCTGGCACGCGGCGAGCAGGCGGGCGCGCTCGTCGGCGGACAAAAACCGCGTGCGACCGCGATCCTGTTTCGGCATGGCCACGCTATGCACGGGGTTGGCGTCGCAGTAGCGGAGCTCGCGCACCGCGATCTTGAACACGGCGGCGAGTACGGCCAGGTAAGTGCGTACGGTGGAAGCGCTGCGGGGTTTCAGCCGCTTGTGGCCGTGCCCTCGCGTAGCGGCGCCGAGCAGCTGGTCGCGGTGAGCGGCGATCAGTGCCGGCGACACGTCGCGCACCCGCAGCGAGCCGAGCGCCGCCCGCCAATACTTGAGCGGGGCACCGCGATGGTCGCGCAGCCTGGCCTCGACCTCGGTGAGCAGGTCGGCGACGGTCACTTGCCCCCCCAGCGCCAGTGTGCGCCCGTAGGCCGCCGCCTCGGTGCGAGCCGCCCAGAGCTCGGCCTCGTGACGGGTCGGAAAGCTCTGGCAGCGGGTTGAATACCCCCGGATTCGTACCGTCGCGGTCCACGACAGCCCGCCACCTTTCAGTGGTCGCTTGATGATGCTTGCCATTTCCTGCCCTCCCGGTCGATTGGATGCGCCACGCATCGCGAGGGAGTGCAGCAAAAGTGCAGATCGAAACTTAAGTTACTGCGTAACGATCCTCGTAAGTCCTTGATTTAATGGTGCCGATGCACGGAGTCGAACCGCGGACCTTCGCATTACGAATGCGCTGCTCTACCAACTGAGCTACACCGGCACTAAACCTGCTTTCCGCCCGCTTGCTGCCTGGACCGCCTGGCGCACGCAGCAAACGGCGGGGGAAAATCCGACCTGCAGCGGAAGACCCGGTCGACCGCCGAACGAAGTCCGAAAGTATACCCGACCGCCTGCCGCCGCGCCAACTCGGCCGGCACTCGGC
>CAIWHR010000488.1 GCA_903912485.1 uncultured beta proteobacterium | reverse complement strand
GTCTCCTGGTCTTTGACAACCTGAGACTCGCCCTCGGGGAGCTTGCCAGTCAAGTTCTCTGAGGGCGACCCCCCTGTAGACCCTCAGTTATTCTGATCAAGACCTGCTCGGCGCACATCAGTCTTCTTGATCGCGCTCAGCCGCCGGTTGCGCTCGGTGTCCCGCTTGGCATCGACGCCGGTGGCGGCCAAGGTCCGCCGCTCCGCAGAGTTGTACGTCGCGTATCCGCGCGGAAGCTGGCACAGGGGATTCTGGGCCAGGTACGTGGGATGGCGGCGGGTTACCCAATCCAGCGCGCGGGATAGCGCACCGACGTGGTGGCGGATGGTGCCGGGCGCGCGTTGGTGCTGCAGCTTCTGGCCGAGAATCCACGCCTCTGCCCACGCATAGTCGACCGCGGAAAGCTTCGTGGGACCGATGTTGGCGCTCACGGCGTCGAGGACGTTCGAGGTGCTGCGCGGCACCGCGGACGCCTTCTCGTACGCCCTTATGGCGCCGGCGATATCGGTGAACGCTAACTTGGGCGTCGCCAACAGCGACTCCGGCACGATGCCCTTGGCCAGGAAGGTCTCGGCAGTCTTGGCGAAGCTCTCCGCTTCCGCTTCCGAATCGAAAGTGAAGTAGATCGCCTTGGGCAGCAGCTTGCTCTTGATGCGCAACTCGAACGAGCGGCCGTTGGAACGGGTACGAATCAGGTACGACATCGCGTCTCCTTGGTTGAATGAAGGACGACGCGTATAGCGGGCCGAATTTAGCCAACGGCCAACAGGCCGAAACCGGGGTGGCAATGCCACCAAAACAAGGTGGCACGAGCCCGGTTCAGGCCCGATCAGGGCGTTGGGCGGCAAGCCGGCAAATCGGCAAAAGGCCACCTAACACATTGATTGGGAAGGCACTACAGAGGGTGGCGAACTGGAGGCGGGGGTCGGAATCGAACCGGCGTGGACGGCTTTGCAGGCCGCTGCATGACCACTCTGCCACCCCGCCAGGGGCGACGCCGGCGGGGGCTTGGCGCGCCCGTCGGGAAAACGAAAGGGGAGAGCCGCATGTTGCTGAACCGGGCTCTCCCCAAGGGGATTTGGAGCGGGAAAGGAGTCTCGAACTCCCGACCTCAACCTTGGCAAGGTTGCGCTCTACCAACTGAGCTATTCCCGCATGGGACAGCCTCGAATTATAGCGGAAACGAGGCTTCTGTCAAAACAGCATTTGCGAAAGCGCGTTTCGCGGCCAAGCCGGCGCACGCACCGGCCGTACCGCGGGGTTCCCGCGCTTCAGCGGATGGCGTTGGCGATGGCCGCTCCGACGTCGTCGATGTTGCGCGAGTTGAGCGCGGCAACGCAGACGCGGCCGGTGTCGATCGCGTAGATGGAAAATTCCTCGCGCATCACCTGCACCTGCTCCTTGGTCAGGCCGGAGTAGGAGAACATGCCGCGCTGCGCCAGCATGAAGCGGAAATCGGCGCCCGGCACGCGCTCGTGCAGCAGCTCGACCAGGCGCGCGCGCATCAGCTTGATGCGGTTGCGCATCGTCGCCAGTTCGGCTTCCCACAGCGCGCGCAACTCGGGCGAGCAGAGCACCATCGTCACGATCTTGCCGCCCTGCGTCGGCGGGTTCGAGTAGTTCGAGCGTATGAGGCGCTTGAGCTGCGACAGCGCACGTGCGGCTTCGTCCTTGTCGTCGGCGACGACCGACAGCGCGCCGACGCGTTCGCCGTAGAGCGAGAACGACTTGGAGAAGGAGCTGGAAACGAGCAGCGGTCCGGGCGTGGCGGCGAACTTGCGCACGACGGCGCCGTCGGCCTCGATGCCTTCGGCGAAGCCCTGGTAGGCGAGGTCGACGAAGGGAACGAGTCCGCGTGCGCGCACGATCGCGATGATCTCGTCCCACTGCGCCGGGGTCGGGTCGACGCCGGTCGGGTTGTGGCAGCAGGCGTGGAGGAGGACGATCGAGCCCGCCGCAAGCTCGGACAGCGCCGCGCGCATGCCGGCGAAGTCGAGGCCGCGCGTCGGCGCGTCGTAGTACGGATAGGTGTTGACCGTCATCCCGGCAGCTTCGAACAGCGCGCGGTGGTTTTCCCAGCTGGGATCGCTGATCCAGATCTGCGCGCGCGGGGCGAAGCGGTGCAGGAAATCGGCGCCGACCTTCAGCGCACCGGTGCCGCCCAGCGCCTGCACGGTGACGGCGCGACCGTCGCGGATCACGTCCGAGTCGGCGCCGAACAGCAGCGCGCGCACTTCGCGGTCGTACGCGGGGATGCCGTCGATCGGCAGATACGGATGCGGCGCCGCGGCTTCGGCAATCTCGATTTCGGCGCGCTTCACGCACTCGAGCAGCGGGACCTTGCCGGTGTCGTCGCAATAGACGCCGACGCCGAGGTTGGCCTTGCGCGGATTCGGGTCGGCGTTGAACGCCTCGGTGACGCCCATGATCGGGTCGCGCGGGGCAAGTTCGACGGTGGCGAGTACGGAGGGGGTGACGGGAGCGTTCATCGGCGTGGCGGTCGGAGTGGGAGGGGAAGCCGCAATTGTACCGCGATGCAGCATGGCGCCCTGAGCCGCCGCGTTCAGCCCTGGAACAGCACCCGCAGCACGCCCCAGGCGGCACCCAGCCACAGCGCGACGAACGCCATCGCGCCGATGCCGAAGCCGGCGCCCCGCTTCCCGGCGGCGCGGTAGTACCCGATCGCGTACAGCGCGCGCCCGGCAATCCAGACGGTGCCGAGCACCGACGCCCACGCCGGGCTCACGTAGAGCGCGAACAGCCACAGCGCCGGCAGGAAGGCGGCCAGCTGCTCCAGCGTGTTGATCTGCACCCGGTGCACGCGCTCGAAGTCGGGATGCCCGGTGACCGCGGGGGCCTCGATCTTGTATTTGATCCGCGCCCGCCCCACATTGACGATGGTGATGAAGTAGAGCAGCAGCGCGACGAGCGTGGTCAGCGCGGGCAGTGCAAAAGGCATGGCGATCTCCGAGGCGATTGGACGGCGGGGCGGGTGCCGACCGGCGCGTTGCGACTGCCGTCGCCTCGACACCGCCCCGCGCACAGGCTAACGTGCGCGGCCGCGTCCCGCAATCCTCAACCGAGCGTTCCCGCCGATGCCACCGGACTCCCTGCCGCGACCCTCGCCGGTCACCGCGCTCAAGACGCTCGCGCGCATCGGCGCGTACCTCTCGCCCTACCGGCGCGAGGTCGCCTACGCGGCGGTCGCGCTGCTGATCGCGGCGGGCGCCGTGCTCGCCGTCGGGCAGGGCCTGAAGAGCGTGATCGATCACGGCTTCGGCGCCGCCGACGGCGCCGAGCTCGACCGCGCGCTGGCGCTGATGCTGGCGGTCGTCGTCGTGATGGCGTTCGCGACCTACGCGCGTTTCTACTTCGTGTCGTGGCTGGGCGAGCGCGTGACCGCCGACCTGCGGCGCGACGTGTTCGACCACCTGCTGCGGCTGCCGCCGGAGTTCTTCGAGATGACGCGCACCGGCGAAGTCATCTCGCGCCTCACCAACGACACGACGATGCTGCAGACGGTGATCGGCTCGAGCGCGTCGATGGCGGTCCGCAACCTGCTGCTGCTCGTCGGCGGGCTGGCGATGCTCGCGTTCACCAGCACCAAGCTGACGCTGCTGGTGCTGTTCGGCGTGCCGCTGGTGGTGCCGCCGATCATCCTGTTCGGCCGGCGCGTGCGCAAGCTCGCCCGGGCCAGCCAGGATCGCGTCGGCGACGTCGGTGCCTATCTCGACGAGGCGCTGCACGAGATCCGCACGGTGCAGGCTTACGGCCACGAAGCGGAGGACCGCGGGCGCTTCGCCGACCGCGTCGAGGACGCTTTCGCCACCGCGCGGCAGCGGGTGCGGCAGCGCGCGCTGCTGATCGCCGCCGTCATCTTCCTCGTCTTCGGCGCCGTCGGCGTGATTCTCTGGGTCGGCGGGCACGACGTCGTCGCCGGCCGCATCACCGGCGGGCAGCTGTCGGCGTTCGTCTTCTACGCGGTGATCGTGGCCAGTTCGGTCGGCACGCTGAGCGAGGTGTTCGGCGACGTGCAGCGCGCAGCGGGCGCGAGCGAGCGCCTGTTCGAGCTCCTGGCCGTCGAGCCCGCGATTCGCGCGCCGGCAGATCCCGTGGCGCTGCCGTCGCCGGCGCGGGGCACCGTCGCGCTGGACGACGTGACGTTTCACTACCCGTCGCGGCCCGGCGCGGCGGCGCTCGAGGGCCTGACGCTCGACGTCGGCGCCGGAGAGAAGGTCGCGCTCGTCGGCCCGTCGGGTGCGGGCAAGACGACGGTGTTCCAGCTGCTGCTGCGCTTCTACGACCCGCAGGCGGGCGCGGTGCGCATCGACGGCGTCGACCTGCGCCGCGCCGATCCCGCCGCGGTGCGGCAGCGGCTGGCGCTGGTGCCGCAGGACCCCGTCGTCTTCGCGGCCAGCGTGCTGGAGAACGTCCGCTACGGCCGCCCCGACGCGACCGAGGCCGAGGTGCGCGCCGCCTGCGACGCGGCGTTCGCGTCGGAGTTCATCGAGCGGCTGCCCGAGCGCTACGGCAGTTTCCTGGGCGAGCGCGGCGTGCGCCTTTCCGGCGGGCAGCGCCAGAGGCTGGCGATCGCGCGGGCGATCCTCGCCGACCGTCCGATCCTGCTGCTCGACGAGGCGACCAGCGCGCTCGACGCGGAAAGCGAGCGGACGGTCCAGCTCGCGCTCGAGAGGCTGATGACGGGGCGCACCGTGCTGATCATCGCGCACCGGCTGGCGACGGTCCGCCACGCCGACCGCATCGCGGTGCTCGACCGCGGGCGCATCGTCGCGGCCGGCACCCACGACCGCCTGCTTCTCGACAGCCCGCTCTACGCGCGGCTGGCGGCGCTGCAGTTCGCTGCGGGCGACGGCGCCGTCCCGGACGGCGCGATCGGGCTACAATGACCGGTTGATCCGCGTCATCGCCTTCGCCCGGAAGCCACGCCCATGTCAGTGACCTATCCCGGCAGTCCCTTCGAGCTGCACCAACCCTTCCTGCCTGCCGGCGACCAGCCCGACGCGATCGCCAGGCTGGTCGAGGGGCTGGAGGACGGCCTCGCCTTCCAGACGCTGCTGGGCGTCACCGGCTCGGGCAAGACGTACACGATCGCCAACGTGATCGCGCGCACGGGGCGCCCCGCGCTGGTGCTGGCGCCGAACAAGACGCTCGCCGCGCAGCTCTACTCCGAGTTCCGCGAGTTCTTCCCGAACAACGCGGTCGAGTACTTCGTCTCGTACTACGACTACTACCAGCC
>CAIWHR010000487.1 GCA_903912485.1 uncultured beta proteobacterium | reverse complement strand
GGGCAACCTACCCAACCTTGCAGCACGGCCGATGTCAACGTATAATTCAATTATTCCTATGTCATTATTTTTCGCCCTTTCAGGCGCCCTCGCGGGCGCGGTCCACGGCGGTCGGAAGACGGCAGTTTCCACATTTGGAGCGTACCAGTCATGACGCGATCCCTTCGAATCCTCGCGGCGGCAGCGGCGGCGCAACTCGCGCTGTCGTTCGCGCCCATGGCCGGTGCCTCGGCGACCATTTATCTTTCCGACGCGAATTGCGACGATTTCACCCTTAGCGGCGCGCCGGGGGCCCGAACCCTGACCTGCGTGGTGTCCACCCCGCCGACCTGCACCGTCAGCGCCACCAACGGCAGTTCCACCGCGACGTTCGGCACCGCATTCGGCCTGCAGGCGAACTGCTCGCCCGCCGCGACGTCCGTCGCGTGGACCGGTGGCAACTGCGCGACCGGCTTCAGCTGCAGCGACACCCAGACCCAGGTTCCCTCGGTTAGCTACACCGTGCAAGGCACCAACGGCAACGGTCAGGGACCTGTCTCCTCGCCGCTGACCATCACTTGGAGTGCCGCGCCGCCGCCGGCCCCGACCGGCTGCACGCTCAGCGCGTCGCCGGCTTCGCTGCCATCTGCGGGCGGCACGGTGCTGTTGACCGCCACGTGCTCGGGCGGCGGGACGCCTACCGACTATGCGTGGACCGGAAGCGGGGTCATCGCCTCCACCAAGGGCAACCAGCAGTCAATCTCGGTCAAAGCGTCTTCGAGCTTCACGGTGACCCCGAGCAACAGCGGAACCGCCGGTAATACCGCCTCCACTTCGGTCTCCGTCGCCTCCGTCGTCATCGGTGCCATCGACTGCGGCCCGTCGTTCAGCGCGACCAAGGTGATCGACGCGACGTTCCCGGCAGCCGGCGCGGTCGCCAACCGCTACTTCGTCACCACCGCCGGCATCTTCAGCAACGGTGCCCCCATCGGGTTCTACGCCAACGACGCCGTCGTCGTCCGCTTCACCGCACCCGCGGTCGATTCCTCACTGTCGCTGATCATGTACGGCACCAACAGCAGCACGGGGCCGGCGACGCTGCGCACCGCAACGCTGTCGACCGCGGCCTGCGACTTCGCCGTGCCGGCGAGCAGGGAAGCCCTGTACGCGGACAACCTCAGCCAGACCATCACGCTCAGCATGCGCACCGACGGTCAGAACAGCTACGGCTACGAGAACCTGGTGGCGGGACGCGTCTACTACGTCAACGTCAAGAACTCGTCCAACGGCATCAACACCTGCACCAACTCGACCGGCCGCTGCGACGTCTACTTCAGCTTCACGAATCCGAGGTAGACCGCAGCCAAGCCCTGTAGGATGTAAGGCCCCGCTCCGGCGGGGCTTCTTTTTGTGACCCCTGCCGACCATGCCCAATCCCACCGCCTCTTCCCCGACTGACTTGTTCATGGCCGCTGCCGTCGCGGCGGCCGCGCTGCTCGCGGCGCTTCCCGGCGCCGCGGCGGCCGCCG
>CAIWHR010000486.1 GCA_903912485.1 uncultured beta proteobacterium | reverse complement strand
CCTTGCGGTCGGTCAGGTATTTCAGCGCCGCGTTGGTGACGCGGCCCAGGCCGATCTGCAGTGTCGAGCCGTCCTCGATGATGCCGCTGATGTAGCGCGCGATCTGCTCGACGGCCTGATCTTCGGTCTCCGGGTGGACGTATTCGCCGACCGGCGTCGACACCGGGACCAGGCAGTCGATGCGGCCGATGTGCAGCGTCGAATCGCCCATCGTCCGCGGCATCGACGCGTTGACCTCGGCGATGACCAGCTTCGCCCTGGCGACCGCCGCCGGGATCACGTCCACCGAGACGCCGAGGCTGACGTAGCCGAATTCGTCGGGCATCGACACCTGGACGAGCGCGACGTCGACGCGAACGCGCCCGTTCTCGATCAGCTTCGGCACCCGCGCGATCGAGATGGGCACGTATTCGGCCAGCCCTTGCCTGACCGCGGCGCGGACGTCGGAGCCGACGAAGAAGGTCCGGTGCTGGAAGCGCGTCGTCGCCCGGCCCTCGGCGTCGTGCGGCACGGCGCCGCCGGTGATGAAGTGCACGAATTCGACGTCGGCCGGCGGATAGCGCATCGTCTCCATCGCGTCGACGAGCGCGCGCGGCGTCGCGCAGGCCGTGCCGACGAACACGTGGCTGCCGCCGGCGATCAGTTCGACCGCGTCCGCCGCGGACTTGACCTTGGCCGCCCAGGGCCCAAGGCGGGGATCGAGCGGCAACGGCTGCCCGCCCGAAGCGTCGCCCGAAGCGTCGCCCGAAGCGAAACTGCCCAGCAGCCCACGCGCCAGCCGCGACAGCAGGCCGGGGGCAGGGTCGCTGGCGGATGTCGGTTTGCCGTCGTCGGTGGCCAAGGCGGGCTCCTCAGGAAGCGCGTACTGTACACCGGCGCCGGATGACGTAACATTCGGCGCCGGCCAATCGTCGACTCCAGGAAATCCATGCACAAGAGCGCAGCACGCCGGATCTACCAGGACGAACTCGTGGCGCGACACCTGCGCGCGTTTCTCGGCGACGTCGAGCCCTCGGTCCTGGAGGACCTGCGCGGGCGGCTCGAGTGGGTGGAGATCGCGGGTGGCGAGACGCTCATGTCCGAAGGCGAGGCCGGGGACTCGATGTACTGGGCGATCAGCGGCAGACTGCGTGCCTACGTCCTTTCCGACGACGGATCGCAGCGGATGGTGCGGGAGATGGGTCGCGGCAACTCGATCGGCGAGATGAGCCTGTTCACCGGCGAGCCTCGCGCAGCGACCGTCGTGGCGCTTCGCGACTCGGTCCTCGTGCGTTTGCCGAAATCCGATTTCAGCACCCTGCTCACCAGCAGCCCGCAGCTGACGATCACCCTCACCCGCCAGATCATCGGACACCTGCGGACCGCGCATTCGCGTTCGGCGCTCGAGCGGCCGGTGATGATCGGGCTGCTGCCGATCACTTCAGGCGTCGACCAGCGAGACTTCGGCAACCGCCTGGCCGCGCACCTGCGCCGCCACGGCCGCGTGCGCGTGCTGGATGCGGCGGCGGTCGACCTCGAACTGCACGAAGCCGGCTTCGCCAACCGCGAACCCGACGACGGACAGGCGAGTCGTCGCATCACGCTGCTGCTCGAGGAAGTCGAGGCTGCGAACGACTTCGTGCTTCTGCTGGGCGACGACGGACCCACGCCGTGGACGCAGCGCCTGAGCCGCCATTGCGACGAATTGCTGCTCCTGGCCGACGCGACGCAGCCGGCGGCACTGCACCCGATCGAGGAGCAGTGCCTGACTCGGCGTCCCGCGCATGCCGGAGCCGCGGAGATCATCGTGCTGCTGCACGCGGCCGACCTGCGCTCCCCGCGCAACACCCGGAAGTGGCTGGACCGCCGGCCCGTCGCCGACCACATTCATGTCCGGCCCGCGCTGGAGCGCGACATGGCGCGGCTTGCCAGAATGCAGAGCCGCACCGCGGTCGGACTGGTGCTTGCCGGAGGAGGCGCGCGCGGCTTCGCGCACCTCGGCGTCTACCAGGCGCTGCAGGAGCGCGGAATCGAGATCGACTGCGTGGGCGGGACGAGCATCGGCGCCACGATGGCGGCGTGCGTCGCATCCGACCGGCCGCTCGACGTCGTGCTGAGCGTCGCTCGCCGTGCGTTCAGCGTGAACCCTACCGGCGATTTCAACTTCCTCCCATTGCTGTCGCTGATCAAGGGCCGGCGCCTGCGCAACATACTCAGGAAGTCCGTGCACGACCTGTTGGGGTTCGATGCCGATGTCGAGGACCTCTGGAAGAACACCTACTGCATCGCCACCAACTACTCGCAGGCGCGCGAGCAGGTCCTCAACAGCGGCAACCTCGTCAAGTCGATGCTGGCGAGTGTCGCGATTCCCGGGGCGCTGCCGCCTGTCGTTCGCGACGGAGACCTGTTGTGCGACGGCGGTACGTTCAACAATTTCCCGGTCGACGTGATGCGCAACCGGCGCGGCATCGGCCGGGTGTTCGGGGTCGATCTCGATTTTCGCAAGACGCGGCGCATGGACATGGACGAGGTGCCCGGAAGCTGGGCGCTGCTGCGCGATCGGTTTCGCCCGCGCGGCAAGCGTCGCTTCCGTCTCCCGTCGATGATGTCGTACCTTCTGAACGTCACGATTCTGTACAGCATGTCCCGCCAGAGCCAAGCGCGGCGCATGACCGACGTCTACTTCAACCCCCCGCTGGACCGCGTGGGGCTGCTCGAGTGGGACAAATTCGACGACATCGTGCTCCAGGGCCACGCGCATGCGGTGGAGGTGCTGCAGCGGGACGGCATCGCAGCCATCGGCTCGCTCGACCCCGGCGACTCCCGCAACCAACAGGGCGCCAGTTGAACCGCCATTGGCAGACGTTGCCCGTCGCGACGAACACCCGCTGCAAGGAACTCGTCTAGCCGAAGGCCTGGCCCAGCTGACTCTGCGGCAACAGCGTCGGCCCGTGCCCTTCCAGCCAGCGCCTGAACTCCGTCAGCACCGGCACCGCTTCAGCCTGACGGACGGCCAGCTTCTCGTCCGGGGGGCGACCGCGGATTGTCGCCTCGATCCGGTAGAGCTTGGCAATCCAGGCCACCGCCCCGGCCGCACTGGTGCAGGAGCTTGCACCAGGCGTCGTCATGGTTGACGGCGCCAGCGACACATTCGACGACAGCGAGACCGACCGGGCTCGCGTGCGGTCGTGGCTGGCGCTGACCCGCGAGGTGGCGCCAAGAGGTGCGAGGGCGCCGTGGGGGCTCAATACGCGAGCTGTCGCGCGTTTCTGGGGGGTCGCGCTCCGCGCGAGCCGTCGGGCGAGCCGCAGCGCTGTGGTCAGGCAGCTTCCCGCCAGCCGTTCCGTCCTTCGGTCATCTCGATGCGTTCAGCATTGGCCGCGTCGAGCGCCTGCAGTTGGTCCATCATCGTGCGCACCTGAACGTTGCCGTCGATCGTCTCGATATAGACCAGGCGGACAATTCGATCGGCTGACACCGGCATGCGCCCCCGACGCTCCCAAAGTGAGACGTTCTGTTCCGTCGTCCCCACCATTTGCGCCAGGGCTTTCTGGGACAACCCCAACTCCTTGCGCAGGAAGCGCAGCTCAGCGCCAGTCAGCCGAGCTCGTCGGGCGAGCGTGCGCCCGATCATGCGATGCAAGCCGGCTACATCGTGGATCGCCACGCCCTCGCCGTACGGCGAGGGCACCTTGCGGTAGCCGTTGCGCAGCCATACGTTCTGCAGTCCGGATTCCGTGTAGTGGTACATGGCCCTCAATCAATTACCGTGATTACGATGACAAGCTCCCCCGCCGCATCGACGTAGATGGCGGCCGCGACATCGATGCGGTCACCCGCCACCACCTTGGTCAGCGTGCATTGCCAGTTGCCGCGTATGTTTTGATGCGCCGACCCGGAGATGACGCCCTTTTGTAGGACCTCGATCACCTGCGTCAGCAGTACCCGGCGCTCCCGCATGCGTTTCCTGGCATGCGTTGTGACGACTACCTTGGCTGAATCCTGAGCCAGGGCGGCGATACGCCGCTTCAAGTTCGCGTCGTTCATGCGCAGTGGCAGGATGGCGGCCCCGGTCATGACCCATAAAGCTTATGGGTATGTCGGACCGCAGTCAAGGAGGCTGGTTCCGTGGCCGGGCGCATCGCCTGACGGGCTGGGCGATCCACATCGCACTGCGGCGGGTAGCGGCCTCGGATCTACGGGCTAGCTGCGATTTGCAGCACGACTGCGCAACGGGGCGAGAATCGGCGTACCACCCGACGATCTTGCGGTAGGGATCTGCGCGCGACCAGCGCCGGCAACGTTCGAGGGAATATCGCTGGATGCTGGCGCGTCGCGACGGGCCGGAAATTGCTGGCGCCTTGCTGGCGCCGGGGTTCTTGCTGGCACCGAGCACTGCGCTAAGTGCTTGATTTATTGGTCGGGGTGAGAGGATTCGAACCTCCGGCCTCTACGTCCCGAACGTAGCGCTCTACCAGGCTAAGCTACACCCCGATTGCCGTTGCCGGCAGGACCTGCTTGGCCAGAACCGCGACGGGAAGGTGACGATTTCGCGGTTCTGCAACGATCCGACCCGATCGCTTCGATCAGGCCGGTCGATCTTCCCGCGTCGCGGCGGGCGCTCTCTGTCAGAACGTTCGTTGCGACGCGAAGGACGCTAATTCTAGCAGACTTTTTCGGTACGGAGTATCCGGCAGCCCGGCGACGCATTCGGCCGCCGCGACGCTTTCGCGCTCGGCGCGCGAGCGCGTGTAGTCGAGCGCGCCGGTGCGCCGGAGCACGCTCACCACGGGCGCGAATTCGGTCAGCCTGCCCCCGGTGATCGCGCTGCGGATCAGCGCGCTCTCCTCGGCACTGCCGACGGTGCGGGCCCGGATCAGCGGCAGCGTCATCTTGCCCTCGGCGAGATCGTCGCCGAGATTCTTGCCGATGGCGTCGAGGTCGCCCGAGTAGTCGAGCACGTCGTCGACGAGCTGGAAGGCGGTGCCCAGGTGCATCCCGTAGCGCCCGAGCGCGGCCTCGACTTCGGGGGGCGCGTTGCCGGCCACGGCGCCGAGCTGCGCGGCTGCTTCGAACAGCTTGGCCGTCTTGCGACGGATGACGCCGAGGTAGGCGTCCTCGTCGAGGTTGGGATCGCCCGAGTTGATGAGCTGCAGCACCTCGCCCTGCGCGATGACGTTGGTCGCGCTGGACAGGATTTCCAGCACGCGCAGCGATCCCTGCGCCACCATCTGCTGGAACGCGCGGGAGTAGAGGAAGTCGCCGACCAGAACGCTCGCCGAGTTGCCGAACGTCGTGTTGGCGGTGGCGTGCCCGCGCCGCAGCTTGGACTCGTCGACGACGTCGTCGTGCAGCAGCGTCGCCGTGTGGATCATCTCGACCACCGCGGCCAGCGTGTGGTGGCGCGTCCCGGCGTAGCCGCAGGCGCGCGCCGACAGCAGCAGCAGCGCGGGGCGCAGGCGCTTGCCGCCGCCGCCGATGATGTGCTCGGCGACCTGGCGGATCAGCGCCACGTCGGAATCGAGGCTGTCGCGCAGAACGCGATCCACCTCCGCCATGTCGGCGGCGATCAGGGGTTTCAGCAGGTCGGTCGTCAAGCGGAGTGTCGGGCGAAGTGGGTCGGTCCAGGGCCGATGCGCGGTGCAGCGGCTGCAGGTTTGCCGTTTCCGCGCGAAAACGGCGCAGAATCGGCCGGCAATTGTACCCGACGAACCGCCGCGTGCCGCTTGTGTTGCATCAACGCGATGCCGATTCGGGCGCCGGCACCGGCGCCCGGCGGCAGGCACGCCCGCAGCGGGTTTTGACAGGAGCCGGTCCAAAGTCCTATAATCACGGGCTTTCCCGCGATAGTCGCGGAGATCATCACGGAGTTCCCCCTCATGTACGCGGTCATAAAAACCGGCGGCAAGCAGTACAAGGTTGCCCCCGGCGAAAAACTCAAAGTAGAACAGATACCGGCGGACGTGGGCGCAGAGGTGATCATCGATCAGGTGTTGATGGTCGGTGATGGCGAAAGCGTCCGTCTGGGCCAGCCGGTGGTTGCCGGCGCCACGGTAAAGGCCACGGTCCTCGCGCACGGGCGCGGCGAAAAGGTGACCATTTTCAAGATGCGCCGGCGCAAGCACTACCAGAAGCATCAGGGCCATCGCCAGGGCTATACCGAGCTCAGAATCGACAGCATCGTCGGCTGACGGAGACACACCACCATGGCACACAAAAAGGCAGGCGGCAGTTCCAGGAACGGCCGCGACTCGGAGTCGAAGCGGCTCGGGGTCAAGGCGTACGGCGGCGAGCTCATCAGCGCGGGCAGCATCATCGTGCGCCAGCGCGGCACGCCGATCCATCCGGGCACCAACGTCGGGATCGGCAAGGACCATACGCTGTTCGCGCTGGTCGAAGGCAAGGTCGAGTTCCGGACCAAGGGCAAGGAAAAGCGCAAGTTCGTCAGCGTGATCCCGGCAGCGGCCTGAACGCGCGCCGCAGGCAAGCGAACCCGGCCGGCGAGCCGGGTTTTTTTGCGCCCGCGGGCGCTGCCGGGCCGTCGATCCATCTCCTTGTCGATCAACGGGGCAAGACCGGTCTTTCGGATCCCCAGGGTGAGAGCGTTCCATGAAAACCAGGTACGTGGTGCTGGCGATCGCCGCCGGCTTGCTGTTCGGTGTGCTGCTTCTGTGGTTCGGCATGGCGCCGAAGAGCGCTGCGCGCAGCGACGCAGAGATGGCGGCGCTGCAGCGTCCGCTGGTCGCGTCGATGGGCAGGCCCGACGCCAGGGTGCACATCGTCGAGTTCCTCGACCCGGCCTGCGAGACCTGCGCCGATTTCTATCCACGGGTGAAGAAGATGCTGGCCGACAACCCGGACAGGATCCGGCTTTCGGTTCGCCTTTTGGCCTTCCACAAGGGGGTCGACGTCGCGGTCAAGGCGCTGGAAGCTTCCAAGGCGCAGGGAAAGTTCTGGATGGTGCTCGACCGGCTGCTGGCGTCGCAGCCGCGGTGGGTCGTCCAGCACAACGTGAACGCCGACGCGGTTTGGGAGCAGCTGCGATCGCTCGATCTCGACGTCGACCGGCTGAAGGCCGACATGGAATCGCCCGAGGTGAAGAGAAACATGGCGCTCGATGCACAGGACGCCAAGACCCTGAAGGTCACGCAGACGCCGGAATACTTCGTCAACGGCAGGGGGTTGCCGGAGTTCGGCTTCGCGCAGCTGCAGCGCCTCGTCGCCGACGAAACGGCGAGCGCCTACCGCTGAGCCGGCGGCCGGCCGGGGGAACGGCGGCCCGAAGGACCGGTCGGCGGGTCGCCGCGAGCGGCGGCTAGCGGCGCTCCAGCCACCACAGCATTGCCACCGCGGCGCTGACGAACACCGCGAGCGGGAAGGTGGCGGCGAACAGCGGCGGCCAGTCGTTGAGCACGCCCAGGTTGGAGAACAGGCGCCCGACGAGGAAGAAGATCAGCCCGAGCATGGTGCCCGCGAAGATGCGGAAGCCCACGCCCCCCGCGCGGCGCTGGAAGTACGAAAACGGCAGCGCGAGGAACATCATCACGAGCACCGCCGCCGGGTAGAAG
Source organism: uncultured beta proteobacterium (assembly GCA_903912485.1). Taxonomy (GTDB): domain Bacteria; phylum Pseudomonadota; class Gammaproteobacteria; order Burkholderiales; family Casimicrobiaceae; genus CAIWHR01. The sequence continues at coordinate 1,265 of CAIWHR010000486.1, read as the reverse complement.
AGCTTGTTCCAGAACGCGATCTCGAAGCGCGACGTCTTCTGGTTGCGCAGCACGCGGATGTTGTCGTAGAGCGTGTTGATCTCCAGCCGCTCGGGCGCCACCTGGTAGACCGAGAGCAGCGACGGCCGCAGCACGGTTTCCCACGCCCAGATCGGGGTTTTCGACACCCTGGTTCCCTCCGGCGTGATGTCGGTCGTCGCGACGTCGGTGAGGCGCCACTGGCCGTTGCCGGCGAAGCTGCCCGACTCGGCGGTGCGCACGCGCTTCATCGTCAGATCGGCGTCGAATTCGTAGATGCGCACGCCGACGAGCGTCATGTCGGCGAGCACGCTCCTGATGTTGACGAAGGTCTGGTCCTGCTTGAACCAGAATCCCGACTGGAACTGCTGCGCGACGATGCGCCTGGCGTCCCCCATCGCCTTGGCCCGAACCTGCTGCGCCAGCCGCTCGGCGGGCGGGGCGACGAACTCGCCGGCGAGGAAGGTGGCGACCGCGATCGGTATGCCGACGCGGGCGAGCGCCCACGTGACCTGCAGCAGCGACGCGCCCGACGCGCGCATCACCGTGTATTCGGAGCTGGCGACGAGCTGCGCCATCGCGAACAGCGTTCCGATCAGCGCCGCCACCGGGAACAGCTCGTAAGCCCGCGACGGCATCTGCAGTGCCACGAACAGGAACGCCGACGTGATCGTGTAGTCGGCCTTGCCCACGTCGCCCAGCTCGTGAATCAGGTCGAAGAACGCAAACAGCATGACCAGCGCGCTGAAGATCAGCATGATCGCCGACATCACCTCGCGGCCGATGTAGCGGGTCAGCGTGTTCATCCGTGTGCGCCGTTCGCGCTCATGTCGCCGGCGCCGGGCGCCGCGAGCGCAGCTGCCCGAACAGAGAGAGCTGGTGGCTGAACAGCGCGAGCACGACGACCGCTGCGATCACGTGCGGCAGCGCGAGGCCGACCCAGAACCCGAGCTTGCCCTGGGCGATGAAGCTCTGCACGATGTTGAGGCAATTGCTGTACACGAGGTACAGAAACGTCGCGGTGATCAGGTTGAACGACCGACCCATCCGCGGGTTGATGTACGACAGCGGGATGCCCAGCAGCGTCAGCATCAGCGCCGAGATCGGCACCGACAGCCGCCAGAAGAGTTCCGCACGCTCCAGCCTGCCGTCGAGGACGACCAGCACCGGCGTCGGGATCGCCTTGGCCGAGGTCGGCAGCGCGCGCAGTTCGGCCGGCTCGATGCGCCGCCCGAGCCTGGCGAACT
>CAIWHR010000485.1 GCA_903912485.1 uncultured beta proteobacterium | reverse complement strand
TGCCACCTTCGCCTGGGCTCGACCCCTCCCGCGCCTCGCCCGCTCTCGCCTCCATCGCCGTTCTCCTTCACCGTCACGTCGGAGAACGAACATACCCAGTCGGGCGCGGCGATTTCAATACGGGTTGTGGGGACGCTTACTCCAGATCGAGGCCCGCCAGCTCAGGCACCTTGGCGTACTGCACCGCGCCGATCTTCCAGAACCTGGCAACGCTGACACCGAAGCCCTTCTCTGAGACGTGCTCGGCCAGGCCGACGAGCGCGGCCTTGGCCTCGTCGAGACGAACCGACGCCGCCTCGGCCTCGGCCTTGAGTGCCAAGTACGCGGCCGCCGCTGCTTGCCACCGCTGGTCCGTCCTGACGACGGTATCGCGCTCGGTGAGCGGCGGCGGCCGGTCGAGGGCGATGAACTCCATGAAGGCGTTCCACTCCTGCCGGATGGTGTCCCAGGCCGCCTCCTCGGGCTTCTGCTCGATCAGGATGCCCTCGCCGTTGGCGTAGACGAACAGATGAGCGAGGTTGGCCTGACTGACCAATAACTGCGTCTGGATCTGCCAGTAGATGTCGACCGGCACCCGCCCGGCCTTGGCCTCGCTCAGGATCTTCGAGTCCTTCGACTTCGGGCATTTGACCTCCAGCACTAGCCTGCCGTCGAGCGTGATCCCGTCGAGGCTGGCCGAGTAGTCGCCCTCGACCAGCACCAGCGGCTGCATGACATGGCCGGTCAGCGCTTCGTAGGCCTCGCGAGCCAGTGGCTCCGTCGCCGTACCGTGCGCCATCGCCGCCGTGATGTCCGGCTGCGGCGTCCGTCCGGTCTTGATCGACCAGAGCTCGTAGGGCGTAACCCAGGGTGACAACCCGAGTACGGCTGGCGTCTCCGACGCGTTGCGGTACTTCGCCCGGTGAGCGTGCCACTCAGGCGAGCCTTGAACGAGTTTGACGATCTTCATGCCGCCCTCCGTCCGCGCTTCGATTCCAGCGCCTTGATGACCCTGTTCACCGCCGCCTTCGGGATCGTGTCGACGGACTCGAAGCCGAAGAAGTCGAGGAGCTGCGTCACGTCGGCGTCGGTCTCGACGATCAGGCGCTGCACGAACTTGAGCTGCGCCGGGGTGATCAGGTCCTCGCCGCCAGAATCGCGGTCCTTGCTCGGCAGCTTGGTGACCTTCGGCTTGGGTGGCGGTGCCTCCTCCGCACCCGTGTCCTCGCCCGCGTAGATGTACAAGCCCAGGCCGTGCAGCGCGATTGCCTTGACCAGCGCCCTCTGGATCGAGGTGTTGATATCGAACGCCGTCGGCTCGAAGATCGGCCGATTCTTCGCGTCCAGAACCGGGTGGATCTGGCTCAGGGTGATGCCTTGCACCGACACCGCGACCTCGACGAAGTAACCCGCCTCGGTCTTGAGGTACGGCAGGCCGTCGAAGCGACGGACCTCCCAGCACGCGCTGGGATCAGCCAGGCGCAGCTGCGCCACCGCGAAGGGCCAGGACAGGTACGAGAACTGCCCCTTCTTCTCGACGTGCGCCGAGACATTGATGCTGTTCAGCTTGGCGAAGTAATTGCCTTCCATGATGTGCTCCTTGGTAGTGCGTTAGAAACGACGACGCCCGAGGGGTGAGCTCGGGCGTCAGGGGGATGCGCATCGAACGATGCGCGGTAGAACTCTTCAGGCTGCGGCGGGCAGGGCCTCGACCGGGCTGATCAAGCCAGCCCGTTCGAGCAGGTAGTCCGCAGCCTTCTGCGCCTGGGCTGCGGCCGTGAAGATTGCCCGCTTGTCCCGACGCAGGACCTCCAGCCAGGACGAGATGTAGCTCGCATGCTGCAGGCGACCGTCGAGGCGGCAATGGGCCGACAGAAACGCCGACCCCAGCTCAGCCACGAGCTCTTCGACGGCGTACGCCGACTCACCGAATCGGCGACCCAACTGCCTTCCCAGCCGGGACGGGCTACCGCTCCAGTGACAGAGCTCGTGCAGCGCCGTGCTGTAGTACGCCGCGGCGTCGGCGAAGGTCGCCCTACCTGGGAGGTAAATCCGGTCGCTGGCAGGGCTGTAGAAGGCTCTGAAGCCCTGGTGCAGGATCACTGCCCGGGAGCCGGTGATCACCTGCTCGGCAGCCGCCGAAGCGTCCCCGGCAGGATTCGTTGCAGGCACCTCCCGAAGCGCGCTGGGCAGCTCAGCGACCTGATCGATGTTGAAGACGTTGAAGACCTTCAGCAGCGGCACGAGCCGCTCCTTCTCGCCCTCGTCCTTCTCGACAGCTCGCAGCTCGTAGAACACGATCGTCGAGCTGCGCTCGCCCTTACGGACGTGCCCGCCCAGCGACTGGGCTTGACGAAACGTCAGCCACTGATTCGTGGCGTAGCCCCGGCAGTGCGCCTCCATGCCGAGCAGGAGCGTGTTGATCCCCCGGTACGGTCGCTGTGACAGTGCGTTCCGCGGTGTCGGATCCGCTTGAGCGCGATCACTTTGTTTGATGTTGTGATTTGCACGTTCGGTGAGGGTCGACGGGCGATAGATGGGTGGTTCGCCCGCGGTGGCTTTGGGACACTCTGATTTGCAAATTGCTTGAGGGGCACCGCGGATCAGAACGGG
>CAIWHR010000484.1 GCA_903912485.1 uncultured beta proteobacterium | reverse complement strand
GTCCTAACTGACCCCGGAGCGACGGGGAGTCGAGGCGATCCGGGGTCGCAGCGGGGCCATGATGGTGCTGGGTGGGGGTGTTTTGCACGCGTCAGCGCGTGCGCGGTGGCGGCCGGGGTACGCTTGCCCAGCGTCGCACGCGGCGGGCGGTCGACGGTCGGGGTTACCAAGCGAGGCGTTGATCGAACTCGTACTCGGGTGCCGGCTGGGCGTGGGGGTGGCAGTGATCCGCCCCGGCATCGGGGAGGTCCCAGAGCGGCGGGCCCCGGGCCGGCGCGATGCGCGGCGGCGCGGTGGGTTCGCCCAGGTGCGCAAGGATCGCGCGCACGGCCGCGGGATCGGTGAGAAAAGCGATGATGCGCATCTCGCCGCCACACCGGGCACACACGAGCGGGAACACTTCGTAGATGCGGGCGAGCAGCAGCGCCCAGGCGTAGCGGGCGGCGCGACGATGGGCCGGTTCGGCGGCGGGCGGATCGGGCAGCGGGGTCGGCGCGGCGGCCGGCGCCAGCGCGGTGACCGCGGCGCGCAGGGGCGCGTTGGGCGCCAGCACGCCGAAGTAACGGTGGCGATGGACGCGTGGTGGCGGGACAAGAGCGGCGAGGCGGTCGAGCAGCTGCAGCGGCGTCAAGATCTGCGGGCCAGTGCCGCCGGGGCCAGGTTTGGTGCTCGCGTAGAGCAGGTGCTCGGGATCGAGTTCGCGCAGCCGGTCCAGGGCGAACGGCGGGCGGGCACAATAGCGCAACAGCCGCTCACGTCCGGCACGGTCAGCGGCCGCGATGCGCACCGAGCCGTCGACGGAAAAGCCACCGCTGTGCTCCCAGTGCGCCATGTCGTGTGCGTCATCGCCTGGCAGCAGGCCGCGGCGCGCGAACGCGCGCAACAGCCGCCGGCGCACGGCCTCCTGCACGTCGGCGATGGCGTTGGCATCGAGCTCGGTGGCGGCCCGGAAGGTGATCCCGCCTGTGGCGGTGGCGTCGAACACGCCGTCGATGACCACGCAGTGGAAGTGCAGGTGGGCATTGAGGCTGGAGCCGAAACGGTGAATGAAGGCCACCGCGCCGAGACGCGCCGCGGAGCCTGACCCAGGGCTGTGCGCGCGCAGGCACGACTCTACCGCGCGCAGGAACAGGCGCAGAGCAGCACCCTGGAGATCAGCGTCGCGCTGCAGGAAGTAGCGCAGGCGCTTGGGCACCGCGAGCACCCATTGCCGCACCGGCAGCGCCGGCAAGACATGATCGGTGAGATGCGCTGCCGTCGCCACCATGCGCCGCGCGTTGCATGATGGGCACACGCCGCGTCCCTTGCACGAGAACGCGATCAGGAAGTCGTGCCCGCACTGCCCGCACCGCGCCCGGGCGAAGCCATGCGCAAGGATTCCGCAGTCGAGGTAGCGGCGAAACTCCCGCCCCACATGCTCCGGCACCGACCACTCGTCATCGTGGCCGTCGCGGCATTTAACGAGCCAAGTCTCGAGGTGTTGCTGGACGCAGCGATAGAGCACGCTTTCGCTCGGTCGGCGCGGCCGATACCGCGCAGCGGCGCTCTCCCTGGCCCTGCGCTCGACCCCCATCCCTGCCCCCGCTGCCCTGCGTTGCGGCGTTGGGGATCAGGGTGGGCGGCACCGTGTGCCGGGCGCCATTGGCCGGAGGGACTAGGCCGCACGGCTGAGGTGAGTTGCGTGAGTGCCCGGCGGCAGCGTGGGATCGCCGGTCGCCTCGTCAATGGCCGCTTACCGGAAAACTCTGCGGCGACACCGACCGTCCGGAGATACGCCACGCTACGCCAAGTGAAGCGCCTCCAGGAACAGAGGCTCCTCGGGAAATCGGCACCTGAAGACGGCCGACTTATCATGCTACGGAGCTGCGCTTCGCCAAGAGCGCGCCGGACACGACAAGCAACCCGATCAGCACGAATTTGGGCCAGCCCGTTAGTGTCGGAGTGGCGATTGGATTCGTGCCAGGAAAGCTGATTCGACCGATTCGACCGATACCTCCAGCGCGCGTCTCCGACTCGACGAACCACACATTTCCGTCGGGGCCTAGTGCGATGCCTTCGAGAACGACATTGGGGCTGATGCCTTGGCTGAACTCGGTCATTACGCCAGATGGTGTGATGCGGCCAATTCGACCGCCGTTGTACTCAGTGAACCAAAGATTCCCGTCGGGACCACTGGCGATGTAGGCGGGGGACGACCCAGGAGTAATGCCCGCACTGAATTACGGCTGATCTGTCGTCTACCGCTGCAGGTCGAGCAAAGATGATGGACGGGGATGAAAAGATACGAGCGCGGATTCGGAAAGCAGATTCAATATGCGTTGACGGCCTACAGAATGGGCGGCGCTTTGCACCTTGACGGGAGACCGCTAATCGACCAATGGCGCTCTTGGATGCGCCGGCAAGTGAAGGACTGCGGTGGGGAGTGCGACTGTCCTAGGTGCCCATCGACGTCCATGAGGCGCACGCCGACCTGCGCGCCTATCAGTGAAGCTTGGCTCCCTGATCGTTCGCGCACGGTGATCGGCGGCGACTCGGTGTCCACCGCGTCACACAGCGTCAGCTGCTGGCCAGGAATCACTTCCGTGACGTCGTACAGGCGCAAGGTGCGTGCCGCCAACTGCGCGATCCACTCGCGCTGCCCGACCGCAAATAGCGGACCGCCGGGGCCAAGCAGGTACTCGGACACGCGTGTGGGCTCGCCCTTGACCAGGATCTCGCCCTCGGCCAACAGCCACTCCGTTGCATTGAGCTGTATGCCCTGCCAGGTTTCCTGGTCCTGCGCCTCCAACGCCGCCCGCTCCGCGTCGTCCAGGCCGTCGAACAGCATCTCGTCCAGGGCGACGCTGACCGCCTTCCGATGCTTGGTCATGAGCCAATCAATGGCTCGTTCGACCCCGCCGTCGTGTCCCTTCCTCTCGGGTTCAGCCACAGCGCCGGGGCCGCAGCATTGCTTGTACTTCTTGCCGCTGCCGCACGGGCAGGGATCGTTGCGTCCGATCTTGGTGTTCATCGTGGAGTCACCACCCGCGCGCGCAGGTCCTTGCCGGGTTTGAAATGCGGTGCGCTCTTCGCCGGGACCGGCACCAGCTGCCCGGTCTTCGGATTGCGCCCCTGGCGCGGGGGCCGGTGGTTGAGGCTGAAGCTCCCAAAGCCGCGGATCTCGACCCGTCTGCCCTCGGCCAGCGCGTTGGCCACCGTCTCAAGGACGAGTTTGACCGCCAGTTCGAACTCCTTGGTCGTGAGTTGTGACTGTTGCGCGGCGAGCCGGTCGATTAGTTCATTGCGGGTCATCGCGGCATTTTACGCGGTGATCTGACCGGCAAGCACTCCAACCTCCTTCGAAGGGCTTGGAGTCGGCAGCGTGTGGTTGGCGATGCGGCCCGATTCCCTTGGATAGACAATACCGTGAATTTGGTAAAGTGTGGTTTGGAACCATCATCAAGGACGCAAATGCCAAACATTGGAAGTGTGCTCAAGGAAGAAATTGTCAGGCTTTCGCGCAAGGAGGCTCGCAGCCAGGTCGATCCTATGAGGAAGGTCACTGCCCAGTTCCGGCGGGAGATCGCGGAACTGAAGCGCCAAGTCACGCAGCTTCAGCGCCAGGTGGCGTTGCTGTCGCGCAAGGCACTGGGCCAGGCCACCGCGGCAAAGGCCGATTCGACGACCAGGCCAGCGCGCTTCACCGCGAAGGGCCTGCGCGCCCAGAGGGAACGGCTCGGGCTGTCGGCCGACGATTTCGGGAAGCTCCTGGGCGTCAGCGCCCAGTCCATCTACAACTGGGAGCAGGAGAAGGCACGCCCGCGCCCGGAGCCACTGGCGAAACTGGCGGCGCTGCGGGGAGTTGGCAAGCGTGAAGCTCAAGCTCGATTGGATCAACTTGGCGCGGCTCCTGCCAAACCCGTGTCGTAGCATGCGACCTTCGTAGCGACCGCAGCTCTGGAACGCGGAAAGGAGCACCGTGCGCGCCATCCTCAACTTCCTGTGGTTCATCCTGGGCGGGGTCCTGATGGGCCTCGCCTGGTGGCTGGTCGGGTTATTGGCCTTCGTGACGGTCATCGGCATCCCCTGGGGCAGAGCCTGCTTCGTGATCGGACAGTTCACCTTCTTTCCCTTTGGCCAAGAGGCCATCAGCCGGAAGGAGCTCAATCAGCGCGATGACATCGGCACCGGTGGCCTGGGGGTGGTCGGCAACATCCTCTGGTTCATCTTCGCGGGGTTGTGGTTGGCCATTGGTCACGTCGCCTCAGCCATCGCTTGTTTCGTCACCATCATCGGCATCCCCTTCGGAATTCAGCATCTGAAACTGGCCGGTATCGCGCTCGCGCCGATTGGCAAGACGATAGTGACCAAGGAAGTCGCAGCGGCGGCGCGCGCTGCCAATGCGCAGGTGACGGTGGCCGCATCGCGGAGCAACGGCTAGCGACGGGGGTGCCAACGTCCGGAACCGCTGCCCACCTTCACGTCGCTCGAAAGCAGTTGCTGGATCTCGCCTAACAGGACACCCGGTCGGCCGGCCTCGTCATTCGCGACCTGCGCCGACTACCGCTCTCCTGAGGCAGGCCGGGCAGAAGACCGCCCGCTGGCAGGGCTTTGTGACTCGACGAACGCGAAAGTGTGCCGGCATCCTGCAGCCAGCCGGACAGGACGGCCCACCGCTGACGCCCGACAGGGCTACTCGAGTCGAAATTCGAGCCTGGCCTGCCGACGGGTCCGGCGGTCTGGACGCGATATAAGCGCGGTGTCTATTTTTTTCATGGATATCTCGCCTTCCGACGCCACCGCATTCGCCGTTCCAGCCCCGAGTTCACCCTCGTTGCCCGTAACGATGGATGCCGCGCAATGCGCGGCGGTGCTTCACTGCAGCAAGGACACCGTGGAGGGGCTGGCGGGCCGGGGGGAACTCCCGGCGACGCGGTTTGGCCGTGGCTGGGTATTCGTGACGGAACAGGTGCTCGAGTTTCTCAGGCTTCGCTCCGAGCGCGAAGCGGCCGAGCGTCGTGCAGGCATTCGCGCGGTCCCTTCGGGGAAGGCCAAGGCGTCGCATCCCGAATTGCGCGCTGCGAAGCTCCGGGGACGGCCGCGCAAGTCCGTTCCGGCGTTGTCGTAAGCGGGCGCTGCGCGGGGGCGGACCGGCACATGGACGCGTGCCGGTCCGCCGCCCCGGCTACTACCAGAGGTGCTGCGCGAGCTCCGACCCGCGAAGGCTCATGTACCGACGCAGCATCCTCGGGTCCCGGTGCCCCGATATTCTCGCTATCTGCGTGCTGCTGAGCTTCGTCCTAATCACCAGCCGGCAGATGGCTTCGTGCCTCGTGTCGTGATACACGAGGTCGGCGCACCCGGCTTCCTCGAACAGTTCGCCAAAATATGCCGAGAGCCTGCTGGTGGTCGCTTCGAGCACTGCAGGCGCGACGTCGTGGTTCCAGAACGGGAGCAATAGTTCGGAGGCGTCACTGGACTCGCGACGCGACATGGCTTCGCGCAACAGCCTTTCTGCGACGGAGCTGGTCGGCACCTCCCGCGTCTCCCCATTCTTCGCTCGGGTCAGGAAGACCGTGTGCTTCGCGAGGTCAATCTGGCACCATTCGAGCGTATAAATCTCGCGCAGCCGCATCGCCGTCTCGAGCGCGAGCAGGAACAGCAGCAAGGCACCCGTGTGGCGCCGCTTCGTCGCGGGGTCGGTCGCCTTCGCAATCCGCTCTTCAAGGAGGGCGACAATCGCTTCCTCTTCTTCCGGCTCGAGCCGCTGAGCGCGATCACTTTGTTTGATGTTGTGATTTGCACGTTCGGTGAGGGTCGACGGGCGATAGATGGGTGGTTCGCCCGCGGTGGCTTTGGGACACTCTGATTTGCAAATTGCTTGAGGGGCACCGCGGATCAGAACGGGT
>CAIWHR010000483.1 GCA_903912485.1 uncultured beta proteobacterium | reverse complement strand
TCGACCGCCAGGTCGAACAGCGTGATCTGGTCCGGCAGGTCGGCATCGAGGATGGCGGCGACGATGTCCGGCGCCAGCGTGGTCAGGTTGACCATCCGGCTGACGTAGCTGTTGTCGACGTTCTCCCTGGATTCATCCCCCCGTCCGGGTCGAAGTCCGGAGGCGCGAAAGCTGAAGGGGAACAATATCAACCAATTCCGCGCGGACCGATCGACCGAGTTCCTTCGCAGCATTGGGTGGCGGACGGAACCAGTCCGGTCCGTCGAGAAGGGCTTTCCCGGGTTCGCGGGCTCGCCGTCAACGGAACGGGGGCATGGCGATCTTTCCGCGCCGATGCCGCCGTTGGACTTGGGCAGGGGCCCGTCAAGGAGGATGATGTCGAATACGTCAGCAACCGATAGCGAGAATTGGCATGAAGGATCGAATTTGGCGACGGCGCTCACTCAAGGCCAACGTAACGCTATTCACGCTGGCGATCTTCCTCGGCAGCCTATGGTTGCTGGCGTTCTACGCCAGCCGCATCCTGCGGGAGGGCACGGAGCAGCAGTTGAGCGAGCAGTTGTTCTCGACGGCCACCATAGTTGCGGTGGAAGTCGAGGAAGAGTTGCAGCTGCGGATGACCGCGCTAGAGGCGGTTGCCAGGACCATCGACGCACCGTTGCTCGACAACCCTGCCGCCCTGCAGCGGGTTGTCGAACTGAGCCCGATTCCCCAGTTGCTGTTCAACGCCGGGGTCTTCGTCACACGTCTTGACGGCACGGCGGTCGCCGAGGCGCCGCTGATCGACCGCATCGGCGTCAATTACCTGGACCGCGATCACGTTGCGACGGCGCTCAAGGAGGGCAAGCCTTCGATCGGCAAGCCGGTGATCGGCAAGAGGGTGCGTGCCCCGTCCTTTGCGATCACCGTACCCATTCGCGACGGGCAGGGCAGCGTGATCGGCGCCTTGGTGGGGGCGACCGACCTGGGCAAGGCCAACTTCCTTGACAAGGTGACACACGGCACCTACGGCAAGACCGGCGGCTACCTGATCACCTCCCGACAGCAGCGGCTGATCGTCACCGCAACCGAGCGACGCTTCGTCATGGCGCCACTGCTCGGTGTCGGCGCGGTCCCCTTGATCGACCGGTTCGTCGACGGCTACGAAGGTAGCGGCCAACTGGTCAACCAGCTTGGCGAAGAGAGACTTGCCGCTGCCAAAGGCGTTCCGACGGCAAATTGGTACGTCGCGGTTTCGCTGCCGACCACGGAAGCATTTGCCCCGATTCGCGCGATGGAGAGACGCCTGCTGGTCACCACGATCTTTCTGACCCTGGTGGCCGGGGTCCTGACCTGGTGGATGCTAAGGCGCGAGCTTGCACCCGTGCTCTCCACCATCGAGACACTCGCCAAGCTGTCGAAGTCCGACCAACCGCCGCAGCCACTGGTGGTCCCCAAGAGGGACGAGGTGGGCAAGCTCATCGAGGGCTTCAATCACCTGCTCACGGCGTTGCGGCAAAGGGAGGGGGCACTGCGCGAGGCCAAGGCTGCGTCCGAAGCTGCCGACGTGGCCAAGAGCGCGTTCCTCGCCAACATGAGCCACGAGATCCGGACGCCGATGAATGGCATTCTCGGGATGGCCTACCTGGTCCGACGGAGCGGCGTCACGGAAAAACAAGCGGAGCAACTCGACAAGATTGCCGGTGCGGGGCAGCACCTCCTCGCGATCATCAACGACGTTCTCGACCTTGCCCGGATCGAGGCCGGCAAGCTTGTGCTCAAGCCTGAGGACTTCGAGCTGACCGAAATGGTCGACGGCCTCACCGGCATCGTCGGTGAGGAGGCCCGTGCGAAAGGGCTCTCCCTTCGCGTCGACATGGCCGGCGTGCCGTCGTCGCTGCGCGGTGATGTGACGCGCCTGCGGCAGGCGCTGCTCAACTACCTCGGCAACGCGGTGAAGTTCACCGAGCGCGGCAGCATCACGCTCAACGGCCGCCTGCTCGAGGAGACGGCCGACGGCTACCTCGTTCGCTTCGAGGTTGCCGACACCGGCATCGGCATCCAGCAGAGCGCGCGCGATGGCCTGTTCACGGCGTTTCAACAGGTGGACAACTCGGACACGCGCCAATTCGGGGGCACGGGGCTCGGGTTGGTGATCACCAAGCGGATCGCAGGCTTGATGGGGGGTGAGGTCGGCGTCGACAGCGCCCCGGGACGGGGGAGCACCTTCTGGCTGACGGTGCGTCTGAGCAAGGCGCGGGCCGCCTCGGCGGACACCGAGTCGGACCCGGCGGCAACGGCGGCAGCGGCGGCAGCGCAATTGCGGAGGGACCATCGCGGTGCGCGCATTCTGTTGGCCGAGGACGATAAACTCAACCAGGAAGTGGCGCTGGAACTTTTGCGCGAGGCCGGCCTCGATCCCGATCTGGCCCAAGATGGCCGCGCGGCGGCGCGGATGTCAGCGCAAGTCGATTACGCGCTCATCCTGATGGACGTGCAGATGCCCGAGATCGGCGGGCTGGATGCGACACGGGCGATCAGGGCATTACCAGGTCGAGCGACTACTCCGGTCGTCGCCATGACCCCAAGGGTCTTCGACGAGGACCGCCGCGCGTGCCTCGCGGCCGGCATGGACGACTTCATCGGCAAGCCGCTGGAGCCCGAGCAGTTCTTCACCACGTTGCTCAGGTGGCTCGGGCGTCGCCGATAGACGAAGCCAATCAGGCGTCATGCAGTTGGGCTGAACGAAGGCTTCTGGCGCAGGCGTGGCGTCCGCATGTGTGCGCGTGCACTTACGCCGCATCAAAGAACCTGAGCGACCGGTATCAGTCTAGACCTGTCCTCGAGATCACTCGGCCAAAGATGTCGTGATGGCAGGCAGTGAAAGCCAGGCAGGAGGCTTCCCCAACCTACCCAATGCGCGTGCGCTGGTCCTCCCACAGCGCCGGCGGATCCACAGCGAGGTCGAACAGCGTGATCTCACTCGGCAGGTCGTCATCGAGGATTGCCGTCACGATGTCCGGCGCCAGCGTGGTCAGGATCGAGGAGATCTCCCACCGGCGGGAAAGAGGACCCCCGCATGCGACTCGGAGCGCAGGAATCGACCCCGTTGCCCGAACTCCGTACCGCGCCGTTCACGACAGCAGTGCAGCGCTATGTAAAGCTCGACCATGCGTCGATCGCCTTGCCGCCTTCGAAGCGGGTCATGCGCCACATGACGACCTCGCGCGCGACCGCCAGGCTGATGAGGCGCTGGCACACCGTCGCCAGCGACATGCCCGTCTCTTCGGCGATTTGACGGTCGAGCCGCTGGCTCTACTTTTCCAGGCATTTCAGGACTTCAACCACGGTTCATGTCCTTCAAATTGGAGTCAGCGGGAATTTCGTGTGGGTCCATAACGGGCGAATCTATTTGTCCCGAAAGCATTCCGGATGAACCTACCGAACATTCGGGCTGCTCGAAGTCATCCCAACATCGCGCTGCGCGCAATGCTTTCCAGCGCCGCCCTTGTCGCCGCCAGTCAGCCCGCGTTCGCTCGCCTTGTCATCCACAGCACCAGCAGCATCGCACCCAACGCACTGCCCGCCGGAACCCACGGCGATAGAGGGACTGGGGCTGCGTTGACGACCGGAGCGATCGCGGGGACAAAGTAGTCGGTGCGATTCTCGTAGTCCACACCTCCTGGAGCAATAACCCACGTCCCACCGTTGTTGGTGCAATTGGTCAAGACGGGCGGTGTTCTGCAGACGTAAGGATCCGCCTGCGTACCAGCACCCAACCACGGGTCACAGTTGTAAGGCAATGTGAGCGTGCACGAGCCGAAGCTGCCGGTCTGGAGCGATGCCGGGCCGACGTAGACGGTCACACTCACGTATACAGCGTAAGCGTTAACGTTCCAGCCCGATGTTGAGGTCGACTGCGTGAAAGTCGTCTCGTTGCTGCCGGTGTCAGCGATCGCTCCCGCCGGTAGCACCAGCAACAACGCCCCCAGCAATTTCGTCAGACGCTTCATCTCGGTCTCCCCACTCTTCCGCTGTTCATGCCCCTGCCGCCCGTCCACTAGGCATCCAAGACGGAACTTGAGGCTAGCCACGGGTGAACGCGGGAGGCAAAAAGATCAACCTGGGTGTCTCCAACATGGATCCATCGGGCGCTTCGTAGGTCTGAATGACGGTCCATTGGAGGCCATTTCTCATCTCATACTCTCGATCATAGTACTCGGCCATTGGTTTGATTGTGGACTGATAGGCCAGTGGGAAAAACAGGGAAAGGAATCCAAGTTCAAGCGTTTCGAAAACCACACTGCGGGCCATGGGAAGCGCTGATGCGTGAAGCGTACCATTGTACCACGCTGTCCATGTGTAAATGCCGGCCCCGGCCCCTTCCATGCCCACTCCCGCTGCTACGGCGCCACCCCCCATCAATAGCCCGAACGCAGCACCGGTCCCAATGGCCCACATTGCTTCGCTCGCCGTTGTAACTTTGCCCTGGGCGTAATTTCGGAGGCGCAGTCCGGCGTAGCTGCCTACCGCGCCAAGACTCACATTGATGGTCATCACGACCATGACTTCCATAAGGTTGTTGGGCGCGAGCCCGGAGGGGTCCTGCAGGTCAACAGGATTTCCATTGACATACAGATACCGATGCAGCGACATGGGCTGCCGGGGACTCCCCGCCCATGGATCCGTCGACAGGAAGCGTCCGGTGCCGGGTTCCAGATAGCGCGCCCTGAGATAGTACAAGCGCGTACCGGCATCTTCTTGCTCGCCGTCATACCGGTAGGGGTTCGACGTCGTTCCGGTCGAAGTGAGCGGCAGGCCGAACGCATCATAAGTGTAGCTGTCCGACACCACCCCAGCATTCGTCGTCAGCTGCCGCGTCGACCGCTGCCCATCGGTGAGGTAGAAGCTTGCGACCCCGCCAGCGGGCTGGGCAGCGAGCAGTTGGTCGCTCCAGGAATAGACCAGCTCATTCGCACCCACGGTCTCGGAGAGCACCTGAGCGAAGTCCCGGTTCTTGTCGACCAGGAAATTCGTGGGGGCGCCGGCCAGCGTCCGGGTCGTGCGAACCCCGTCGGCGTCGTAGGCGTAGGTGTAACTGCCCACTGGCAGACCAGCACTGACCAGTCGATCCTCGCCGTCGTAGCCATACGCCTCGGTGCCGGCACCCGAACTGCGACCAATGAGATTGCCGTTGTCGTCCCAGCTCGAGGTTGTGGTGCTTCCCGCCGTGGTCTCCGCCAGCAGCCGGTCACTGCTGTCGTAAGCGTACGTGGTCACCACGCCGTTGCGCGTCCTCTGCGTACGGTTGCCGACCGGGTCGAGCGTGTAGGCGACGGTGGTCATCGTCAGGCCCGGCTCGGTGATCTGTTCCTGCGTCAGCCGATACAGTGCGTCGTACGTGTAGGCGACGCTGCGGCCCGTGGTCGCCGACCCGGCTTCGACGACCTGCGTCCGATGTCCGGCGGGATCGAAGGTGTACGTGTACGAGGAGATCAAGCCCCCTGGACCGGTATTGGCGACCTGCACCAAGCGGTCGAGGTTGTCGTAGCCGTAGGTCGTGGTGACACCGTTGGGGCGCGCAAGCGATGCCTTCCGGCCCGCCGCATCGTAGGCGTACGTGGTCGTGCCCGTGGCATCCGCGATGGTGTGCAGTCGATTCAGCGCATCGTAGGCGTAGGTGGTCGTGCCTCGCGGCGTGATGAGCGACGTGCGGTTGCCCGCGGCGTCGTAGCCGTACGCGAGAATCTCCCCGGAGGCCTTCTGCTCCTGCGTCAGCTTGCCTAGCGCATCGAAGGTGTAGTGATCGCCGCCAGCCTGGCTGCGCAACCCGCCTGCGGTGTAGGTGTAGGCGATGGCGGTGCCGTCCGGCAACTGCTTCTGCGTCAGGCGTTTCAACACATCGTAGACGTACGTCGTGGTCCGACCCTTGAAGTCGGTGTGACTGACCTGGTTGCCCAGCGCGTCGTAGACGAACGTTTCCTGCTTGCCCGAAGGCCTCGTCCGGCTGATCAAGCGGCCCATGACGTCGTAGCTCATCTGCGTGGTGTGACCGTTGGCATCGGTCTGTGTCAGCCGGTTGCCCGCGGCGTCGTAGGTGTAGGTAGTCATACCCCCGAGCGTGTCAGTCACCTTGATCAGCCGGCCGGCTGCGTCATAGGCGAACTGAGTCGTTCGCCCGGCCGGGTCGGTTTCGGCAGTCTTCTGCCTGGCCGCGTCGTAGGTGACGGTGCGGAACGTCCCGTCCGGGTAGGTGGTACGCACCCGGTTGCCGACGCTGTCGTAGGCGAACGTCGTACTGTGGCCGAGGCCGTCGGTCCGCTTCACCAGCCGGTGACCGCTGTCGTAATCGTTAACGGTGATATGCCCGAGGGCGTCGGTGACCGTTTCGCGGTTGGGCGCGTAGCCTGTGGTCGTCACGTTGCCGCGTTCGTCGGTCAGCGCGATGACCCGGCCCGCGGCATCGTAGGCCAGGGTCCGGTTGGCACTGTTGGGTAGTGTCAATTGTGCCGGCCGGCTCACCGCGTCGCGCACGACCTGAACCGAGCGGCCGTCGGCGTCGGCGGCCCCGGACGGCATGGCGTTGGCGTCGTAGCTGCACACTGCCGCAGAACCGTCGGCGAAGGTCACGCCGGTCCGGTTGCCCACCGGGTCATAGGTGAAGTTGGTCGCGTTCCCGGCTGGATCGCTGAGGCGTGACACTTTGGTGCCCAACCCGACGTTGCTGTAGATGGCCTGCGTCGTGCTGCCTAGCGGGTCGGTCCGCCCGGTCAGCTGCCCATTGCCGTCATGGGTCAAGGACGTGGTTCGGCCCAGCGGGTCGGTTTGGGTCAGACGCCGGCCGTTGCCATCGTAGGTGTAGGTTGTGACGTGACCGAGCGGGTCGGTCTTGGTCGTCAGGTTGCCTGCGGCATCGTAGGAGGAACTCGCCACCCGACCAAGCGGGTCGGTGACGCTGAGGACATTGCCAACGGCATCGTAGCTGCGCTGCGTAACGCCGCCCTCCGGGTCGGTGACCTGGGTCAGGTTGCCGTTACCGTCGTAGACGTTGGTGGTGAAACGACCCTCGGGATCGAGTTGGGTGAGCACCTGTCCGAACGCGTTGTACGTCCACGTCGTCGTGTTGCCATCGAAGTCGGTGCCGGTCAGCACGTTGTTCTTGCTGTCGTAGGTCTTGGTCGCCACACGGCCGAGCGGATCGGTCTCGGTGAGCGGGTTGTCCCCGCTGTCGTAGGTGTAGGTCGTGGTGCGGCCGAGCGGATCGGTCTTGGCGAGGACGTTGCCCCGCGCATCGTAGGCATAGAGCGTGGCGTTACCCATCCGATCGCGGATCAGTTCGGTCGAGGCGCCCAGGTCGGACGTGTACGTGACCGTGTTGCCGTTGGCGTCGGTCGATCCGATCAACCTCCCAGCCGCATCGTAGGTGTTGTGCGCGGCGTGGTTGCCGGCCGGGTCCTGCACGTCGATTACATTGTGCTGCCGGTCGTAGCGGTATCGGGAAGTGCGCCCATTGGCGTCGGTGTGGCTCGCGAGGTCGCTGTTGCTGTCATAGGCGTAGGTCTGCAGGTTGCCGAGGACGTCGGTGATCTGCGTGATCCGGCCCTGCCCGTCGCGCGCGAAGGTCACGCTCTTGCCGGACGAGTGGACGATCCCCGCCGCCCCGAAAGTCACCGTGTTGCCATTGCGATCGGTGATCCTGGTCACCCCGGTGTTGTCGCTCGGATTGTTTCACCGTTGATCTTTCGCGGTGATTTGCGGTCGGGGGCGGACGATCTCCCGGATTGGGTGACCGGGTGAAGTAATGCGGGAGGGTGAAGTAAAGCGGGAAC
>CAIWHR010000482.1 GCA_903912485.1 uncultured beta proteobacterium | reverse complement strand
GCCGACGCGGCGCATCGCGCTGGCGAGCCGCAAGAGCTTCCCCCGGCCCGAAGCGGTGGCCGCGATCCGCGATGCGGTCGCCGCCTGCCGTGCCGGAAAATAGCGCGCCGCGTTCGGCGCAAAAAAAAAGGAGTTGCCCAGAACGGACAACCCCTCGATTCGCATGGTGGGCGATACTGGTTTCGAACCAGTGACCCCTGCCGTGTGAAGGCAGTGCTCTACCACTGAGCTAACCGCCCCGCGAACCCAGACAGGAGTGCGCATTTAACCATAGTGGCCGGACGAGGGTCAAACCGATTGCGCATGATTGTCCAATCGCGTCATGGACAAAATATGATCCGCATTGGTGCATTTGTTGCACCTGTCTGGTGCGTTGATGCCGGTTCCGCCCGGCAGATAGCGGTAAGCCATCTGATGCAAAAGCGAATTTCCCATTGGCCCGCCGCTTGCTTTAATCCTGCCACACCCACCCAAAAATCATCATGTCCCGCCTCCCCTACAACGAAATGCACGCCGAGGACGGTTCGGTCCGCCCCCATTACGGCCCGTTCGCGAACTGGCTCGCGCAGACGGCGGCGTCCCGGATCGCGCAGAAGCGGGACGAGGCGGAGCGCGCTTTTCACCGCCTCGGCATCACTTTCGCCGTGTACGGCGAGGACTCGGGCAACGAGCGCCTGATCCCGTTCGACCTCGTGCCGCGGATCATTCCGGCCGCCGAGTGGACGGTGCTCGAGCGGGGATTGAAGCAGCGCGTTCAGGCGCTGAACGCATTCCTGCACGACATCTACCACGACCAGAAGATTCTCGCGGCGGGTCGGGTGCCCGCCGAGCGCGTACTCGACAACACGCAGTACCGGCGCGAGATGCAGGGCATCAACCTTCCCGGCAACATCTACGCGCACATCGCCGGCGTCGACCTCGTCCGCGCCGGCGAAGGCGAATGGTACGTGCTCGAGGACAACCTGCGCGTGCCTTCGGGCGTGTCGTACATGCTCGAGAACCGCAGGATGATGATGCGCCTCCTGCCCGAGCTCTTCGCCTCGCAGTCGATCCGCCCGGTGCAGCACTACCCCGACATGCTGCTGAAGAACCTGCACCAGGTCTCGCCCGCAGGCGAGGATGCGCCGACGGTCGCCGTGCTGACGCCGGGCGCCTACAACTCGGCGTACTTCGAGCACGCTTTTCTCGCGCAGCAGATGGGCGTGCAGCTGGTCGAGGGACAGGACCTGTTCGTCCAGAACGACACCGTGTTCATGCACACGACGCGGGGGCCCCAGCGCGTGCACGTGATCTACCGCCGCGTCGACGACGATTTCCTCGATCCGCGCGCGTTCCGGTCCGATTCGATGATCGGCGTCCCGGGGCTGTTCGCGGCGTACCGGGCGGGGCGGGTGACGCTCGCCAACGCCATCGGCACCGGGGTCGCCGACGACAAGTCGATCTATCCCTACGTGCCCGACATGATCCGCTTCTACCTCGCCGAGGAGCCGATCCTGAACAACGTGCCGACT
The DNA here is from genome assembly GCA_903912485.1 of uncultured beta proteobacterium. GTDB lineage: Bacteria > Pseudomonadota > Gammaproteobacteria > Burkholderiales > Casimicrobiaceae > CAIWHR01. Next base: position 3,383 of record CAIWHR010000482.1, on the reverse strand, counting down.
TACCAGCTCGCGCGGCCCGCCGACCGCGACTACGTGCTGGAGCACCTCGGCGAACTGGTGGTGAAGGAGGTCCACGGCGCCGGCGGCTACGGGATGCTGGTCGGTCCGGCGAGCACCGCGGCCGAGCGCGCGGTGTTCCGCGAGCGGATCCTCGCTTCGCCGGGAACGTACATCGCCCAGCCGACGCTGGCGCTGTCGACCTGCCCGACCTTCGTCGAGTCGGGCCTCGCGCCGCGCCACATCGACCTGCGCCCCTACGTGCTGTCGGGATTGACGGTGAACCTCTGCCCCGGCGGGCTCACGCGAGTGGCGCTGCGCGAAGGGTCGCTGGTCGTCAATTCGTCGCAGGGCGGCGGGACCAAGGACACCTGGGTCGTCGAGAGCTGACAGCCGCGCAGGACACCGACGAGCCGCGAACAAGGGGATCAACCAATGCTGTGCCGGGTAGCCAATGAACTGTTCTGGATGGCGCGCCACATCGAGCGCACCGAGAACATCGCACGGATGCTCGACGTCACGTACCGGACGTCGCTGATGCCGTACCAGGTGACCGAGCCGGGGCTCGCCTGGGCCGAACCGTGGTCGGTGCCGCTGATCACCGCCGGGCTCGCCACCGAGTACTACCAGCGCAACGCCGTGCTGTCGGCCGAAGCGGTGCTGAAATTCCTGATCCTCGACAGCAGCAACCCGTCGTCGGTCTACTGCTGCCTGCGCGCGGCGAGAGAGAGCGCACGCAGCGTCCGCGGGGCGATCACCTCCGAAATGTACGAGGACCTCAACGCGGCGTGGCTGGAGATGCGCAACTACGACTACGACAGCATCCAGCAGATGGGTGTCTCCAACTTCCTCGAGTGGGTCAAGATGCGCTCGCACCTGTTTCGCGGCGTCACCTTCGGCACCATGCTGCGCGACGAGGCGTACCACTTCATCCGGCTCGGCACGCACCTCGAACGCGCCGACAACACCGCACGCATCCTCGACGTCAAGTACCACCTGCTGCTGCCGTCGTCGGCGGACGTCGGCGGCGCCGTCGACTATTACCAGTGGGCGGCGGTCCTGCAGTCGGTGTCGGGCTTCGAGTCGTACCGCAAGATCTACAGCGACGTCATCACGCCGCGGCGCGTCGCCGAGCTGCTGATCCTGCGCGACGACATGCCCCGTTCGCTGCACTGCTGCATCAACTTCATCCACGAGACGATCGAACACCTGGGCGACGGGCGCACGCGCGAGCTCGAGCGCAACTCGGGCCAGCTCCACGCCCAGCTCCACTACGGCCGCACCGACGACATCATCGACCTCGGCCTGCACCAGTACCTGATGGATTTCCTGCAGCGGATATCGGTTCTGGGCGACGAAATAAGCCGCGTCTTCCTCGTGCCGTCCGTCTAGCGCCGCCGGGTTTCGGTAAAATAGCCGGATTTGGACGGCACTCTCGCCGACCGTCGATGACCTATTGCGTTGCCATGAACCTCGACGCGGGGTTGATTTTCGCGTCCGACTCCCGCACCAACGCCGGCGTGGACCAGATCGCCCGCTTCTCCAAGATGCGGATTTTTGCGCGCGACGGCGACCGCGTCATCGTTACGCTGTCGTCCGGGAACCTGTCGATCACGCAGAACGCGCTCAACACGCTCGACCAGCGGGCGCGCGGCGGCGACAACCAGCTGAATCTGTGGAACGCGCCGTCGATGTTCGACATCGCCCGCCTGATCGGCGACGCGGTACGCGAGGTGAGGGCGCGCGACGGCGCGCACCTCACGCAGAACAACATCGACGCCAGCGCCAATTTCCTGGTCGGCGGCCAGATTCGCGGCGAGCCGCCGCGGCTGTTCGAGGTCTACAGCGAGGGCAACTTCATCGAGGCGACGCCGGACACCTGCTATTTCCAGATCGGCGAGAGCAAGTACGGCAAGCCGGTCATCGACCGTGTCGTCAGCCGCAGCACGTCGCTCAGCGACGCGACCAAGTGCACGCTGGTGTCGTTCGATTCGACGATGCGCTCCAACATATCGGTGGGACTGCCGATCGACCTCGTCATCTACCGCACCGACGCGCTCAGGATCGGGCTGCAGCGGCGGATCGACGAGAACGACCCGTACTTCCAGATGCTCCACACGCAGTGGGGCGAGGGCCTGCGCCAGGTCTTCACCCAGTTGCCCAACCCGGAATGGGGTTGACAGCCGCAGGCGGTCCTTTCACATGGCAATCCGAGTCGCCCTTCAGCACCGCACGACGTATCGCTTCGACCGGCCGGTCACGCTTTCCCCGCACGAGATCCGACTGCGCCCGGCGCCGCACTGCCGCACGCCGATTCTCGGTTACTCGTTCAACGTCGCGCCGGACAAGCACTTCCTGAACTGGCAGCAGGATCCCTACGGCAACTGGCTGGCGCGGCTGGTGTTCACCGAGACCGCCGACCGCCTCGAGGTCGTCGTCGACCTCACCGCCGACATGACGGTGATCAATCCCTTCGACTTCTTCGTCGACGCCTACGCCGAGCATTTTCCCTTCGCCTACGCGCCGGCGCTGGCGAAGGAGCTGATCCCGTTCCTCGAGACGGCGCCGCTGACGCCGCGGCTGGCCGCCTGGCTCGAACGCTTCGCCGCGACCAGGCGGGCAGACGAGAAGACGGTCGACATGCTGGTCAGGCTCAACCAGCAGCTGCAGGGCGAGATCGCGTATCTGGTGCGCATGGAGCCGGGCGTCCAGTCGCCCGAGGAAACGCTGGAGACGGCGCGCGGCTCGTGCCGCGATTCGGGCTGGCTGCTGGTGCAGATCCTGCGCCAGCTGGGGCTGGCGGCGCGCTTCGCCTCGGGCTACCTGATCCAGCTCGTCGCCGACGTCAAGCCGCTGGACGGGCCGGCGGGCCCGGCGAAGGACTTCACCGACCTGCACGCCTGGGCCGAGGTCTACCTGCCGGGCGCGGGCTGGATCGGCTTCGACCCGACCTCCGGCCTCCTCGCCGGCGAAGGACACATCCCGCTGGCCTGCACGGCGGATCCCGGCAACGCCGCGCCGGTGATCGGCTACACCGACTTCTGCGAGGCGGAGTTCGACGTCGAGATGCACGTGACCCGCGTGCACGAGGACCCGCGCGTCACCAAACCGTACAGCGACGCGCAGTGGGCGGCGATACAGGAACTCGGCCGGCGCGTCGACCGCGACCTCGCGGCGAACGACGTGCGCCTGACGCAGGGCGGCGAACCCACGTTCGTGTCGGTCGACGACATGGACGGGCCGGAGTGGAACTACACGGCGCTGTCGCCGAAGAAACGCGAGCTCGCCCAGGCGCTGCTGCGCCGGCTGGCCGCGCGCTTCGCCCCCGGCGGCCTGCTGCACGACGGGCAGGGCAAGTGGTATCCCGGCGAGCCGCTGCCGCGCTG
>CAIWHR010000481.1 GCA_903912485.1 uncultured beta proteobacterium | reverse complement strand
CGGCCCGGGGGCGCGCGCGTTCGGGCCCCTCGCCGGCGTCACCGTGCCGCTGTGCTCGGCCGAGCACTTCTACATCGTCACCCGGCAGATTCCGGGCGTCGCGCCCGACCTGCCGGTGATCCGCGACCCCGACGGCTGCATCTACTACAAGGAGGAAGTCGGCGGCCTGGTGATGGGCGGCTTCGAGCCCCACGCCAAGCCGTGGAACCCCGAGACGATCCCCGACCACTTCGAATTCCAGCTGCTGCCCGAGGACTGGGACCAGTTCGAGGTCCTGATGACCAACGCGATCCACCGCACGCCCTGCCTCGAGACGGCGGAAGTCAAGCTGCTGCTCAACGGCCCCGAGAGCTTCACCGGCGACGGCAACTTCATCCTCGGCGAGGCGCCGGAGCTCGCCGGCTATTTCGTCTGCGCCGGGTTCAATTCGGCCGGGATCGCCAACTCGGGGGGCGCGGGCAAGCTGGTCGCCGAGTGGATCGTCAACGGCGAACCGCCGCTCGACCTGTGGGACGTCGACATCCGCCGCTTCGCGCCCTTCCACGCCAACCGGCGGCATCTGGCCGACCGCACCGTCGAGAGCCTCGGCCTCCACTACGCGATGCGCTGGCCGCGCGAGGAGCTGAAGACGGTGCGGCCGCTGCGGCGTTCGCCGCTGTACGACACGCTGCGCGCCAAGGGCGCCGTGTTCGGCAGCAGGATGGGCTGGGAGCGCGCCAACTATTTTCTCCCGCCCGGCGCCGCCCTGCCGCCGCCGACGCTCGGCACGCCCGGCTGGCTGCCGTGGGTGCTGGAGGAACAGCGCGCCTGCCGCGAGGACGTCGTCGTGTTCGACCAGACGTCGTTCTCCAAATTCCTGCTGAAGGGCCGCGACGCGCTCGACGTGCTGCAGCGGCTGTGCGCCAACGAGATCGACGTCGCACCCGGCAGGATGGTGTACACGGCGATGCTCAACGCGCGCGGAGGGTTCGAAAGCGACGTCACCGTCATCCGCACCGGCGCGCAGGAGTTCTTCATCGTCAGCGGCTCGGCACAGACGACGCGCGACTTCGCCTGGATCGAGCGCGGCATCCGCGACGGTGAGCACGCGGCGCTCGTCGACGTCGGCAGCGCGTACTCGGTGCTGTCGGTGATGGGTCCGAAGGCCGAGGCGCTGCTCCGCGACCTCACCGTCGACGATATCTCGCGGGCGGCGATGCCGTTTTCGACGACCCGGGAGATCGACGTCGGCTACGCCCGGCTGCGCGCGGCGCGGATGAGCTACGTCGGCGGGCCGGGGTACGAGCTCTACGTGACCACCGACCAGTGTGCGACGCTGTACGAGGCGCTGTGGAGCGCCGGTGCGCGCCACGGGCTGCGCGACGCCGGGTATTACACCATCGACGCGCTGCGCGTCGAAGCCGGGCGCCGCGCCTGGGGCGCCGAACTCTCTCCCGACGAGACGCCGTGGGAAGCCGGGCTGGGCTACGCGGTGAGGATGGACAAGCCGGCGGCGTTCACCGGGCGCGAGGCGCTGCTGGCCCATCCGAGCGCGGCGGCGCGCAAGCGGCTGGTGCTGTTCACGTTCGACGACGAGCGCGCGTTTCCCTGGGGCGGCGAGCCGGTGCTGATGGACGGCCGCAACGTCGGCGAGCTGACGTCCGCGGGCTACAGCCGCAAGTACGGCCGCGCCGTCGCGATGGGTTACGCCCGCGCCGATCGAGCGCTGTCCGACGAGGCGATCCTCGCCGCGCGCTACGAAGTCGACATCGCGGGGCAGCGCTTCGCGGTGACGCCGCAGCTCAAGCTGGCCTGAACCGCCCGCCGTCGCCCGGGGGACGTGGCAACGCGATTGCCTGCCCCGGGCTGTGCCGGGCGGGGCCGGGGGCTCGCGATCGACGACGGTGGCGGCGTAGCCCGGGCTACGG
>CAIWHR010000480.1 GCA_903912485.1 uncultured beta proteobacterium | reverse complement strand
GCCTCCGCCAGCGCCTCGTCGAACGCGCCGGTGTAGCACAGCAGCGCGGCGAGATGGCGGCGCGCCGGGCTGTGATGGGGGGCGCGCCGCAGCACGCTGCGAAACCCGACGATGGCGGCCTCGGGCTCGACGTCGTGCGCGCCGACGATGCTCGCCAGCACCAGCGCCGCGCCGGACTCGTCGGGATCGATCGCCAGCGCGCGCTCGGCGGCCGCGCGCGCGGCCTCGCACAGCGGCGCGGATTCCCGATCCATCCGCAGCGTCTGCGCGTAGCACGCCGACGCCAGCGCGCCCCACGCCGCCGCGCATCGCGGGTGCCGCCGGGTGACGGCTTCGATCTCCGGGGTCAGCCGCTCGAGTTCGGTCACCGACCGCTGGTGGCAGAGCATGCGCGCGAGTTCGAGCGTGTGCCGCTCGTCCTCGGTCAGCGCGGAGACGTCGTGATGGTCGAGTTCGCTGGCGTCGCCGCGGACCGTCGCCGCGAAGCGCGCGAACACGCGGTCGGCCAGCGCGTCGACCAGCGTCGACGGGTGGGCGGCGGCGGCCGCGCGGGTCTCCACCCATTGCACGCCGCCGTCGATGGCGCTGAGCAGCCGCGCCGTCAGCCGCAGTTCGTGGTCGCCTTCGGTGGCCAGCAGCGTGTCGAGCAGCCATTCGACGCCGAGCTTGCGGCCGATCGCCTGCGGGTCGGCCGCCTGCGCCTGCGCGGCGGTCACCGATTCGCGGGCGATGACCCGGGGCACGCCGAGCCGGGCGAGGCTGTCGGTGAGGCGGATCGCGAGCGCATGGCACAGCGGGTCGAACTCGGCGCGGCCGGTGTCGTTGCGCACGTCGAACACCGCCAGCCCCTGCGCCGGCAGGGCGCCTCCGGAGTGCGCGACGAATTCCGGCACGTAGCGGCCCTTGGGCAGGACGATGCGCAGCTTCGGCGACGACTTGTAGTGCGCGTAGTGGACGTCGAGGCGATTGCGCAGCCGCCCGACGGTGACGCGGACGATCGGGTCGTTCTGCGGGTCGTAGGCGGCGGGATCCCGCCGAAAGACCTCCAGCGCGATGGCGGTTTCGCGCAGCGCGCTGGCGTCGCCGGCGATGCTCTTGTCGACCAGGTAGCGCAGCAGCCGCAGGTGCGAGGGCGCGCGGCGCAGCTCGTCGCTCTCGCACAGGCGAAGGACTTCCTCTTCGATCAGCGAGGCGTGCGGCGGCGCGGGTTCAGTCATGACCGTACTGTAACGGATCGGCGGGCGCCCGGCGCGCCGCTGTTACCTGTTGTTACGTACTTGCGGGGCGGTACCTGTGTATCGTGGCTCGACTTCCTCTACCCATCGCCGGAATGCCACGATGCGCACCGCCATCCTGTCGCCAAGCCTGCCCTCTGCGCTGTCGCTCCTCCGGCGTTCGCGTCACGCTCTGGCGCTGCTGCTGCTGCTCGCTTCCGCTGCGGCGACCGCCGCGACCGCCACCTTCAGCGTCGGCTTCGACACCGACGACAATCCGCTGACCGGCTGCATTCTCACCGTCGGCAGCCGCTCGATGCCGGGCGTCGAGGTCGCGCTCGACACCGTGGTGACGACGACGGCGAACGCGGGCACGGTGGGATCGGTCACGCGCCGCAGCT
>CAIWHR010000479.1 GCA_903912485.1 uncultured beta proteobacterium | reverse complement strand
GGCTGCGCATGCTGGCGCTGGTGCAGGGAGCGTCGACGCACGCATTCGAGACCATGCTGAGCGCGTTCATCCTCGGCATCGCGCTGGGCGGGCTCTGGCTCCGCGGCCGCATCGAGCGCTTCGCGTCGCCGCTGGCGGCGCTCGCCCGCGTGCAGCTGCTGATGGGACTTGCCGCGCTCGCCACGCTGCCGGCCTACCACCTGGCGTTCGACGTCATGCACGTCGCGATGGAGCGGTTGCCGCGCACCTGGCTGGGCTACGCCGGCTACAACGCCGTCGGCTACCTGATCTCCGCCGGCGTGATGCTGCCGGCGGCCTTCTTCGCCGGCATGACGCTGCCGCTGCTGACGTTCGTGCTGTATTCGCGCGGCCGCGGCGAGAGCGAGATCGGCGCCGTCTACGGCTGGAACACGCTCGGCGGCATCGCCGGCATCGTGCTGGGCAGCATGGTGCTGATGCCGCTGGTGGGCCTCAAGAACGTGCTCGTCCTCGGGGCCGCGGTGGACATCGCGCTCGGCGTCGCGCTCGCCGCGTTCCTGGTGCGCCGGCAGGAGCTGCACGCCGTGCGCGCGACCGGCGCGCTGGCGGCGCTGGCGCTGGCGGCGGTGGCCGTCGGCCTGCTGGCGTTCCGCTTCGACCTCACCCGAACCGCGTCCGGCGTGTTCCGCTACGGGCGGGCGCACATCGCCGCCGATGCGAAGGTCGTCGTCCACGCCGACGGCCGCACCGCCACCGTCGACGTCATCTCCTACCGCGACGGCACGCTGTCCATCGCGACCAACGGCAAGACCGATGCGGCGATCAACATGGCGCGGGCGCTGGGCGATCCGAACGTCGCGGCCGGCGCCGACGAGTTCACGATGACGCTCGTCGGCGCGCTGCCGCTCGCCTACGCGCCGGACGCGCGCCGTGCCGCGGTCATCGGTCACGGCTCCGGCCTGACGACGCACGTGATGCTGGGCTCGCCGAACATCGGGGGCGTCGACGTGATCGAGATCGAGCCCGAGATGATCCGCGCGGCGCGCGCGTTCGGGCCGCGGGTCGCGCGCGCCTACGGCGATCCGCGCGTCCACTACTTCATCGAGGACGCCCGCGCGTTCTTCGCCCGCGCGCCGGGCCGCTACGACATCGTCGTCTCCGAGCCGTCGAATCCCTGGGTCAGCGGGGTCGCGTCGCTGTTCACGCCGGAGTTCTACCGGCTGGCGCGGCGCGCGCTCGGGCCCGGGGGACTTTTCGTCCAGTGGTTCCAGGTCTACGAATTCGACCGGGCGCTGATCGGCTCGATCATGCGCAACGTCGGCGCCGAATTCGCCGATTACGTGCTGTACGCGGCCAACGGCAGCGACATGCTGGTGATCGCCTCGGCGTCCGGGCCGGTGCCGCCGCTGACCGACGCGCTGTTCGACTGGCCGGCGACGCGGGCCGATCTCGCGTATCTCGAGATCCGCACGCCGGCGCAGCTGCGTGCCTTCCGGATCGCGTCGCGCCGCGGGTACGGGCCGCTGCTGGAGGCCGGCCCCCCGAATTCCGATTACTTTCCGACGCTCGAATTCGGCGCCGCGCGGGCGCGGTTCCTCGACCGGAATGAAGAAAGCCTGATCATGCTCGCGCGCGACCCGGTGCCGGCGCTGGAGATTCTTTCCGGGTTCGACCCGCCCGCGCTGCCGGAATTCTCCGAGCTCGGCGCCGTGCACTATCTCAGGTTCTTCGACATCGCGCGCGCCAGCGCGATCGCGGCCGCCCTCGTCCCGGGCGGCGCGCAGGCGCCGCCGCTGCCGCTG
>CAIWHR010000478.1 GCA_903912485.1 uncultured beta proteobacterium | reverse complement strand
GATCGCAAGCGGTCGTGGCGTTGAGGCTGCGAACGCCGATGTTCATGCGGCCACTCGCGATGGAGGTGGGGCGCGGATCGAGACCCGGCGCGCGATGACGTCGACGATGCTCATCGCCGCAGAAGTGGCGATCAGACTGGCCTCGGAATAACCTCGATTCGACCGAGTTGCACCTCGAACCTCGCGTCAGCGGAGCACGCGACGCAGGGTTACAGGTGGAGTACCAATGAAGAACGCCACCAGCCGCGCGCCGCCGCCGCTCCTGATCTCAATCTGCACGACGCTCTGCCCGGTGCCGCTCGTCTCCCCGGAAAGCCCGCAGCTCGCCCCCTCAATCGCCGGCAGGGTACTCGCCGCGCGTGCTCCCGCGGGGAGGTAGCGCATCCGTCCAGACTCCGACCGTCGGTGTCAATGGAATGGATCGCACTGCGCTGAGGTACCTGCCTTCTGGCCGAACCAGATGGCGCGGTCGTAGACGATGTCGGTGTAGGCGGCACCCACGTTCGTGGCGGGATTGACGTACGCGCGGTAGCCGAGCGTGATCGGCCTGTCGAGCGGAATGGCGTACGCGGGACCCTGCGGCGGATTGGTACCGGGGGTCGTATCGGGCTCCCTCGGCACGACCACCGAATAGTTGTAGGTGGGGTCGTCCTTCGACGGTGCGTTGCGCAGTACCTTGATCGCGTAGAGATACTTCGCCGCCGGATGGTTCGGCAGGTACTGCGCGACGCTGCTCCTGAAGTACTCGCTGTCGCTGTTCATCCCGACCACGCCGTTCCAGAGGTATTGGCCACAACCGTACACGTAGGGATAGTACGGCTTGTCGGCAGGACACTGGTTGTAGGGATCGGTGCCGGTATTGGGATCGGTGATCCAGTCACCATAGACGCCGAACATCGAATAGATCGCGAGCCCGGTCGCTGCGTGGTTGACCCCGTATGCGACGACCAGATCGTCGTTGCCCAGCGTGAAATTCGCGCACTTGCCTCCCTCGGCGGTCCGCAGGTACGGCGTGTCGGAGGCTTCACCGGCGGCGAACTGGTGTGCGAGCGGATTCGACGACGACGATTTCGACGCATCCAGCAGTTCGCGCGAATCAACGAACCAGCGGATCGAGCCGAAGGGCCGCGCCTCCGGAAACGCCGAGTGCTTCTTCACGATTGCCTTTCCAAGATCGTCGAGTGCGGCGTCGAGGTTGAGGCCGACGAGCTGGTTCTCGGTCAGCCACCCGCGTGGGCGCAGCCGGGGCGTCGGGAATGGCAGCGGGTCGAGCTGGACGCCGGCCGTCGGCGTGACCCGGTACACCGCGGCGTATTGCGTGTTGTCGAGATACGCCTGCTGTTGGGCGGCATTGGCGAAGTTCGCCGTGCGCAACAGTATCAGCAGCGAGTCGTTGTTGGCGGGATCGGCCTGGTTGAGGTTCAGCAGCGCCGACGGCAGCACGTAAGCATTGATCATCCACTCGGGATAGCCGGCCTGCTGCGCCAGCGCGGCCACCTTGTTGTAGACGTTCTGGTCCGCGGCGAAAATGACCATCGTGGTCTTGCCGAAAGGCTCGCCACCTTGCTCGGTCTTGAGGACCTTGAAATTCAGCGGATCGCCCAGCGCGGCGAAGAGCCAGTCTCCCTTGGGCGACCAGCTGCCGACCTTGCGCACCCACAGGAACGGCGTGAAGCTGAAGTAGTCGCACTGTGGAGGGGTCGGCCCGATATAGACCAGGGCCTCGTTCTCACCGAGGCGCAGGATCGCATTCTCGTTGTCCTTGCCCGATGTCCCGTCGCCCGGGACCGCTGAGCGCGATCACTTTGTTTGATGTCGTGATTTGCACATTCGGTGAGGGTCGGCGGGCGATAGATGGGTGGTTCACCCGTGGTGGCTTTGGGACACGCTGATTTGCAAATTGCTTGAGGGGCGCCGGGGATCAGAACGG
>CAIWHR010000477.1 GCA_903912485.1 uncultured beta proteobacterium | reverse complement strand
GTGCGCGCCGCGCGCGACGTTGTGCGGGTGCGCCTTCGCCTCGGCGAACGACAGCACCGGCGCGAGGCAGGCGTCGGAGCCCTCGAACGCGCGGCACCACTCGTCGCGCGTCCTGGTCAGAAACACCTCGGCGAATCGCGCGCGCAGGACCGGCCAGCCGGCGCGGTCCTGCTGCGCCGGAAGCGCGGACTGCGCGAGCCCCGTCCGCAGCAGCAGCTCGGCGTAGAACTTGGGCTCGATCGCCCCGATGGCGACGAAGCGGCCGTCGGCGGTCTCGTAGGTGTCGTACCACGGCGCGCCGGAGTCGAGCACGTTTTCGCCGCGCCGGTCGCTCCACTGGCCCGCCGCCGCCATGCCCCAGAGCATCGTCGTCAGCAGGCTGGCGCCCTCGACCATCGCGGCGTCGACGACCTGGCCCCGGCCCGAGCGCTGCGCTTCGATGAGCGCTGCCAGCACGCCGAACCCCAGCAGCATGCCGCCGCCGCCGAAGTCGCCGACCAGGTTCAGCGGCGGCACCGGCCGGCCGCCGGCGTGCCCGATCGCGTGCAGCGCGCCCGACAGCGCGATGTAGTCGATGTCGTGCCCGGCGCGCGGCGCCAGCGGACCGTCCTGCCCCCAGCCGGTCATCCGGCCGACGACGAGTCGGGGATGCTGCGCGAGCAGGACGGCGGGGCTGAGCCCCAGGCGTTCGAGCACGCCGGGCCGGAAGCCCTCGATCAGCGCGTCGGCCCGCGCGGCGAGTTCGAGCGCCGCGGCCACGCCGGCCGCCGACTTGAGGTCGAGCGTGACCGAGCGGCGCCCGCGCAGCATGGCGTCGGAAGCGCGCTCGCGCTCGAAGCCCAGCCGCGGATCGTTCGGACGATCGACGAGCAGCACGTCGGCGCCGAGGTCGGCGAGCAGCATGCCGCAGAACGGCACCGGGCCGAGCGATTCCAGCTCCAGCACCTTCATTCCGGAAAGAGGTCCCATGCCCGCCATCTTAACGCGAGCGCTGCTCGGCGAGCGCCGCGGCCGGATTCGACGGTCGGCCGCGCTCATCGACAACGGCGTCCCGTTTGCGTTGCGGCGACGAGCGGGACGGGCACCGCGCGGCGTGACACCGCGCGGCGCGACCATTGACCATCCCCGACGCGCAGTTCACAATCGCCGGCAGCCGACCGCGGTGCGGTCCTCCAAGGGGACAGGGATGAGATTGGTTCGTGCGATGCTGGCTGCCGCGACGATGATCGCGGCCGGGAGCGCCGTTGCGGCGCTGTCCGCCGATTACCGGTTCCAGAACACGATGGCGAGCACCGTCGCCGGCGCGCCCGCGCTCGTCGACGTCGGACCGACGCCGAATGCGTTCGCCGTCGAGACGGTGGACGGCGCGAACCGCACGGTGCTCGCGTTCCAGATGAGCAACGGCGTCCGGCTCTCGCCGACGACGGCCGTCACCGGCGGCGCGGTCTACACGATCGTCCTGCTGGCGCGGCTGGCGGACGTCTCCGGGTACCGGAAGTACGTCGACTACAAGGACGGCTCGTTGGACGACGGCCTGTACAACTACTCCGGCTCGCTCGACTTCTACGACTATGTGACCGGCGCAGGCGCGCCGATCGCCGCCGGTGCGTGGCGGCAACTCGTCGTCACCCGCGACGGCAGCGGCACGGTCACGGGCTACGTCGACGGCGTCGAGCAGTTCAGCTTCGCCGACGGCACCGGTGCCGGCGTCGTCGGCGCCGCCAATGCGCTGCGCTTCTTCATTGACGACTCGGAGACCACCGGCGAGGACAGCGCCGGCGCGGTCGCGCGCATCCGCGTCTACGACCAGGCATTGACGCCCGCCGAAGTCGCGGCCTTGGACCGCGAGCCGGAATCGCCGGCGGCGGTGCCCACGCTGTCCGAAGCCGCGCTGCTGGCGCTCGCCCTGCTGGTCGGACTGCTGGCCTGGCCGGCGCTGCGCGGCCGCCGGGCGATTCCCTAGTCGCGCGACGGCGGCCCGGCGCGGAGCCCGCCACCCGCCCGCGAGGCGATTCGCGGGCCGCGACGGCTCAGGGCGCCGTGTACGTCGTCTTCACCGTCGTGAAGAACTCGGCGGCGTAGCGTCCCTGTTCGCGCGAGCCGTAGCTCGAGCCCTTGCGGCCGCCGAAAGGCACGTGGTAGTCGACGCCCGCGGTGGGCAGGTTGACCATCACCATCCCCGCCTGCGCGTGCCGCTTGTAGTGCGACGCGTGCTTCAGCGACGTGGTGACGATGCCCGAGCACAGCCCGAACTCGGTGTCGTTGGCCAGTGCCAGCGCCTCGTCGTAGTCCTTCGCCTCGATCACGCAGGCCACCGGCCCGAAGATCTCCTCGCGCGCGATGCGCATCGCGTTGGTCGTCCCGGTGAACAGCGCCGGCGCCAGGTAGAAGCCGTCGTTCGCGCGCTGCAGCCGCTCGCCGCCGACGGCGAGCGTCGCGCCTTCGGCCTTGCCGACTTCGACGTAGGCGAGGTCCTGATCGAGCTGGCTCTGGTCGACCACCGGGCCGATGTCGGTGCCCGCGGCGAGCGCGTCGTCGACCTTCAGCGACTTCAATTTTGCGGTCAGCGCCGCGACGAAGCGGTCGTGGATGCCGGCGGTGACGATCAGCCGCGACGACGCGGTGCAGCGCTGTCCCGTCGAGTAGTACGCGCCCTGCGTCGCGGCGTTGACCGCGACCGCGAGGTCGGCGTCGTCGAGCACGACCAGCGGGTTCTTGCCGCCCATCTCCAGCTGCAGCTTCGCCATCCGGCCGATCGCCTTGGCCGCGATCGCGCGGCCGGTGCCGACCGATCCGGTGAAGCTGATCGCGGCGACGTCGGGGTGGTTGACCAGCACTTCGCCGACGACCGAGCCGCGCCCCATCACCAGGTTGAACACGCCGGCGGGAAGCCCCGCCTTCACCAGGATTTCGGCCAGCGCCCACGCCGAGCCCGGCACCAGGTCGGCGGGCTTGAACACGACGGTGTTGCCGTGGGCGAGCGCGGGCGCGATCTTCCACGCCGGAATCGCGATCGGAAAGTTCCACGGCGTGATGAGGCCGACGACGCCGATCGGCTCGCGCGTCACCTCGACGTCGACGCCGGGCCGCACCGACGGCAGCTTTTCGCCGGCCGCGCGCAGCACCTCGCCGGCGAAGAACTTGAAGATCTGCCCGGCGCGCATCGCCTCGCCGATGCCCTCGGGCAGCGTCTTGCCCTCCTCGCGCGACAAGAGGCGCCCGAGCTCGTCCTTGCGCGCGAGGACCTCGCTGCCGGCGCGGTCGAGGATGTTCGAGCGCTCCTGGATCGAGCCCGTCGCCCATGCCGGAAACGCCGCCTTCGCCGCGGCGACCGCGGTGCGCGTCTGCGCCGCGTCCGCCTGCGCGTATTCGCCGACGACGTCGGCGACGTTCGACGGATTGCGGTTCACGGTGACTGCGGCGCCGGCCAGCCATTCGCCGGCGATGTAGTTGTTGCAGACGTTCATGGTCGTGTTCCTAGGTTCGCAATGACGGGAATGTTCGCGGCGGGTGTGGCATTCGCTCACCCGCGGCGGGCGAGGCTTTGCATCAGCGCCGCGACGCCGAAGGTCCACGGCGCGACCTTGTCCGAATGGTCGACGCGGTTGACCAGTGCGCCCAGCTTGGGCGTGCTCACCGTGACGACGTCGCCGACGACGTGGGTGAAGCCCTGCCCCGGCGCGAGACGGTCCCTGGTCGGCGCGAACATCGTGCCGAGGAAGAGCACCAGCCCGTCCGGGTACTGATGGTTCGGGCCGATGGCGTGCGTCACGAGGTCGAGCGGATCGCGGCTGATGAGGCGCATCGAGGAAGCGCCGTCGAGCGTGAATCCGTCGGGGCCGTCGACGCGCATCGCGAGCTCGCACTGCCGCACGTCGTCGATGCCGAAGTGCTCGTCGAACAGGCGAATGAACGGCCCGATCGCGCAGGAAGCGTTGTTGTCCTTGGCCTTGCCCAGCAGCAGCGCGCTGCGACCCTCGAAATCGCGCAGGTTGACGTCGTTGCCGAGCGTCGCGCCCAGCGTCTGCCCGCGGCTGTTCACCGCCAGGACGATCTCCGGCTCGGGGTTGTTCCACTCGGACTTCGGGTGGATGCCGACGTCGGCGCCGAGGCCGACCGCCGACATCGGCTGCGCCTTGGTGAAGATCTCGGCATCGGGGCCGATGCCGACTTCGAGGTATTGCGACCACACGCCCTGGCGGATCAGCACCTGTTTCAGTTCGGCCGCCTCGGGCGAGCCGGGACGGATGCTGGCGAGGTTGTCGCCGATCACCGCGACGATCGCCGCGCGCACCGATTCCGCCCGTGTCGCATCGCCGCGCGCCTGCTCCTCGATCACCCGCTCGAGCGTGCTGGCGACGAAGGTGACGCCGCTGGCCTTGATCGCCTGCAGGTCGCAGGGGGCGAGCAGCCAGGGCGCGCGCTCGTCGCGTCCGGCGGCGGCGGAATTGGCGAGCACGTCGGCCGTCGCCGCCAGCCGCGGAGCCGCGCCGGCGGCGCGGATGCTGCGCACCGGATCGGGCAATTCGAGCAACTGGCTCGCGGTCGCGGCGACGCCCGACAGGTCGCGGACGTCGTCGCCGTCGATTCGCACCAGCACCGGTCCGGCGAGGCGCGGCAGCCAGACGCGGCCGACGAGCAGCGCGCGGCCCAAGTCTTCCGGCAGGCAGGCAGGGGGGGTCAGACGCTCTTTCATTTTTCTGGTAGGCTCTGAGGACCGTTTGCCGCCGGGTTATCGCAGCGTCGCGGCGCGAACGGACGGTCCGTGCCGGCGGTTTTCACGCGATCGTCCGGCGCCTGCAAGCGGTCAGTTTGTCGCGGCAACACGGCGCTCGTCCCCGCTGACCGATCGGTCAAGGGTTCGATGCGACATCATAACGCAGAGTGATCCCATGACCCCGTCCGCCCTCGAAGCCGCCGCACTGCACCTGCTCGCCGCCCGCCGCCACCGCCGGCCCGGCGCGCGGCTGCCCGAGGCATCGCGTCCCGCCACCGACGAGGAGGCGCTCGCCGTCCAGCGCCGCGTCGCGCTGCTGCTCGACGAGCCGATCGGCGGCTGGAAATGCTCGCTGCCGACGCCGGAAAAGATGCTGCTCGCGCCGATCTACGCGGCGACGATCGCCAAGGCCTCGCCCTGCGCGGTGCCGGTGCACGACAGCTGGGCGCGGATCGAGCCCGAGATCGCGTTCGTGCTCGCGCACGACCTGCCGCGCCGCGCCACGCCGTATGCCGAGGCCGACGTGCGCGCCGCCATCGGCGAAACCCGGCTGGTGCTGGAACTGATCGGCTCGCGCTACGCCGATCCGGCGGCGATCCCGTTCCCGGAAATGCTCGCCGACGGCGCCAACAACTACGGGCTGTACATCGGGCCGGTGGTGCCGCACGGCGTCGATCGCGCGCTCGACGCTTTCCCGATCGCGATCCACGCGCCGTCGGGCGCCATCCTCGCGCGCGACGGCGCGCATCCCGACGGCCACCCGCTGCGCCCGCTCACCTGGCTCGCCAACTGGTTCGGCGGCAACCGGGCCGGCTGGAACCAGGGCCTGTCGGCGGGACAGATCGTCACCACCGGGTCGTACGCCGGCGTGCTCGACGTTCCGCTGGCCACGCCGCTGACGGTCACCTTCGGCGCCCTCGGCAGGATCGAGGTGACGCTGATCCCGGTCGGCTGAAAGAGATTCGCCCGCCGCCTTCGCCCGCGCGCCGATGCCGTCCTACGACAGCCGCCGCCAAAGGGCAGGTCCGCGCTTCCCGGAGATCGAGCCGTACGCGAACGGGTGGCTCGCCGTCGACGACCTGCATCAGCTCTACTGGGAAACCTGCGGCAACCCGCGCGGCGTCCCGGTGGTGTTCCTGCACGGCGGGCCGGGAGGCGGCTGCGAGCCGCAGCATCGCCGTTTTTTCGATCCCGCGTTCTGGCACATCGTGCTGTTCGACCAGCGCGGCGCCGGCCGCTCCACGCCCGCCGCCGAGCTTCGCGACAACACGACGCCGCGCCTCGTCGCCGACCTGGAACGGCTGCGCGAGCACCTCGGATTCGAGCGCTGGCTGCTGTTCGGCGGCTCGTGGGGCTCGACGCTGGCGCTCGCCTATGCGCAAGCGCACGCGAAGCGCTGTCTGGGACTGGTGCTGCGCGGAATCTTTCTCGCCCGGCCCGCCGAGATCGACTGGTTCATGCACGGCATGGGCCAGTTCTTTCCCGAGGCCTGGCGCAGCTTCGCCGGCTTCCTGCCCGAAGCCGAGCGCGCCGACCTGCTCGGCGGCTACTACCGCCGCCTGACCGATCCCGATCCCGCGCGGCACCTGCCCGCCGCGCGCGCCTGGGACCGCTACGAATGCGCGTGCTCGACGCTGCTGCCGCCCAATGCGACGCAGAGAACCGAGGCCGGCCCCGCGGCGGTGCTCGCGATCGCGCGCATCGAAGCGCACTACTTCGTGCACCGCGCCTTCCTCGACGACGACCAGCTGTTGCGTGACATCGCGCGCATCCGCCACCTTCCGTGCACGATCGTGCAGGGGCGCTACGACGTCGTCTGCCCGCCGGTGACCGCCGACGCGCTGGCGCGGGCGTGGCCGGAAGCCGAGCTGGTGATCGTCGCCGACGCCGGGCATGCGGTCCGCGAGCCGGGGATCACGCGCGAACTCGTCGCCGCCGTGGAACGGATGCGCGGGCGCGTCGTCCCGGAATCCGCATGCTGACCCGCTTCGTCGCCGGCTGCCTGCTGGCCGCGCTGGCCGCACTGGCCGCCGGCGCCGGCCTGGCGCAGGCGCCACCCGGCAATGCC
>CAIWHR010000476.1 GCA_903912485.1 uncultured beta proteobacterium | reverse complement strand
CTCCTGGAGCTCCTGCTGCGCCCGCACCAGCTTACGCACCGCAGCCTGCTGCTGGCGCACGCGCTGGCTGAGGACTGGGGCGCAGACCTCTCCGCCCTCCTGGCTGCGCTCTTCTTCTTCTTCTTTGGCCTGTCCGAGGCCTTTGAGCCCCGCGGGGGGGACGCTGCCGCCGGCGTAGCGGTCGGTGATGGCCTTCAGCAGCACGACGATCGAATCCCCGGCGGCGATGAAATGGTCGTAGGCGAGGCCGAGGTCGAAGCTGCCGTCGCGGTCGACGGCGAAAAAACGGAAGGGGTCGATCGCCCCGTCGCGCACGAACGGCGCGTTGAGCTGCGCCTCGATCTCCGCGCGCACCGTCTCCGCCGGGTCGGGCCCGGGCGCCAGCAGGCGCACCGGCGCCCTCGCGTCGCCGCCCCGGTATTCGAAGCGCCGGCGCGCGGCGTCGAGGACCAGCCCGGTCAGACCGAAACGGACGAGGACCTCGTCGACGCAGCGCTGCAGCTCCGGCAGCGACAACCCCCGCCCGATGCGGACGACGTGCACGGCGTTGTACGGGTGCAGATCCCGCCAGCGCAGCATCGACGCCTGGAACAGGTTGAGGCGGCCTTTCATCGCGACGCCACGCCCGGGCGCGCGCGGATCAGGCGCTGCGCCTCGAGGCACCACTGCCGCTTGATGCTGAACCAGAGGTCGGCGGCGTGGACGATGTTGGCGGTGTCGACGCCGGCCGGCAGCGGCGCGGGCGGGGCGTCCGGAGCGTAGGCGTTGATCCAGTCGCGGGTGCGGGCGTCGGCGGCGAGGTGCAGAGTATCCGGCAGGCCGACGTGGCTGGCGCTCGCGGGGAGCGTCACGTTGCGCACGACGGCGGAGCCGGTGGCGACGTAAGGCTCGGTGCTGCCGAACTCGCCGGCGATCGGGTCGAAGCGCAGCGTGTACCCGGTGAACTCGACGGCGGTGTCGGGGATGCGCCGCAATCGGGGCAGCATCGACCACTGTCCCAGCAGCAGTCGCGGCAGCCAGCCGGTGGCGAGCGCGGCGGCGTAGCGGACCCTGAGCCCCAGCACCGGCGTCGGCGCGCCGGTCTCGGGATCGACGATGGTCGTGCGGGCTTGCTCCTCGCCGGTCAGCGGGTTGGTGACGCGAATCGCGTCGGCGAAGGCGCCGGCGAGTTCGTGCAGCGTCCGGATCGCCAGCATGCCGCCCTGGCTGTGGCCGATCAGCAGCGGCATCATGCCTTCCTGCTCGTAGTACCACGCCAGCGAACCGGCGAGCGCCGCGCTGCTGCCGAAGCTGCTCCACGACAGCGTGCCGTCGCGCGGATTCCTGATCCGCGCCTCCGGATAGCCCATCGCGACCAGGTACTCGCCGAAGGGCTCCATGCCGGCCAGCGCGACGCTGCCCTGCAGCGCGATGATCCGCGGCGCCGGGGTCTGCGCCAGGACGTCGCGCACGTCGCCTTCCGACAGGCGATCCGGGTCGAGCGCCGCTATGCGCGCGGCCAGCGCGGGGTCGGGCGGCGGTGCCGGCGGCATGCGTGCCGGCGCGGGTTCGGCCAGCGCGAACTGCACGCCGACCGCGAGCGCGAGCGGGGCGGCGCGGCTAGCGAGCCAACGCACGCAGGCGCGGAAGGAAACGCCCTGTCCGCTGCAGGTAGCGCTGATAGTCGCTGCCATGGGCGTGCAACAGGTGCCGCTCTTCATTGCGGGCCTTGAGGTTCATCAGCACGATGTGGATGGCTGCGGCGACGGCCATCGGCGTTGTCGGCACGATCACCGCCGAGCACAGCATCAGCAGCATCGAGAAGGCGTAGATCGGATGCCGGACGTGGCGGAACAGGCCGTCGGTGATCAGCGTCGCAGGCTTCGACACGCTCACGTCCATCCGCCAGTCCGAACCCATGCGCGCCCAGCACTTGACGGTGACCAGCAGGCTCGCCACCGCGACGACCATCGCCACCGCGCGCAGCAGCGCGTATCCGGTCGACTGTCGGGCGAATTCGGGAATTCCCAGCGGCGGGCCGGTCCGGGACAGCGCGAGGTAGGGAAGCACGCACCAGGCGGCGACCAGCGGCAGCCACACCAGCCACATCAGCTGCTCGACGCGCTGCTCGGGCACCATGCCGACCAGCTTGCGGTTCTTCCGCCGCAGCCGGACGACCATCGACACGACGCTGAACCAGTAGGTCCAGATCGTGGCGGTGAGCAGCACCAGCGGGAAATCGGGCATGGAATTGCCGCAGCCTTGGCCGCCGGGTCGCGGACGATCCGCAGGTCCCGGCAAGGCGCCTTTCGGCGCACGACCCGAACGGCGTATTGATGCGGTCAATTATATCTTCGTATCGGCGATGCACGACAACCCGCGGCGGGATCGGTCGCCCGGCCATCCCGCCGCCGCCGCCGTCGGCGTCAGCCCGGATCGAGGAGAAGGCGCTCGGCGGCCGCGCGCCACACGACGTCGGTCGTCAGCGCGAGCATGCAGCGGGGTTCGGCGCAGCGGCCGGGGCCGGATCCGGGTAGGCGCTCGCAGCGGCGGATCCACGCGACGTCGCGCTTCATCGTGATCCGCTGGTCGCGGCAGGGGAAATCGGCGACGGTGACCGCGGTGAACGGACTTTGCGCCCAGAATGCTCCGGCGCCCGAGACCAGCGCCGAGCCGGGGCCGAACAGCGCGACGGTGGGCGCGCCGGCGAGCCGGGCGAGATGCGCGATCCCGGTGTCGGGGCAGACCACCAGCGCGGCGCCGGCGAGCACGTGCCAGAGTTGCGCCAGCGACAGCGTTCCGGCGTGCCGGGGCCACGCGTGCCCGGGATCGATGGCGTCGAGCAGCGCGGCTTCGCCCGGACCCGCCGAGAGCACGACCGCGCAGCCGCGGGCGGCGAGGCGCTGGCCCAACTCGCGCCAGCGGGCGGCGGGCCACAGCTTCAGCGGCGTGCTGGCGCCCGCGTGCAGCACGCAGTAGCGCGCGCCGGGTGCTGCGACCGCGGCCGCCGCGGGCGCCGGCCAGTCGGCGACGCGATACGGCGCCGGCGGCGGGCCGTCGACCAGCCCGGCCGCGAGATCGCCCCACGCCATCGGCGTCGCCGGATACGGCCGCAGCTCGTCGACCGGCCAGTCCTTGTACGGCGGGCTGTCGCCGGCGAAGGCGACGATCCACGCCGCGCCCAGCGCGCGCGCCAGCCACGACAGCCGGTTGTCGCCGGGAACCAGCGCGAGATCGAAAGGCCCTGCGGCGCGCAGCGGCGCCAGCGTCGCGACGTCGCGCGGGTCGTAGGGCAGCGCGCGCACGCCGTAGGGCCGCCCCGAGTACAGCGCGGCGAAAGGCGCCGGAACCGTCATCACGATGTCGGCGTCGGGCCAGCGCGCGCGGCACTTGGCCAGCAGCGGCGTCAGCATGATGGTGTCGCCGAGCAGCAGGTGGTGGGCGATCAGGACGCGCCCGGGCGACACGGGCATCGCCCGCCGGCGGCCGGGCAGCGCCGCGGCCAGCATCCGCGCCGCGGCGAGCGCGAACACCAGAGGACGCGAACGGGCGCGGCTGCCCACGCTCAGTCGATCGCGGCCAGCGCCGCCAGCTGCGCCAGCGACTCGTCGAGGATCACGAGCTGCAGCAGCTGCTCGCCGAGACCGGTCGCGCCGTCGCGCCACGCCGAGACGAAGGCGTCGACGCGCGCGGCGGCCAGCTGGCCCGACGTCAGCGCCGCCAGCCGCGACCCGAGGCCGGGCAGCCGCGCGGCGAGGTCGCCTTCGAGCCAGCCCTGCAGCGGCGGATTGAAGCCGCGCTTCTTGCGCGCGAAAGGCTCGCGGTCGGCGATCGGCGCCAGCGCGGGCGCGAACAGCTGCCGCGACGGCGTCGTGAAGCGCTCGCCGTCGGGCAGCGCCAGCACTGCGGCGACGAAGCGGTGGTCGAGGAAAGGCGCGCGCATCTCCAGCCCGTGCGCCATCGTGCACAGGTCGGCCTTGCGCAGGATGTAGTCGGGCAGCGTGTTCAGCCGATCGATCTCGAGCAGCGCGGCGAGGTCGGCGCGGCCGTCGTCGGCCGGCAATCGCCAGTAGTGCGCGGCGGGTTCGCGGTCGGGCGCCAGAAACGCGCGCTCGCCGGGCGTCAGCCCCGAAAAGCGCAGCGCGTACGCGGCGCGCCAGTCGAGCCGCAGCTCGTCGACCAGCCGCTGCCAGCCGCGCCCGCCGATCCCGGCCGGGGGGGCGAGGTGGCGCAGGACCAGGCCGCGGCGCCAGCGCGTGCGCAGGTGCTTGGCGTAGCGCTTGTAGCCGCCGAAGAGCTCGTCGCCGCCGTCGCCGCCCAGCACCACCTTCACGTGCCGCGTCGTCTCGCGGGCGAGGTACCAGGTCGGGATGCTCGACGGATCGGCGAACGGCTCGTCGAGGTCGGCGACGATGCGCGGGAAGTCCGCCGCGACGCTGCCGGGAATGTCGATGGCGAGGTTGGGAAAGCCGAGGCGCTCGGCGGTGACGCGCGCCTCGGCGCTCTCGTCGAAAGGCGTGCCCGGAAACGCCGCGGTGAAAGACTGCAGCCGGTTGAAGCCCATCGCGGCGAGGCGACAGGCGATCGCCGACGAGTCGATGCCCGACGACAGGAAGAGGCCGAGCGGGCGGTCGGCGACCGTGCGCATCCGGATCGCGGCGTCGAAGGTCGGCAGCCAGGGCTCGGGCGCGGGTTCGGGCCGCCAGTATTCGCGCGTCGTCAGCGCGCCGGTGGCGAGGTCGTAGCGCAGCGTGTGCGCCGGCGGCAGCCGTTGCGCGGCGTCGAAGATCGTCCGCGGCGCGGGGATCGTCCGGTGCGCGAGATACGCGTCGATGCCCGCGGCCGAGAACGCGCGCGCGTCGCGCGGCAGCCACGGCAGCAGCGCGCGCACCGTCGAGGCGAAGGCGAAACCGTCGTCGCGCTGCGCGTAGACCACCGGCTTCAACCCCAGCCGGTCGCGCAGCAGCCACAGCGAGCGTTGCCGGAGGTCGACGATCGCGATCGCGAACATCCCGCGCAGCCGGTGGACGCAGTCGATGCCCCAGTGCTCGTAGGCATGCAGGATGAACTCGGTGTCCGAGCGCGTGCGAAAGACGTAGCCCGCCGCCTTGAGCGTGTCGGCGTCGGCCGCCCAGTCGTAGACCTCGCCGTTGTAGGCGATGAAGACGTCGCCGCGGTCGTTGCCCATCGGCTGGTCGGCCTCGGGGCGCGGGTCGATGATCGACAGCCGGGTGTGGAGCAGCGCGTTGGGCGCGGCCTTCGCGCTGCGGGCGAGGCCCGCGTCCCAGAACAGCGCGTGCTCGGCGTCGGGTCCGCGCCGGCGCAGCGCCGAGAGTATCCTCTCGACGGTGGCGGGCGCCACCGTGCGCGTCCCGAAAAAGCCGGCGATCCCGCACACGTCAGTGGCTTCCCGCCGCGCCGCGGAACACCGCTTCCATGCGGTCGAGCATCGCGTCGAGGCCGAAGTCGCGGACGGCGCGCGCGTGCCCGGCGGCGCCGAAGCGCGCGCGCAGCGCGGGGTCGTCGCGCAATGCGGCGAGGCCGGCGGCGAGCGCCTCG
>CAIWHR010000475.1 GCA_903912485.1 uncultured beta proteobacterium | reverse complement strand
TCGGATACACTCAACCCCTACGCAGCATCACCTCCGGAACACCGGTCACGATCGCCGAAACCGGCGGTCACGATGCTCCGAAACGGTCGGTCACGATCAACCGAAACGACCGGTCACGATCGCCGAAATACGCAGTCACCGCCATCGACTCGGCGACGCCCTTCGGCCCGACGGCCGCCCTGCGCAGCCCGCGCTTGTTGAGCCGCAGCGGCACACAGGGAGTGATCCAGACGCCGTCCTCAAGTAGTGCAGGCGTCGCTTCAAGGGCGTGGCCACCTCACACTTGCCCAACTACCTGGACTGGATCCGGGCACTGGACCGAAATGTTCAAGCTGGGTCCAGGTCCTCGTCGCCATTGGCTTGGGCCGTCGGCGCATGAGATTGTCCTCAACCAACGCGAACAGACCCGCTTGAATTGCCGCCGGGCCGACCGTTGAGCAAGAGCGCCGGGGAGTTGCCGGTTACCCTCGGCGGGAGGCCGCCGGCGCCAACCACGATGCGACTCCCGATCCTGTGTACTCTCGCATACCTACTTGCCCGCATCGACACCGTCACGCGGCGGGCTGTTTGCCGGCGTGGCCGTCCACGACACGTCGGCCTTGTCGTGACCGCCCAGCGGCGCCGCGCGCGTGACCGCCGGAATGCCGTAGCTCGCATCCAGCGCGAACGCGATCCCCGGCAGCGGGTATGTTGCCGGCTCGTCCGACTGATCCTGCGGAAAGTTGATGACGCCGTCGAGGAGTCCGAACGCCGGTGCGATCGGCCAAGTGCCCACTCCGCAGCCGCTGTTCCCGGTGATCGTCACGACATGCGGGGACTGCGAGAAGCCGAACGCAAGGCCGAGCGCCGCCTGCTTGCTGTCGCCCGCAAGGCGGAATGCGTTGCCGAGTATCGGTACCATGGCGCCGTTGGCCTGGATCGGGCTGACATAGCTGGCGGCACCGTCAAGGCGGTACGTGCAGCCGCCAGTCGTGTAGGTGCCCGATGCCGTCAGGTCGAGAACGGTATCCTTGGCTGCCGCACCCCCCCGGGCCTTGTACTGAATCGCTCCCGCCGGGGCCAAACGGTAGCCGCCGATGTCGGCCCGGATCCGCACCTTGCCCGAACCCTCGAACTTCTGCCCCGGATAGCCTGAGTACGGCCGGTCCCAGAGGTACTTGAGCGCGATCGACCACTCGGTCAGCTGCCGTGCGTTGCTCTTCACGTTGCGGAGTTCGACCACGACGTCGCCGCTCGATCCGGCCCCGTTAGCCGGCAGCGTGGCGACGATCTCGCCGGCAGACCACGATTTGGGCGTGACCTCAGTTCCGCCGATGGTGACCTTGGGCTGATCCGCGCTGAACTCTCCGACCAGCGTCAGCAGCCCGCCGTACTCGTCGACCTGCGCGTAGCGAATGCTGGGCGCGAAAATCGGCGGTTGCGGCAGGCCCGGCTTCATCGTCGCCTGCAGCTTGCCGCCGGTCGCCGCGTCGGTGTCCAGCCCCTTCTTCGCCATGTCCTGCAGCACCAGGTCGTAGGGAAACGCGCGCTGCGGCGGGGACTCCTTGTCCGGGTGCTGGTTGGCGCCGAGCATGCGGTCGACCAGGTACGGCGCGGATGCATAGGCGGCACCGGAGGAAAGTTTCTCGGACCAACCGAGATACACACCGGCGCCCTTTCTAAGGAAGGCATTGGTGAACGACGCGTTGCGACTGCTCCAGCAGGCGTTGATCAGCACCACGCTGCCGCTGGCGAAGCTCATGTAGGCATCGACGAAACGGTAGGTGATGCCGTAGCGCGTGTCCCAGTCGGGCATCAAGGGAAGGCCGAGGACGCTGATCTGATCCCCGTTCCTGGCGGTGAAATGGACCAGTCGCAGCGCCTGGAGGTCGGCGGCGAGCCCGTTCTCGTGGCCCGCGTCCACGAGCGTCGACGACTGGATCGAGTACAGCTTGCCGTCGGGTTCGCTGGGATCGTCGACCTCCATGCGGCCGCCGTGGGTGTTGATGTAAAAGAAGCCGTCGCCGGTCACTCCCTTGAGGGTGCCGACGTCGGCCACGCCCTCGCCGCCACCGCGCACGGTCCAGTCCTTGCCCTGCAGGTAGCCGCGCATCTGGTCGACGGGAGCCTGCCCCTCGAAGTTCGGCCCGAACGAGTGCAGCAGCCGCGCCTTGGTCGCCTTGGGCAGCTCGCCGCTCTTCGCCGTCGCGCGGTTGGCGGTGGCGAGCGCAGCGGGCGAAGGATCCCGGTTGGCCGCCACGAGGTGCAGGCGGCCGTCGCTGAAGCGGCCCCAGGCGCTCAGCGCCTCGACATCGACGCCGGCCGCCTTGTACTCGGGCCGCGCCGCCATGAACGCCGAAATCGCCTGCAGGAACGCCGCCGGCGCAAGGTTCTGGCTGCCCAGCTGCCGCGCCTCGTCCTCCACCGCGGCGATCGCAGCCAGCCTCGTCGCCACCGGATCGCCGGCCGCGGCGACACCGACGGCCAGCCCGACCATCGAGCTTCCCGCACCGCCGCCCTGGCCCCCGACCATCGCGATGGCGGGACTCGCGGTGGGCGCCGCGCCGTCGGCCACCGTAAGCCGCAGCACCGCCGACACCGCGCTCGCCCCCAAGGTGACGGCGGCCGGCGAAATCTGGTAGCCGACGCCGGCCGGCAGGCCCGACGCGGTCAGCGCCACCGTGCCGGTGAACCCGTTGCGCGGCGTGACCGTCACGTAGACGTCGCGCATCGCGCCGGGCAGCAGCAGCAGCGATTGCGCCGACAGCTTCATCTCGAACGGTTCGCCCGACGCATGGCACACCGTTCCCGGCGCCGCGAACACCTGCCGAGTGATCGACTTGGTCTGCGTCGTGCCGTTGACGGTGTAGGCGAAGGTCGCGGCGTTGCCGCTGCTGAAAGTGACGCTCGCGCTGCCGATCTCGGCCTCCGCCACCGCGCCCCAAGGCACGCTGTCGAACGGTGGCCCGCCAACCGTCGACACCGGGCCCGCATAGACGCCGGCCGCGCTCTTGGCCAGCACCGCGATCAGCCACCACGGCTTGCCCTGCCCGTCGTAGGTGAACCAGGTGGCGAAGATGACGTCGCCCTGATGCGTGAAATTGACGCCCCAGCCCGACTCCTGCGGGTTCCACCACAGGTCCTGGTAGTTGGTCGCCAGCGCCAGGTTGTCCTGCGCGCCCCAGACGCAGGTCGCCAGCGCTCCGAACGCCTGCGGCACGATCGTCTTGGTCTGCGCGACGCCGTTGACCGTGTACGCGATCGTCGCGTGGCCCGTGTCGGCGAAGGTCGCGGTCATGGTGCCGACTTCGGTTTCCACCGGCGCCGGCCCGAACGGCACTGATCCGAACAGCGGCCCGGCCACCGTCGACACCGGCCCGGCATAGACACCGTCGGCGCTCCTGGCGAGCACCGCGATCAGCCACCACGGCTTGCCTGCCGCGTCGTAGGTGAACCAGGTG
>CAIWHR010000474.1 GCA_903912485.1 uncultured beta proteobacterium | reverse complement strand
CGCAGCTCGGGCGGCAGGTAGCACCGCGGCGGTGCGACGACGATGCGGCAGGGGTGTTCCGGGTCGTCGTCGAAGCGCAGCGCGTGGTAACCGGCGGGCAGCGGCGGCAGCCGGAACAGGCGCTGCGCCACCTGCCGTCCGTCGGCCGCCTGCGTCGCGCTCGCCGGGCAATCGTCGGCGCGAAACGGCAGCATCGTCTCGGTGCCGTCCTCGCGGGTCAGCCGCAGCGCGCCCCGAAAGCGGGGCCGCCTGCCGTCATCGGCGATGGCCACGGTGGCGGCGGCGCCGTCCCCGGTCACGCAGACGCAGGGCAGGCGCCGGCGTTCGCGGGCCGCGGCCAGTTCGACCAGCCGCAGGCGGGCGTCGCCGGGGGTGTCGACGCCCAGCCCCATCGCCGCGAGCAGCGCGCGCGTCGTGTCCGGGGCGACGACGTGGCGGCCTCCCGCGATGTCGACCCAGGTCGGCGCGATGCCGGCGGCGGCGGCGAGGCGACCGAGCGCTTCGGGCTCGATCCCTGAGCTGCGCGCCGGCGCGGCCGCCGACGGCTCTTCGCCGAGCACGATCACCGACCGCGCGGCGAGCGTGGTCGAGGCGTCGGCCCAGGTGTCGCCGGCCGCCACGCCGCTGGGGAGTGCGGTGTCGATCAGGACGCGCCAGGCGTGCCCGGCGCGCGGCTCGGGCCAGCGCATCGTCAGCGAACCGCGGCCGGCGTTGATCGCGACGCCGACGCGGTCGGCGGGGAGTCCGTCGACCGCCGCCGCGTACAGCACCGCGATCAGCACCGCGCTGTCGCCGCGCGACCAGTCGGCCGCAGCCATCGCGCCGCCGTCCGGCCGCCGCCACTCGACGTCGGGGATGCCGCTGTCGTCGACCGGCGCGCCGTCGAGTTCGCGCTCGCCGCGCAGCGCAGCGTGCCGCCGGCGCAGGTCGATCAGCGCGCCGGTGAAGGACGCGAGGTCGCGGTCCGCGTGCTCCCAGTCGACCCAGGACAGCGCGTTGTCCTGCGCGTAGGTGTTGTTGTTGCCCTGCTGGCTGCGGCCCAACTCGTCGCCCATCGCCAGCATCGGCGTTCCGTGCGACAGCAGCAGCGTCGCCAGCAGGTTCTTCACGTCGCGGCGGCGCGCGGCGAGTATCGCCAGGTCGGTGGTCGTGCCTTCGACGCCGTGGTTCCACGACAGGTTGGCGTCGGTGCCGTCGCGGTTGTCTTCGCCGTTGGCGGCGTTGTGCTTGGTCTCGTAGGCGACCAGATCGGCGAGCGTGAAGCCGTCGTGCGCGGTCACGAAATTGACCGAGCGCGAGGGGCGGCGCGAACGCGGGGCGAAGATGTCGGCGGAGCCGGCCAGCCGCGTCGCCAGCGCACCGGTCATGCCGGCGTCGCCGCGCCAGAACCGCCGGACGGTGTCGCGGTAGGCGTCGTTCCACTCGCCCCAGTCGGCGGGAAACGCTCCCAGCTGGTAGCCGCCCGGCCCGAGGTCCCACGGCTCGGCGATGAGCTTCAACTCGCGCAGCAGGGGATCCTGCGCGATCGCCTGCAGCAGCGGCGCGGCGGGGTCGAAGCCGCCGTCGCGCCGGCCTAGCGTGGTCGCGAGATCGAAGCGGAAGCCGTCGATGCCGGCCGCCGCGTAGTGGCGCAGCGCGTCCATGACCAACCGCAGCACCGGCGGCCGGTCGAGCGCAAGCGTGTTGCCGCAGCCGGTGTCGTTGACGTAGCGCGCGGCGTCGCCCGGGACGGTGCGGTAGTAGGTGGCGTTGTCGAGGCCGCGCAGCGACAGCGTCGGCCCCAGCGCGTCGCCCTCGCCGCTGTGGTTGAACACGACGTCCTGCACGACCTCGATGCCGGCGGCGTGCAGCGCGGCGGCGCAGGCCGCAAGCTCGTCGATGCCGCCCGGGGCGAGCCGCGGGTCGGGCACGAACAGCGCGGCCGGATTGTAATGCCAGTAGTTGGTGAGCCCCAGCGCCGCGAGGTGGCGCTCGTCGATCGTCGCCACCAACGGCATCAGTTCGACCGTCGTGATCCCGAGGCGCACGAGGTGATCGATCGCGGCCGGATGCGCGAGACCGGCGCAGGTTCCGCGCAGCGCCTCGGGCACGTCCTTGAGCTTCCGGGTGAAGCCGCGGACGTGCAGTTCGTAGACGACGGTGTCCGACCATGGCGGACGCATCCACGGTGCCGGCGCCGGCGACCGCCACGGCGCGCGGGCGATGGCCTTGGGCACGAACGGCGCGCTGTCGGCGTCGTTGCGGGTCACCCCGTCGGGCAGTTCGCCGAAGAGCTCCGGGTGCAGCGAGAACCGTCGATCGAGCGCGGTGGCGTAGGGATCGACCAGCAGCTTGGCGGCGTTGAAGCGGTGGCCGTTGCGGGGGTCATAGGGGCCGTGCGCGCGCAGCCCGTAGCGCGTGCCGGGTGCGATGCCGGCGACGAAGCCGTGGAAGACGTCGCCGCTGCGCTCCGGCAGCAGCACGCGCTCGGTCTCGGTCTGCCCGGCGCCGTCGAACAGGCACAGCGCGATCGCGTCCGCGTGCGCGGAGTACACGGCGACGTTGGCGCCGCCGGGAACGAGCGTGACGCCGAGCGGCTCGGGCGCTCCGGGTCCGACGCGCCGCATGCGTCAGGCCCGCCGGCCGGCGACGAGGCTGCGGTAGAGCGTGGCGTACCGCCGCGCGGGGCGGGTCCAGCCGACGTCGCAGGCCATCGCCCGCGACTGCAGCCGGCGCCACGCCGCGCGATCGCGCCACAGGACGAGCGTGCGCTCGATCGCCATTTCCAGCGCCGCCTGCGTCACCGGCGCGAACTGGATTCCGGTGCCGACGCCGGCCGCCAGCGCGGCGTCGTTGGCGTCGATCACCGTGTCGTTCAGGCCGCCGACGCGGGCGACGACGGGAATCGCCCCGTAGCGCAGCGCACAGAGCTGCGTCAGGCCGCAGGGCTCGAAGCGCGAAGGCACGAGCAGCGCGTCGACGCCGCCCTGCATCAGGTGCGCCAGCGGCTCGTCGTAGCCGACGTGCACGGCGACCCGGCGGGGATCGCGCTGCGCCGCCAGCGTGAATCTGTCCTCGAGCACCGCGTCGCCGGCGCCGACCAGCGCGAACTGCGCGCCGGCGCCGGTCAACATCGGCAGCGCGTCGTGCAGCAGGTCCATGCCCTTTTGCAGCGTCAGCCGGCTGACGACGCCGAACACCGGCGCCAGCGGGTCGACGGCGAGGCCGAGCCGGGCCTGCAGCGCCGCCTTGTTGGCGTCGCGCCGCGCGAGGTGCTTGGCGCCGAAGCGCGACGCGAGCTCCTTGTCGCGCGCCGGGTCCCACACCGCCTCGTCGATGCCGTTGAGGATGCCGCTGAGCGCTCCGGCGCGCAGGCGGAGCACGCCGTCCATCCCCATGCCGCCGGCCGGCGTCCTGATTTCGGCGGCGTACGTCGGCGACACAGTGGTCAGCCGGTCGGCGAGCGTCAGCCCGGCCTTGAGGTAGCTGATCATGCCGTGGTATTCGACGCCGTCGAGGGAAAACGCCTGCGGCGGCAGGCCGACCGTCGACAGCAGCTCGCGCGGGAACAGCCCCTGGAAGGCCAGGTTGTGCAGCGTCATCACCGTCGCCGGCCGCGGCCCCCCGCGGTAGTGCAGCAGCGCGGGCACGAGCCCCGCCTGCCAGTCGTGCGCGTGCACGATGTCGGGCGCGTCGCCGGCGATGCCGCCGCCGGCGACGTCGGCCGCGCACTGCGCCAGCGCGGCGAAGCGCAGCGCGTTGTCGGGCCAGTCGACGCCGTCGGGACCGAGGTAGGGGTTGCCGGGGCGGGCAAAGAGCTGCGGCGCGTCGACGACGAGGAGGTCGAGTCCGGCCGCGCGGGTTGCCAGGAGCCGCGCCGGCCCGCCGAACAGCGCCGGCCACGCGTGCACGACCTCGGCGTCGCGCGCCGCCGCCAGCACCCCGGGATAGCCGGGGACGAGCGTGCGCGTGGCGATGCCTTCTTTCGCCAGCGCCGCGGGCAGCGCGCCGACGACGTCGGCGAGGCCGCCGGTCTTGACCAGCGGGTAGACCTCGGAGGCGACCGCGAGGACGCGCAGCGGCACGCTATTCGCCCAGCCGGTCGATCATCGGCTGGGTGATGAGGCAGATGCCGCGCGCCGAGCGGCGAAAGCGCACCGCGTCGTGCTCCGGATCCTCGCCGACGACGAGCCCCTGCGGAACCTTCACGCCGTGGTCGATGACGACGTTGGCGAGCCGGCAGTGGCGCCCGATGTCGGCGTAGGGGAGGATCACCGCGTTCTCGACGCTGCTGTACGAGTGGATCTGCACGCCGGTGAACAGCAGCGAGTGCGTGAGCTCCGCGCCCGAGATGATGCAGCCGCCGGACACCAGCGACGAGATGCCGATGCCGCGGCGGCCGTCCTCGTTGTGGACGAATTTCGCCGGCGGCGTGATCTCGCCGTAGGTCCAGATCGGCCAGTCGTGGTCGAACAGGTCGAGCTCGGGCACGACGTCGGTCAGGTCGATGTTCGCTTCCCAGTACGCGTCGATGGTGCCGACGTCGCGCCAGTAGAGCGCGCCCTCGGCCTTCGACCTCACGCAGGAGCGCGAAAAGCGGTGCGCGACCGCCTTGCCGTGCTCGACCAGCCACGGAATGATGTCGCGGCCGAAATCGCGCGTCGACTGCGGATCGGCGGCGTCGCGGCGCAGCTGCTCGTTGAGGAACTCGCGCTTGAACACGTAGATGCCCATGCTGGCGAGCGCGAAGCCGGGACGGTCGGGCATCTCCGGCGGCGTCGCCGGCTTCTCGACGAACGACACGATCCGGTCGGCGGCGTCGACGTGCATCACGCCGAATCCGACGGCCTCGGCGACCGGCACCTCGATGCACGCGACGGTGACGTCGGCGCCTTCGTTGACGTGCTGGATCAGCATCCGCTCGTAATCCATCTTGTAGATGTGGTCGCCGGCGAGGATGACGAGGTATTCGGGAGCGTAGCTGTCGACGATGTCGATGTTCTGGTACACCGCGTCGGCGGTGCCCCGGTACCACATGTCCTCCGAAATCCGCTGGCTCGCCGGCAGGATGTCGAAGCTCTCGTTGCGCACCGGTTGCAGGAAGTTCCAGCCGCGCTGGAGGTGGCGGATGAGGCTGTGCGCCTTGTACTGCGTCGCCACCGCGATCCGGCGGATGCCGGAATTGAGCGCGTTCGACAGCGCGAAGTCGATGATCCGCGACTTGCCGCCGAAGTAGACGGCGGGCTTGGCGCGCCGGTCGGTCAGTTCCATCAGCCGGCTGCCGCGCCCGCCCGCCAGCACGTAGGCCATCGCCGAGCGCGCCAGCGGCGCCGAGTAGGTCAGGTTGTCCATCGCGTTTCTCCGGTGCCCCGTGTTTTTCGTAGCCCGGGCCGCGCCGCGCGCAACCGGACGGCACCGGGGACTGCGCCGTCGCGCATCTTCATTCGTCCTCGTGCACCAGCCACAGCGTGCCCAGCGGCGGCGCGGTGATCGATGCGGAGCAGGGAAAGCCGTGGCTGGGCCGCGGCTCCGCCACCACGCATCCGGCGTTGCCCTGCCCGGAGCCGCCGTACTCGGCGGCGTCGGTGTTGAGGATCTCGCGCCACCTGCCCGGCAGCGGCAGGCCGATCCGGTAGCCGTCGCGCGGCACCGGCGTGAAGTTCGCGACGACGGCGACCGGTTCGGTGCCGTCGCCGCCCGAGCGCAGCCACGCGAAGACCGAATTGGAGCGATCGTCGACCGCGATCCAGCGGAAGCCGTCGGCTTCGCAATCGCGCGCGAACAGCGCGGGCTGCGCCCGGTAGCTTCGGTTGCAGTCGCGCAGCAGTGCCTGCACGCCGCGATGCCAGCCGATGTCGAGCAGCGGCCAGTCGAGTCCCGCTTCGAAGTCCCATTCGCGTCCTTGCGCGAACTCCTGCCCCATGAACAGCAGCTTCTTGCCCGGGTAAGCCCACATGAACGCGTAATACGCGCGCAGCGTCGCGAACTGCTGCCACGCGTCGCCGGGGATCCTGGCCAGCAGCGATCCCTTGCCGTGGACGACCTCGTCGTGCGAAAGCGGAAGCACGAAGTTCTCGGCGAACGCGTACAGCAGGCCGAAGGTGACGCGGTCGTGGTGCCAGCGCCGGTGCACCGGGACCTGCTGCAGGTACTGCAGCGTGTCGTGCATCCAGCCCATGTTCCACTTGAAGCCGAAGCCGAGGCCGCCGGCGTACGTCGGCTGCGACACGCCGGGCCAAGCGGTCGACTCCTCGGCGATCATCACCGCTCCCGGGTGCCGCGCGTAGACGATCTCGTTGAGCCGGCGCAGGAAGGCGATCGCTTCGAGGTTCTGGTTGCCGCCCTCGCGGTTGGGAACCCATTCGCCCGCCTCGCGCGAGTAGTCGAGGTAGAGCATCGAGGCGACCGCGTCGACGCGCAGGCCGTCGATGTGGTAGCGGTCGAGCCAGAACAGCGCGTTGGCGATCAGGTAGTTGGCGACCTCGTTGCGGCCGAAGTTGAAGATCGCCGTGTTCCAGTCCGGATGGAAGCCCTGGCGCGGGTCCGCGTGCTCGTACAGCGCGGTGCCGTCGAAGTGCGCGAGGCCGTGCGGATCGACCGGAAAGTGCGCGGGCACCCAGTCGAGCAGCACGCCCAGCCCGGCCCGGTGGCAGCGGTCGACGAAGCGCGCGAATGCCGCCGGCTCGCCGAAGCGCCGGGTCGGCGCGAACAGCCCGATCGGCTGGTAACCCCAGGACGCGTCGAGCGGATGCTCGTTGACCGGCATCAGTTCGAGGTGGGTGAAGCCCATCCCGACGGCGTAGGGCACGAGCGCGTCGGCGAGCTCGTCGTAGGTCAGCCACCGGCCACCGTCGCCGCGCCGCCACGAGCCGAGGTGCACCTCGTAGATCGCCACCGGCGCGCGCCGCGGCTCCGTCGCCGCGCGGGCCGCCATCCACTCGCCGTCCGACCACGGGAAATCGACGGTCCTGCGTACGACCGACGCGGTCGACGGGCGCAGCTCCGCGCCGAAGCCGACCGGATCGGCCTTGAGCGGCAGCAGCGTGCCGTCGGCGCCGAGGACCTCGTACTTGTACAGCGTGCCTTCGCCGCAGCCCGGAACGAAGATCTCCCACACGCCGGTGTTGAGGCGCTTGCGCATGGTGTGGCAGCGGCCGTCCCAGGCGTTGAAATCGCCGACCACCGAGACCCGCTGCGCGTGCGGCGCCCAGACGGCGAAATGGACGCCGGCCGTATCCTCGTGCACGATCGCGTGCGCGCCGAGGCGGTCGTACAGCCCCGCGTGCGCGCCTTCGCCGATCAGCCAGTCGTCGAGTTCGCCCAGCACCGGCCCGTACGCGTACGGATCGTCGACCAGCCACGTCGCCTGCCGATTGGCGGCGCGCAGCCGGTAGCGCATCCGCTGCGGCAGCTCGCCGTCGAACAGCCCGGCTGCGTGCCTGCGTTCGAGGCGCGCGACGCGGTCGCCGTCGCGCGTCTCCACGTCGACGGTCTCCGCGCCGGGAACGAAGGCCCGGACGACGCAGGCGCCGTCCGCCTCGTGGAGCCCGAGCACCGCGAACGGGTCGCCGTGGCGGCCCTCGACGATCGCCGCGACGGCGTCGGCCGACAGGGGGGGCGGCGCGCGCATGCGATCAGCCCCGCACCGGCTCGGCGCGCCAGATCTCGCGCGCGTATTCGCGGATCGCCCGGTCGGACGAGAACCAGCCGACGCGCGCCGTGTTGAGGATCGCCTTCTCCCACCACTGCGCGGGGTCCTGCCACAGCGTGGACACGCCGTGCTGCGCGTAGCGGTAGTCGTCGAAGTCGGCGGCGACCATGAAGTGATCGTGATGGCGCAGACCGCCGGCGAGATCGCCGTAGCGCGACCGGTCGTCGGGGGAAAAGACGCCCGAGCCGACGGCGTCGAGCACTTCCTCCAGCGCCGGCGACGCCGCGATGGTCGCGCCGGCGTCGATGCCGGCGCGGCGGTGATCGTCGACCTCGGACGCGGTGAGGCCGAAAATGAAGATGTTCTCGGCGCCGACGTGGTCGCGCAGTTCGATGTTGGCGCCGTCGAGCGTGCCGATGGTCAGCGCGCCGTTGAGCGCGAACTTCATGTTGCCGGTGCCCGAAGCTTCCATGCCCGCCGTCGAAATCTGCTCGGAGAGGTCGGCCGCGGGAATGATCGACTCGGCGAGGCTCACGTTGTAGTTCGCGAGAAAGACCACCTTCAGCAGGCCGCGCACCGTCGGGTCGCGGTTGATGATCCGCGCGACGTCGGTCGCGAGCTTGATGATGAGCTTGGCCTGGTGGTAGCTCGCAGCGGCCTTCCCGGCGAAGATCTTGACGCGCGGCACCCAGGCGCGCCCGGGTTCGGCGCGCATCTCGTTGTACAGCGCGATGGTGTCGAGGATGTTCAGCAGCTGGCGCTTGTATTCGTGGATGCGCTTGATCTGGACGTCGAACAGCGCATCGGGGTCGACGGTCACGTGGCTGCGCTCGGCGATGACCGCCGCCAGCGCCACCTTGTTGGCGCGCCGCACCGCGGCGAAACGCTGCTGGAAAGCGCGGTCCGCCGCCAGCGGCGCCAGCGCTTCGAGCGCCGCAGGGTCGTCGAGAAACGCCGGCCCGATCGCTTCGGTGACGAGCTGCGTGAGCCCCGGGTTCGCCTGGTAGAGCCAGCGGCGGAAGGTGATGCCGTTGGTCTTGTTGACGATGCGCAGCGGATACAGCGCGTTGAGGTCGCGGAACACCGTCTTGCGCATGAGGTCGGTGTGCAGCGCCGAAACGCCGTTGACGCGGCGCGACCCGAGGAAGGCGAGGTGCCCCATGCGCACGTGCCGGCCGCGGTGCTCCTCGATCAGCGATACCGACGAGAGAAATTCGCCGTCCCCGCGTCCGGCCGCCCGCACGGCGTCGAGATGGAAGGCGTTGATCAGGTAGATGATCTGCATGTGCCGCGGCAGCAGGCGCTCCATCAGCGGCACCGACCAGCTCTCGAGAGCTTCCGGCAGCAGCGTGTGGTTGGTGTAGTTGAACGTCGCCGTCGTGACCTGCCACGCGCCGGCCCACGGCATGCCGTGCACGTCGACCAGGAGGCGCATCAGCTCGGCGACGGCGACCGCGGGGTGCGTGTCGTTGAGCTGGATCGCCGCATGATCGCCGAGCGACGCGATCTGGCCGTGCTGCGCGAGGTGCCGGCGCACGAGGTCCTGCAGCGAAGCCGACGCGAAAAAGAACTCCTGGCGCAGGCGCAGCTCCAGCCCGGCCGGCGACTCGTCGCTGGGATAGAGCACGCGCGACACCGATTCCAGCCGCACGCGTTCGGACAGCGCGCCGACGTGATCGCCGCGGTTGAAGTCGGCCAGCCGGAGCGGGTCGTCGGCGCGCGCCGACCACAGCCGCAGCGTGTTGACGTGGCGGCCGCGCCAGCCGGTGATCGGCGTGTCGTAGGCGACGGCGGTGACCGACTCGGCAGGATGCCATTCGTACCGCGGCGTGCTGCCGCCGTCGTCGATGGCGTCGACGGTGCCGCCGAAGCCGATCGGGTACGCCACCTCGGGGCGCTCGAACTCCCAGGGATTGCCCGCCGCCAGCCAGTCCTCGGGCATCTCGTGCTGCCAGCCGTCCTTCAGCAGCTGGCGGAAGATGCCGTGATCGTAGCGGATGCCGTAGCCGTAGGCGGCGATCGCCAGCGAGGCCATGCTCTCCATGAAGCAGGCGGCGAGGCGTCCGAGGCCGCCGTTGCCCAGCGCGGCGTCGGGCTCGACGCGGCGCAGGCGGTCGAGGTCGACGCCCAGTTCGGACAGTGCGTGTGCCGCCGTCGCGGTCAGGCCGAGATTGCCCAGCGCGTCGAACAGGAGGCGACCGATCAGGAACTCGAGCGACATGTAGTAGACGCGCTTCCTGCCGTCGCGGTAGGTGGCGCGGGTCGAGTCCATCCAGCGGTCGACGATGCGGTCGCGCACGGCCAGCGCAGTGGCGGCGAACCAGTCGCGGTCGCTGGCGCTGCGGCTGTCCTTGCCCACCGCGTAGGTCAGCTTGTGGAGGATCAGCGCGCGGAAGGCCTCGACCGCCGCGGCTTCCGGCGCAGGCGTCGCCGCGTCCGGGGCGTCCCAGGAATCCGGGTCGGGGATCATCGGGCGCTCCGGCAGCGTGGGCGCGCAGGCGGCGGTCCGCCGTGCGCAGCTTGGGGGGTGGCGTGGGTCGTGGCGGTCATGGCGTGGGGCGAAGGTGAAGATCGGGGTGCGGACGCCGCTTGCTGCGTTGCCGCAATCCGGCGCCCAAGGGGTAAAGTTTACCCTTGCGCACCGCAGTTTCGCGCGCGCCGCGCGAATCGCGGCGGCGAAGGCAGGAAACCATGACCGGCAACCGCGTCCGCCTCGGCATCGACCTGGGCGGCACCAAGATCGAAATCATCGCCCTCGATGCTCAGGGGAGCGAACTGCTGCGCCGGCGCGTGTCGGCGCCGCGGGGGGACTACGAGGCGACGCTCGCGGCGCTCGGCTCGCTGGTGCACGGCGCCGAGCGCGAACTCGGCGCGCGCGGCTCGCTCGGCATCGGGACGCCGGGGTCGATCTCGCGCGCGACCGGGCGGCTTCGGGGCTCCAACTCGGTCTGGCTCAACGGCCGCGCGATCCGGGCCGACCTCGAAGCCGCGCTGCAGCGCGAGGTGCGCATCAGCAACGACGCCAACTGCTTCGCGCTGTCGGAGGCGAGCGACGGCGCGGGGCAGGGTGCCGCCGTCGTGTTCGGCGTGATCCTCGGCACCGGCGTCGGCGGGGGAATCGTCGTCGACGGGCGGGTTCTTGGCGGCGTCAACGCGATCGCCGGCGAGTCGGGCCACAATCCGCTGCCCTGGCCGCGCGACGACGAGCGGCCCGGGCCGGCGTGCTTCTGCGGCCGCTCGGGCTGCATCGAGACCTGGCTCGCCGGCCCCGCGCTGGCGCGCGACCACCTGCGCGCGGGCGGGCCGCCGCGCACGGCGCAGGACCTCGCGG
>CAIWHR010000473.1 GCA_903912485.1 uncultured beta proteobacterium | reverse complement strand
GTCGCGTTGCTGTTAGAATGGCGCAGTTTCGCGACCGGAGACGCCGGATGAAAGCTCGGGCCGTCCTGCTTCTTGCCCTGATGGTTGGCGCCTGCGCGACGACGCCCCCGGCGCCGCCCTCACAACTGTTGAACGATCATCTCTTCGCCGCCCCGTCCGAGCGCATCAGCGCCGACGACGTCTTTGCGCTCAGCGACGACATGAAGCGCTACCTCGCCGAGGAGATCGACGGCCGGCCGCTGGGCCGCGGCGGCCGCCAGGGGCTCGTCGACGCGCTCTACCACCGCGGCCAACTGAAGCTCGAGTACGACTCGGTGATGACCCGCAACGCCGCGCAGGCGTTCGCCGACCGCGCCGGCAACTGCCTGTCGCTGGTGATCATGACCGCCGCGTTTGCCAAGGCGATGGACTTGCCGGTCCGCTTCCAGAGCGTCGCTTCCGACGATACGGTCGCCCGCAGCGGCGACATCCACTTCTTCGTCAGCCACGTCAACCTGGCGCTCGGCAGCAAGCCGGTCGAGTGGGGTTTCCAGCGCGGCCGCAGCGACGAGATCACCGTCGACTTCCTCCCCGCGCAGCAGGCGGGCGCGCAGCGCACGCGCCCCGTGCGCGAGGAGATGATCGTCGCGATGTACATGAACAACCGGGCGGCCGAAGCGCTGGTCGGCGGGCGCCTCGACGACGCGTACGCGTGGGCCCGCGCGGCGATCATCGAGGAACCGTCGTTCCTCAGCGCGCACAACACGCTCGGCGTCGTCTACCAGCGCCACGGCGACCTGGCGCAGGCCGAGGCGGCGTATGCCTACATCCTCGAGCGCGAGCCCGGCAATACGCGCGTGATGGCCAACCAGGTGCGCCTACTCGGCGCGCGCGGCCGCGTCGCCGACGCCGCGAGCCTCGCGGCGAAGCTCGCGCAACTGGAGCCCAATCCGCCCTTCAGCCTGTTCGAGCGCGGCCGCGCGGCGATGCGCGCCGGCGATTTCCGGACCGCGCGGGATGCGTTCGCCAGCGAAGTCGAGCGCGCGCCGTACTATCACGAATTCCGCTACTGGCTCGCCTCGGCACACGCGGCGCTGGGCGAAACCGAGCGCGCCCGGAAGGAGCTCGCCACCGCCCTCGAGTACAGCAGCAGCCGCAGCGAGCACGACCTCTACGCGGCCAAGCTCGATCGCATCCGCGCGAGCGCACTCCACTGATTCGACCGGTTTCCCGCTCGCGGCGCCCGCAACGGGGCGCCTGCCTTCATCCGCCTCCCATCCGCCATGGTCATCCGCCACGCGCAAGCCGACGATCTGCCCGCGATCGTCGCGATCTACAACGCATCGATCCCCGGCCGGCTGGCGACCGCCGACACCGAACCGGTCAGCGTCGCCGCGCGCGAGCCCTGGTTCCGAGAGTTCGACCCCGGGCGGCGCCCGCTGTGGGTGCTGGCGCCGTCCGGGGGCGCGCCCGCCGGCTGGCTCGGCCTGCGTTCGTTCTACGGCCGCCCGGCGTACGGCGCAACGGTCGAAGTGGCCGTCTACGTCGACCCCGGGGCGCAGCGCCGGGGCATCGCCAGGGCGCTGCTCGCGCATGCCATCGAGGCCGCGCCGGCACTCGGCCTGCGCACGCTGCTGGGCTTCATTTTTTCGCACAACGCGCCGTCGATGTGCCTGTTCGAGCGCGCCGGCTTCGGCGTCTGGGGGCGCCTGCCCCGGGTCGCCGAACTCGACGGCGTCGCGCGCGACCTTTCCATTCTCGGCCGCGAGGTGTAGCTACGTGATGCACGATTCAACCATCGAAAACGGCGGGCCGCCGCAGCCGGACCCGCGGGACGGCTTCGAGGTCCGCGCCGCCACCGCCGGCGACATCCCCGCGATCCACGCGATGATCGCCGCGCTCGCCGCATACGAGAAGCTCGCGCATCTCTGCGTCGCGTCCGAAGCCGACCTCGCCGACGCGCTGTTCGGGCAGCGGCCGGCGGCCGAGGTGCTGATCGCCTCGCGCGGCGGCGAAGCGGCCGGCTTTGCGCTTTTCTTTCACAATTTCTCGACCTTCCTCGGCCGCCGCGGGCTGTGGCTGGAAGACCTCTACGTCCAGCCGGCGTTTCGGCGCCGCGGCTGCGCGCAGGCGCTGCTGCGCGC
Organism: uncultured beta proteobacterium; assembly: GCA_903912485.1. Lineage (GTDB taxonomy): Bacteria > Pseudomonadota > Gammaproteobacteria > Burkholderiales > Casimicrobiaceae > CAIWHR01. The sequence goes on along the minus strand of CAIWHR010000473.1, from coordinate 3,202 downwards.
GCTCGCCGCCATCGCCATCGAACGCGGCTGCGGCCGCTTCGAGTGGGCGGTGCTCGACTGGAACACGCCCGCCATCGACTTCTACCGGGCGCTGGGCGCCAGCGTGCTGCCCGACTGGCGCATCGTCCGCGTCGTCGGCCCGGCGCTGGCCGCCCTCGCCGCTTCCCCCGACCCGGCCAAGCCATGAACCCGATCCCCCGTCCTTCTTTCCACGCCGATTTCTGGTCGCTGCGCGTCTCCGAGGAGGTGAGCGAGGGCTACGCGGTGCGCAAGGACGTCGCGCTGCCGCTCGCCCGCCGGACCGACCGCGGCGCGATGGCGACCGTCCATCACGGCCGCGGCTACGGCTATGCGGCGACCGGCGACACGTCGCCCGCGGGGCTGCTCGCCGCGCTGGAGCGCGCGGCGGCGTGGGCGCGCTTCACCGAGGGCTTTGCCCTGCTCGACGCGCGCACGCTGCCCACGCCGGCGCCGCAGGGCGAATACGCGTCGCCTTCGCTCGCCGCGCCGACGCGCTCGCCGCGCGAGTGGTACGACCTGCTCGCCGCCGAGTCGCGGCAGTCGGCCATCGACCCGGCGATCGTCGACTGGAACGCGAGCGTCGACGTGATCCGCGCGACGCAGCGCTTCATCACCAGCACCGGCGGCGACGTGATCCAGCGCTACCGGATGCTGATGCCCGGGATGTCGGTGACCGCGCACGGCGCCGGGCACACGCAGACGCGGACGCTCAACGGTCATCGCGGCATCTGCCAGCAGGGCGGCGACGAGATCCTCGAGCGCTTCGGCTTCCACGGCAGCGCGCAGCGCATCGCCGCCGAGGCGCTGGAACTGCTGCGCGCGCCGAACTGCCCGAGCGGCAGGATGGACGTGCTGCTGATGCCCGACCAGATGATCCTGCAGATCCACGAGTCGATCGGCCACCCGCTGGAACTCGACCGCATCCTGGGCGACGAACGCAACTTCGCCGGAACGAGCTTCGTGACGCCCGACATGTTCGGCAGCTACCGCTACGGCTCCGAACTCCTCAACGTGACCTTCGACCCGACCCGCAGCGAGGAACTCGCGAGCTACGGCTGGGACGACGAGGGCATGCGTGCGGAGAAGGTCCACCTCATCCGCGCCGGCATCCTCGAGCGGGGGCTGGGCGGCGCGCTGTCGCAGGCGCGCGCCGGGCTGCCCGGCGTCGCCAACGCGCGCGCCGACGGCTGGAACCGGCCGCCGATCGACCGCATGGCGAACCTCAACCTGGAGCCGGGCGACGCGTCGCTCGAAGAGATGATCAAGGGCATCGAGCACGGCGTGATGATGGAGACCAACTGTTCGTGGTCGATCGACGACTCGCGCAACAAGTTCCAGTTCGGCTGCGAGCGCGCCCGCCTGATCGACAATGGCGAACTGGGCGCGGTGGTCAGGAACCCCAACTACCGCGGCATCAGTTCGAGCTTCTGGCGCAGCCTGAAGCGCGTCGGCAACGCCGACACGCTGCAGGTTCTGGGCACGCCGCACTGCGGCAAGGGCGAGCCTTCGCAGATGATCCGCGTCGGCCACGCGTCGCCCGCCTGCGTGTTCGCAGGCGTCGACGTGTTCGGCGGCGAGGGCGAAGCGTGATGGCGCCGCGGGACCTGTCCGGCGCCCCCGGAACGATGGAGACCTATTTCAACGACCTCGCCGCGTCGGTCGACGGACTGCTCGAGGCCGGCGAAGCGTACACGGCGCGCTTCGCCGCCGAGACCACCGACTTCGTGCGCATGAGCCGCGGCAAGGTCCGCCAGCCCGGCAGCGTCACGCAGGGCTACCTCGACCTCGACCTGATCCGCGGCGACACGCACGCCGGACACACGCTGGCGCTGTCCGCGGACCTCGCCGCCGACCGCGCCGCGCTGGCCTCGGCGCTGGCCGGGCTGCGCGCGGTGCTGCCCGACCTCGCCGCCGACCCGCACCTCGCCATCGCCACCGAGGTGAAGCCCAGCCGCAGCGTCGCCGGCGGTCCGCTGCCGGACGCCGAGACCATCGTCGACGCCGTTCTGCGCGCCGGCTCCGGGCAGGACCTGGTCGGCCTCTACGCCGGCGGCCCGATCTACCGCGGCTTCGCCAATTCGCTGGGCCAGCGCAACTGGCACGCGGCCACCTGCTTCAACCTGCAGTGGAGCCTCTACCACCGCACCGACAAGGCGGTGAAGTGCGCGTACTCGGGCATCTCCTGGGACGCTGCGGCGTTCGGCGCGATCATGGCCGAGGCGACCTTTGAGCTCGCCCGGATGTCGCAGCCGGCGAAGCGCCTCGCGCCGGGGCGCTACCGCGCGTACCTGACGCCGGCGGCGATGGAGGACGTCGCGTCGATGCTGTGCTGGGGCGGCTTCTCCGCGCGCGCGCTCGCCACGAGGCAAAGCCCGCTCGCGCGCATGCACGACGCCGGCGACGCCGCGCTGCGGCTCGATCGGCGCGTCAGCATCACCGAGGCGACGGCGGCGGGGGTCGCGCCGGGATTCCAGGACGAGGGCTACGTCCGGCCCGCGCAGGTGCCGCTGATCGACGCCGGCCGCCTCATCGGCGCGTTGGTATCGCCGCGCACGGCACGCGAGTTCGGCGACGCCTTCGGCACCGCCAACGGCGCCAACGCCAGCGAGATGCCCGAGTCGCTGGCGATGGCCGGCGGGACGCTGCCGACCGCCGAGGCACTCGCGGCGCTCGACACCGGCCTGTGGATCGGCAATCTCCACTATCTCAATTTCTCCGACCGCAGCGCCTGCCGGATGACGGGGATGACGCGCTTCGCGACGTTCTGGGTCGAGCACGGAAAGATCGTCGCGCCCATCGACGTGCTGCGCTTCGACGACACGCTCTACCGGATGCTCGGCACGAATCTCGAGGCGCTGACGGTGGAAACCGAGTTCCTGCTCGACAGCTCGACCTACCGGGCGCGCTCGCTCGCCAGCATGCGGCTGCCCGGGGCGCTGCTGTCGGAGATGACGTTCACGCTCTGACCGCCCACACCGGCCACGGTACGTGCTCCCGGGAATGCGTAGCCCGGGTTCCGCGGGCAAGGGCATCCGACGCGAGCCACATGCGTTGCTCCGCGGAACCCGGGGCAGCGCTTCGACGGCCACCGCTGCCCCGGGCTTCGCCTTTCGGCGGCGGGGGCTGCCGGTCGGCGTTCGCGGCGGCGAAGCCCGGGCTACGCGCTGCGCCGGCGATGGTG
>CAIWHR010000472.1 GCA_903912485.1 uncultured beta proteobacterium | reverse complement strand
GTGCCGGCGGCAGCGGACGCGTCGGGCGCGGTGGTCGATCCGGGCTGGGCGCAGGTGTACCAGCGTTATCAGCAGCGGCGCGCGCCGCTGCAGTGAAGCGACCCGCGGACCGGCCTGCACCGATGCCAGCTGCATCCCTCCCGTCGACGATCGCCGCCGCGCCGACCGCGGCTTCCCGCGATCCGCTGGCCGACGTCGGCGACCTCCTTCGCGCCGGGACGCCCGACGCGATTCGGGAGGCTGTGCGCGTCGCGCAGCGGCTGGTCGAACAGCATCCGGCAACGCCGCGTTTCCGGCTGGCGCTGGCCGGGGCGCTGCGCACCGCGGGAAGGCGGGACGACGCGGTGGCGGCGCTGGAGGCCGCCGCGGCGCTGAACGTCGCCGCGCCCGAGATCAGCTTCAACCTGGCCGTGATGCTGGCCGAACTCGATCGCGGCGACGAGGCGATCGCGTGGTTTCGCGACGCTCTGCGCCAGCGACCGCAATACATCGCGGCGCTGAACAACCTGGGCGAGCTGCTGCACGGGCAGCACCGGCTCGCGGAAGCCGAACAGGCGTACGCGCGCGCGCTGTCGATCGATCCGGCGTCCCGCGTCGCGCGCTTCAACCTCGGCCTGCTGTGCCGGGAGACGGGACGCTGGACGGAGGCCGGCCGGGCCTTTCGCGAACTGCTCGCGGGCGACCCGGCGAGCCGGCCGGCGTGGGTCGCGCTGGCGGCGACGCAGAGCGCGATGGGGCAGACCGACGCAGCGGCGCAGAGCCTGTCGCGGGCGATAGCGCTCGACCCGGCGCACAGCGCCAGCGAGCTGACCGCGCTGGGCGCGGTGCTCGCCGAGAGCGGTGAAGTGCAGCCGGCGCGCGACGCCTTCCGGCGCTCGCTGCAGCAGGATCCCGCCAACGTCGCGGCGGCGCTGGGACTGCACCTGACGCTGCCGCAGGTTTACGCGTCGGCGGCCGCCGTCGGCGAAGAGCGGCGGCGGTTCGGCGTGGGGCTCGACGCGCTCGCGGCGTCGTTCGCGCAGGCCCCACCCGGCGTCCCGCCGGAGCGGGCCATCGCCCGCGTGCAGTGGACCAACTTCTACCTCGCCTACCAGGGCGAGGACGACCTGCGGCTGCAGACGCGCTACGGCGACTGGCTGGGCGGCTACCTCGACAGCGCCGACCCGTCGCTGCGCGCGCCGATGCCGCGCCGCCCGGCGCGCGACCGGATCCGCGTCGGCTTCGCGTCGCGGTTCTTCAACAGCAGCACGGTGGGCGCGTACTTCGGCCGCTGGCAGGGCGGCCTCGACCGCGGGCGTTTCGAAGTCCGGCTGTTCGACCTGGCGCGCCATGCCGACGCGACCGCCGCGGCGGCCGCTCCCGGCGCCGCCGACGCGCTGCCGCTGGGAGGGCGCTCGCTGCGCGGGATGGCGGGCGCGATCCGCGACGCGGAGCTCGACGTCCTCGTCTACCCCGAACTGGGCATGCACGACGTGGCGTTCACGCTGGCGGGGATGAGGCTGGCACCCGTCCAGTGCTGCGCGTGGGGGCATCCGGTCACCTCGGGGCACCCGACGATCGACTACTTCCTGACGACGGCGGCGATGGAACCCGCCGGCGCCGGCGCGTGCTACCGGGAGCGCCTGGTCGGCCTCCCCGGCATCGGAACCAGCTACCCACGTCCGCCGGCGGTGGCGAAGGCCAGCCGCGCCGAACTCGGCCTCGCCGCAGGGCGCACGCTGTTCCTGTGCCCGCAGTCGCTGTTCAAGATCCATCCCGACAACGACGCGCTGCTCGCCGACGTGCTCTGCGAGGTGCCGGACGCCACGCTGGTTCTGTTCGCCGCCGCGCATCCGCTGGTCACCGAGGCCTTCATGCGCCGGTTGTCGCCGGCGCTGGAAGCGCGCGGGATGCGCGCGGACCAGTGCTGCCGCGTCCTGCCGCTGGTCCCGCGGGAGACCTACCTCGCGCTGACTGCCGCCTGCGACGTCGTGCTCGACACGCTGCGCTGGTCGGGCGGCAACACCAGCCTCGACGCCTTCGCCTGCGGGCTGCCGCTGGTCACGCTGCCGGGAGACCTGATGCGGGGGCGCCAGAGCATGGCGATGCTGCACCGGATGGGCCTGCCGCAGCTGGTCGCGCGCGATCGCGGCGACTACGTCCGCATCGCCGTCGATCTCGGCCGCAACCCGGGCCTGCGCGCGGATCTCTCGCGGGAGATCGCCGCCGGGTTCGAGCGCCTGGTCGACGACGACGCGCCGCTGCGGGTGCTGGCGGGCTTCCTCGAAGCCGCCGCGGGCGGCGGCGACGTCGCGCGCTGGGTGCTGACGTGACCCCCGCCGCCATCGGCGCCATCGCCGACCGCCTGCTGGCGGCGTACGACAGCGCGACGACGCTGTCGCCGATCAGCGCGACCGAGCCGCAGTTCGACGTCGCCGCCGCGTACGAGGTGCTTGCCGAGATCGAGCGCCGCCGGCGCGCGCGCGGCTGGCAGTCGGTCGCGCGCAAGATCGGATTCACCAACCGCACCATCTGGGCGCGCTACGGCGTCAACCGGCCGATGTGGGCGCACGCCTGGGACCGCACCGTGCAGTTCGCGCCGTCGGGCCGCGCTTCGCAGTCGCTCGCCGGCCTCGTGCAGCCGCGCATCGAGCCCGAGGTCGTGTTCAAGCTGAAGGCGCCGGTGCCGGCCGTCGACGACGCGGCTTCGATCCTGGACTGCGTCGAGTGGGTCGCGGCCGGTTTCGAGATCGTCCAGAGCCACTTTCCCGACTGGAAGTTCACCGCGGCCGACTGCACCGCCGCGTTCGGCCTGCACGGGGCGCTGATCGTCGGCGCGCCCGTCGCCGTCACCGCGGACAACCGTGCGTCGATCGCCGCCGCGCTGCCGGCGTTCGCGCTGCAGCTGCGGCACGGCGGCGCGCTGGTCGACACCGGCGCGGGCGCGAACGTGCTCGGCAATCCCGCGCTGGCGCTGGCGCATCTCGCCCGCGTGCTGGCGACGCAGCCCTGGGCCCCGCCGCTCGCCGCCGGCGAGGTGATCACCACCGGCACCGTCACCGACGCGTGGCCGGTGGAGCCGGGGCAGACGTGGACCAGCGATTACGGCGCGCTGGGCGTCGCGGGGCTCACCGTCAGCTTTACCTGAGTTTGCGCCGGCAGGGCGATAATGCGGGTCCCCGGCGTCGCCCGACCTCTGTCGCGCCGCCGCACCGGAAGTCCGCGCCGATGAATTCCTTTGCCCCGATCACCAGCCACCCGGCGCTCGCCTGCGCCGCGCTGCTCACGGTCTCGAACCTGTTCATGACCTTCGCCTGGTACGGGCACCTGAAGCACCTCGAGGCGCAGCCGTGGTGGATCGCGGCGCTGATCTCGTGGGGCATCGCGCTGTTCGAGTATCTGTTCCAGGTTCCGGCGAACCGCATCGGCTACACGGCGCTGTCGCTGGCGCAGCTCAAGATCATGCAGGAGATCATCACGCTGGCGGTGTTCGTGCCGTTCGCGGTCGTGTACATGGACCAGCCGCCCAAGCTCGACTTCGTGTGGGCGGGAATTTGCCTGCTGGGCGCCGTGTACTTCATCTTCCGCGACTGATGCGATGCCGCGTCCTGCGCCCGCTTCCGCCGTGCACGAGCCGACGATGAGCTTTGCCCGTCTGTACTTTCCGTTCGCGGCGGGCTACCTGCTGTCGTACCTGTTCCGGATGGTGAACGCGGTGATTTCGCCGGACCTCACGCGCGAGCTGGCGCTGACGCAGGGGTCGCTGGGCTTTCTCACCGGCGCCTACTTCGTCGCGTTCGCCGCGGTGCAGCTTCCGGTCGGCATGCTGCTCGACCGCTACGGACCGCGCCGCGTCGAGCCGGCGCTGCTGCTGCTGGCCGGACTCGGCGCGCTGGCCTTCGCCACCGCCACCGACGTCGCGGGACTGGTCGCGGGCAGGGCGCTGATCGGCGTCGGCTGTGCGGCCGGGCTGATGGCGCCGCTGAAGGCGATCGCGACCTGGTATCCGCCGCAGCGGCAGGCGTCCCTCTCCGGCTGGATGATGGTCGCCGGCGGCAGCGGCGCGCTGCTGGCGACGGCGCCGCTCGAAGCGGCGCTGACGGTGACGTCGTGGCGCGTGGTCTTCATGGCGCTGGCGGTTGCTGCGTTCGCGATCGCGACGGCGATCTTCCTGCGCGTGCCGGACACTCCGGGCAATGCGCACGCGGTCGGCTTCGCGGCGCAATGGCGCGGCGTGAAGAGCGTGTTCGCGCACCCGCGCTTCTGGTGGATCGTCCCGCTGGGCGGCTTCGGCATGGGTTCGTTCATGGCCATCCAGGGCCTGTGGTCGGTGCCGTGGCTGATCGAGGTCGAGGGGTATACCCGCGCGGTCGCGGCGCGGCACCTGCTGGTGATGGGCGTCGTCATGCTGGCGGGCTACCTCGGGCTCGGCCTGTTCGCCACCCGGCTCGCGCGGCGCGGCATCGGCGCGCGCCACCTGTTCGCCGCCGGCTACGCGCTGGGCGGGTTCGCGTTCGCCGCGATCGTCTTCCGCGTGCCCGGAACCTATTTCTGGTGGTCGGCGTACGGCTTCGGCGTGGTCGTCAACGTGCTCGCCTTCACCGTGCTGAACGACGGCCTCGCCAGCGACCTCACCGGCCGCGCCAACACCGCGGTGAACCTCCTGATGTTCGCGGGGAGCTTCGCGGCGCAGTGGGGGATCGGCATCGCCGTCGACGCCGCGCGCGTTTCGCTCGGCCTCGACACGGCGGACGGACTGCGGCTCGCCTTCGCGCTGGTGCTCGCCCTGTATGTGCTGTCGTACGCGTGGTTCGTGCGCGGGTGGCGACGCCACGCGCGCCCGCACCGCGCGAACTGAGGGTCGACCGATGCACCTGCACATCCTCGGCATCTGCGGCACGTTCATGGGCGGCGTCGCGGCGATCGCCAGGCGCGCCGGGCACACCGTCACCGGCTGCGACGCCGACGTCTATCCGCCGATGAGCACGCAGCTCGAGGCGCTCGGCATCGGACTCACCGACGGCTGGGACCCGTCGCAGCTCGAAGGCGTCGCCGGGGGCGCCGACGTTTTCGTGATCGGCAACGTGGTCTCGCGCGGCAACCCGCTGATGGAGGCGATCCTCGACGCCGGACGCGCTTACGTGTCGGGTCCGCAATGGCTGGCCGAGCACGTGCTCTTCGACAAGTGGGTGCTCGCCGTCGCCGGCACGCACGGCAAGACGACGACCGCCGCGATGCTGGCGTGGGTCCTCGACGACGCGGGCCTGGACCCCGGCTTTCTGATCGGCGGCGTGCCCAACGACTTCGGCGTCTCGGCGCGCCTCACCGACAGCCCGTTCTTCGTGATCGAGGCCGACGAATACGACACCGCGTTCTTCGACAAGCGCTCCAAGTTCGTCCACTACCGCCCGCGCACGCTGATCCTCAACAACCTCGAATACGATCACGCCGACATCTTTCCCGATCTCGCGGCGATCGAAACGCAGTTCCACCACCTGGTGCGCACGGTGCCGGGCAAGGGCCGCATCGTCGTCAACGGCGGCGAGGCGAGCCTCGCGCGCGTGCTCGCCCGCGGCTCCTGGAGCGAGGTCGAGCGCTTCGGCCTGGCCGAGGTCCCGGGCAACGGCCCCGGGTGGACGATCGCGGTCGACGGCGGCATCCTGCTCGGCGGCGCCGCCCAGGGCACGCTGGCGTTCGGGCAGGCGGGGCGGCACAACCAACAGAACGCGCTGGCGGCGATCGCGGCCGCGCGGCACGCCGGCGTGCCGGTGGCGGTGAGCCTTGCCGGGCTTGCCTCGTTCGGCGGCGTCAAGCGCCGGATGGAAGTGCGCGGCACCGTCAACGGCGTCACCGTCTACGACGACTTCGCGCACCATCCGACGGCGATCGCGGTCACGCTGGACGGCCTGCGGCGCAAGGTCGGCGGCGCGCGCATCCTCGCCGTGCTCGAGCCGCGATCGAACACGATGAAGCTGGGCTCGATGAAGGACGCGCTGCCGGGCAGCCTCGCCGCCGCGGATCGGGTGTACTGCTACGCCGCAAACCTCGGCTGGGACGCGGCGGCGGCGCTGGCGCCGCTGGGTGCCAGCGCCGCCGTCCACCGCGATCTCGCCGGGCTGGTCGAGGCGATCGCGGCCGAGGCGCAGCCCGGCGATCACGTGCTGGTGATGAGCAACGGCGGCTTCGGCGGAATCCACGCCAGGCTGCTGGCGCGGCTGGCGGCGGGGCGATGAGTCCGACGCTGATCTACCTGCACGGCTTTCGTTCGTCGCCCGGGAGCGTCAAGGCGCAGATCCTCGTGCGCGCGGTCGCCGCGCTGCCCGCCGCCACCCGGCCGCGGCTGTTCGTGCCCGCGCTCGCCACCGAACCGGCGGCTGCGGTGGACGGCGTCGCCGCGCTGATCGAGCGCGAAGTGCGCTCGCCGGCGGACGCATTGACGCTGGTCGGCAGCTCGCTCGGCGGCTTCTACGCGACGCATCTGGCCGAACGCTTCGGCGCCCGCGCCGTGCTGATCAATCCGGCGATCCGGCCGTACGAAGACCTGGCGCCTTACGCCGGCACGCAGACCAACCTGTACACCGGCGAAGCCTTCGAGGTGATCGAAGAGCACTTCGCGCAGCTGCGGGCGCTGGCGGTTGCGCGCATCACGCGGCCCGAGCGGTATCTGCTGCTGGTGCGCAGCGGCGACGAGGTGCTCGACTGGCGCGAGGCGGTCGCGTTCTACCGCGGCGCGTGGCAGTACGTCGCCGGCGGCGGCGATCACGGCTGGGCGGAGTTCGCCGCCGAGCTGCCGTCGGTCCTGCGCTTCGCCGGGTGTGCCGCCGGCTGACGGCCGGGGCCGGCGCTATACTCGACGCATGCCCAAACCCACGCTCGCCGGCCAGCTGGTCGTCGCGATTTCGTCGCGGGCGTTGTTCGACCTCGCGGAAAGCCACAGGATCTACACCGAAGACGGCGTCACCGCGTATCACCGCTACCAGGTCGAGCACGAGAACGAGATCCTGGCGCCGGGCCCGGCGTTCGCGCTGACCAAGAAGCTGCTTCGCCTCAACCGCCCCGACAAGCAGTACGTCGAGGTGATCCTGCTGTCGCGCAACAGCGCCGACACCGGCCTGCGCGTGTTCAACGCGATCAAGCACTACGGCCTCGACATCACGCGCGCCGCGTTCACCAAGGGCGAGGCGACGTCGCGCTACGTGCCGGCCTTCGGCGCGCACCTCTTTCTTTCGGCCGACACCGGCGACGTGAAGCGCGCGCTCGCCGACGGCTATGCGGCGGCGACGATCGTCGCCGGCGCGGTCGAGCGCGCCGAGGCCGACGGCCTGCGGCTCGCGTTCGACGGCGACGCGGTGATCTTTTCCGACGAGGCCGAGCGCGTCTACCAGGAGCAGGGGCTCGCCGCGTTCGCGCGCAGCGAGGTCGACGCCGCGCGCGAGCCGCTGTCGGGCGGGCCGTTCAAGGAATTCCTGGCCGCGCTGCACCGGATCCAGTCCGATTTTCCCGAGGACCGGAGCCCCATCCGCACCGCGCTGGTCACCGCGCGCAGCGCGCCGGCGCACGAGCGCGTCATCCGCACGCTGCGCGCGTGGAACATCCGCATCGACGAAGCGTTCTTCCTCGGCGGGCTCGACAAGGGCGACGTGCTGTCCGCGTTCGGCGCCGACATCTTCTTCGACGACCAGCGCACGCACGTCGAGTCGGCGGCGCGGCACGGCGCCGCGGGCCACGTGCCGCACGGCGTCGCCAACGAGCGCTGAATCGCGGCGGCGCGTTGCGCCTGGCTGCCGGCAGGCTCAATGGTGCATCGCTGGCGCTGCGCGCCTTCCCTCCGAGAGTGCCGAGCGCCGCGGCCTGCAAGGCCAATTCGCGCTCATGCCGAAGCGCGCTTGACGTCGCCCAGACTGAGGAGCAACGCGGGCACGTCCGAGACGACAATGCTCCACAGAGTGTCGTTGTCGACGCCGAGATAGCCGTGGGTCAGCCGGTTGCGTGTGGCGATGACGAGTCGCCACGGCACTTGCGGATGTGCGGCACGGACAGCCTCAGGCACGTGGGTCGCTGCTTCGCCAATCAGTTCCAGGTTGCGCACCGTGGCATCGTAGTTGAGGCCGCTCGCGACGAATCGTTGCTGATCCAGGCCCTCGGTGTAAGCAATGACTCTTTCGGCGAACGCGATCATGTCGTCGATGTAGAAGCGCCACTCGCGCGCGATGCGGTCAGACATGAACTGCATCCTTTTCGATGAAGGGACGCAGTTCGGGGCGCAGCGCTTTGTCGGTGACCAGGTCGACCGGACAGCCCAGAAGATCCTCGAGGAAGAACTGGACGCCGAAGTAGCGCTCAGACGTGGCTGGGCCGTCAAACGACACCAGGATGTCGATATCGCTGTCGACCCGCGCGGCATCACGCGCCGTGGACCCGAAGAGGGCGAGGTCGGTGACGCCGTATCGGGCCGCCAGGGCGGGTTTGCTTCGGGCAAGATGTTCCAATGCCTGCACACGCTTCATCCGGCTCTCCTGCTCTGGGACGTCGTCATGACGCGTCCATCAGTTTAGCAAGCGCGCCCGAATACCGGGTCGCCGGACACGCCGACGATGAACCGCCATCAGGCGCCGCGCAGGACGCTGAACTCACTGAACAGTCGCGCCGGCAGCGGTGTTTCAAGCTTCCAGACAATGCTCATCGGCCGGCCACCTTCGGCGGATTCCAGCGTCACTCGCCCGCAGGCGCGGTAGCCATCGCTCTTGCGCGGCCGAACGAAGAGCTGGAACTGCCAGCCGTTGCAACAGCCGCCGCGGTCGCGATCGGCGCTCTGCAGATAACGCCGTCCGGCGGGCGTGTCCGGCCCCGCGCTGTTCTGAGTCTGCCAGTGAAAGCGCTCGGCGCTGATCGCGTAGTCGTGGTACGAGATGCGGTCGTGGTAGCCCTCGCTCTTGTCGAGCGTCACGAACAGCAGTTCGGCCTTGCGCCCGGCCAGCGGCAGCACTCCGGCCTGGAAGGGCGCGCGACGCGACGCCGTCAGCCAGCCCACGGCCGTGAGCACTTCGCGCGCGCCGTAGGCCGCGTGCAGGCACAGCGGCGTGTCTTCCAGTCCCGGCACCGGGCTGGTGCCCAGACTGCTGCGCGCCTGCAGCAGCTCCGACAGTTCGACGAGTTCCTCTCCGATGGCGGGGTGACGCGACAGGCGCTCGACGAAGGCTTCGGGGCCAGCAGCTTGATCGTGGCGTCCGTCGATCTGGTAAGCCAGCATCTGCACGCCGATTGCGTCCGACGCAGCGAAGGCCTTCGGTTGGCTGTCAAGCGCGCCGATGGCGGCCATCACGTCGAGGCGCCGAGGGTCGTCCACGTGCAGCAGGTCGCCGAAGCGGCGGCTGAAGTAGCTCTCCTCGGGGCCGGGCTCGGCGGCGATCAGGCCAGCATCGCGTTTCAGCGCCGTCCACCCACTGCGGCCCTCTCCGGCGCCGGCGCGGTAGACGTCTTCCAGTTCCAGAGCCTGGTCGTGCAGAAAGTCCGCCAGGCGCACGGACGCACGGCCACGCAGGGCGGCATAGGCTTGCAGTTCGGCGCGCAAGCGGCGCCAGTTCTGCGTGGTCAGTGCGCGCAGCCCCCGCAGCACTTGCTCGCGCGTCTGTCGTTGCAGTTGGATGTGGCAGCCGGGGGGCAAGCTGCCGAAACCGTTCTCGACGCCGTCGACCAGTTCGCGCCGCGACAAGCCTGTCAGGCTGGACAGCAGCCGGTCGAACCGAAATTCGGCGCGGTGCTGGCCGACAAAGTCGAGCACGAGGCAGCTGTCCTTGCCGGCCGCGAGACGCAGGCCGCGGCCGATCTGTTGCTGGAAAAGCACCGGGCTTTGCGTGGGACGCAGCAGCAACAGCGTGTCGACCATGGGCAGGTCGATGCCTTCGTTGTAGAGGTCGACCGTCACCAGCGCACACAGTTCGCCGCGCAGCAGGCGTTGCGGTGCACGGCGCCGGTCTTCGGCGGTGGTCGTGCCCACCACGCAGGCCGCCGGCAACCCGGCCCGATTGAGTCGGTCGGTCATGAATTCGGCGTGCGCTACCGACACGCAGAACACCAGCGCGCGTGATCGCGACGCGTCGGACGCCAGCCGGCGCCACTCGGCGACGACGAGTCTTGCGCGGACGTCGTTGCCCGTGACCAGTTCGTCCACGGCTTCGCGCTCGCCGGCCTTGTCCCAGGGGACGTCCGAGAAGTCGGTGGCGTCGTCGCAGGCGTAATACTCGAAGGACGCCAGCAACTGCAGGTCGAGCGCATGCCACAGTCGAAGCTCCACGGCCGGGCTGCCGTCGGGACGCTGATCGAAGTACTGCACAATCGGTTGCCCGTCGCTGCGCTCGGGCGTCGCCGTCAGCCCGAGCAGAAGGCCGGGGCGAACGGCTCTGGCCAAAGCGTCGAACCGGTCAGCCGCCAACCGATGGCATTCATCCACCACGACGCTGTGCCAATAGTCGGCACCGACGGTGGCCACGAGGTCGCGGCTCGACACGCTGTCGATGGTGGCGAACAGATGGTCCCATCGCCCAGGTTCGTGGCTGCCGGTGAGCAGGTCGCCGAATTCGGGATCGCGCAGCACCTCGCGGTAGGTGCGCATGGCCTGGCGCAGGATTTCCTCGCGGTGGGCGACGAACAGAAGGCGTGGGCGCCCTCCTTCGATGCGGCAGGTGTTCCGGTAGTCGAACGCCGCAACGATTGTCTTGCCCGTGCCGGTCGCTGCCACCAGCAGGTTGCGGCAGCGGCCGTGCGCGCGCTCTGCCGCCAACTGTTCCAACATGTCCTGCTGGTAGGTCCTGGGTTGCAGGTCGAAAAAACTGATCGCGGCGGCGGGTCCGTCGCAGAAGGACTCCCGTCCGAGGGCGGCCGCCAGCGCTTGGCGGTGGTCGGCATTGTCGGGGTCATAGCTCTGGAATTCGCTGTCGGCCCACAGCGCCTCGAAGTGGGCGATGGCACGCGCAAACAGCGCCTCCTGCGCGCGTTGCGTGAGCTTGACGGTCCACTCCAGTCCCCCGGTCAGCGCTGCCCCCGAGAGGTTGGCGCTGCCCACATAAGCCGAGCCAAAGCCGGTCCTGCGCCGGAACAGCCAGGCCTTCGCGTGCAGGCGCGTGCGCCGGCCGTCGAGCGATACGCGCACTTCGCAGCCCGGCAGGCGGGCCAACTCGTCGAGGGCGCGCGCCTCGGTCGCGCCGGTGTAGGTGGTGGTGAGGATGCGCAGGCGTGTCGTAGTCTCGCCGCGTGCGCCCATCGCCGTGATCTGCTGCAGCACGTCCTGCAATTTGCGCACGCCCGACACCGTGATGAAACTGACCAGGATGTCCACCTCGTCCGCCGACGCGAGCTCGCGCCGGATCTCCTGCAGCAGCGAGGGCGAACCCTTGCCGGCGGTGAAGAGCCAAGGGGCAGCCAGCCCGATTTCGGGTGACGCCGGGAACTGGCGGTCACGCCGAATCGCCTTGAGGACGCGAAGTGGCCGCGCCAAGAGGTCGATGACTTCGGCGGAAGCGGCCAGCCGATCGTCGGCGACGAGTCGCTGCCGCAGCGCGACCAGCAGCGCGTTGACCAGTTCGAGCTGCCGCCGGAGCTTGTCGGTGTCGTCGCCCCCGACATCGTCGAGGACGGCCTCGAGCTGGCGCGCGATGACGTCGGCCAGAAACTCCGCGGCGCCGGCGTTGAGCGCGACAACATCGGCACGACCAGGGTCGACCTGAGTCGCCAGCCGCTCCGTCAGCAAGAGGTCGTAGAGGCCGTCGGGGAGTGCCATTTCGGCTGCCTCAACTTCGGGATGAACGGTTTGGGCTCACGCCCGAATCGGGCGCCAGTCGCCCGGAAGCGGCCGCGGTCAGGCGTCGACGATGCGCCCGAAGAACGGGTACTGCGGATCGTGGTAGCCGTGCGTCGACGCGTAGCCCGGACGCACCAGCGAATCGACCAGCGCCTCGTCGTCGGCGCTCCACGGCGTGCCGAGCGCGGCGAGGTAGTCCTGCCACTGCTCGAACGTGCGCGGACCGGCGATCACCGAGGTCACGAGTTCGTTCGCCCACAGCCACGCCAGTGCGAACGCCACCGGCGTGCGTCCGGTCGCCCGGGCGTGCGCTTCCAGCTGCTGCGCGATCGCCAGCGACTCCTCGCGGTTCTCGGTCTCCATGATCCGCTGGTCCCGGCGCGCGACGCGCGAATCCTCGGGCACGACGCCGGCGCGGTACTTGCCGGTCAGCACGCCGCGCGCGATCGGCGAGTACGGCACCACGCCGAGGCCGTGGTAATCGCAGGCCGGCAGGATCTCGACTTCGGGCTGGCGGTTGAGCAGGTTGTAGTACGGCTGGCACACGACCGGCCGGGGCACGCCCTGCGCTGCGCACTCGTTGACGACCTCGGATATGCGCCAGCCGCGGTAGTTCGAGATCCCGAAGTACAGGATCTTGCCGCTCCGGATGAGGTCGCCGATCGCGCCGACCGTCTCGGCGATCGGCGTCGCGCGGTCGTCCTTGTGCAGGTAGTAGACGTCGATGTAGTCGGTGGCGAGGCGCGCGAGGCTGTCGTCGCAGGCCTGCAGTATCCAGCGCCGCGACAGGCCGCCGTCGCGCGGCTTCGCCGTCATCGGATTGGCGACCTTGGTGGCGAGGATCCAGTGCCGGCGGTTGGCACGGATCGCGGCGCCGACGATCCTTTCCGCGACGCCGTAGACGTACGCGTCGGCGGTGTCGATGAAGTTGACGCCGGCGTCGAAGGCGGAGGCGATGATCCGGTGCGCTTCGGCCTCGCTGCTGCGGTCGCCGAAGGTCATCGTGCCCAGGCAGATCGGGGAAACCTCGAGGCCGCTGTCGCCGAGCCGGCGATACTCCATCTTCATCGTCTGCATCCTTGTGCGGTAGTTGCCGCCGGGCATCGGTCCGATGCGTCAGCGGCGATTGCTGCGCGCGAGGCGCTCCATGTCGGGCACCGGCAGCGCGCGCCGCAGCACCGTCTCGGCAAGCCATTCGGCGGCGCGGTGCGCGCGCGCGACGACGGTCTCGGCGGGCATCTGCTGGTAGTCGTCGTTGTAGACGTCGAAGCTGTAGTCGCCGCAGTAGCCGATGCCGTCGAGCGCGCTGACGAACCGGGCGAGGTCGTCGCTGTGCGCGCCCTCGCCCGGAAAGACGCGGAAGTGCGTCGCCGTCGTCGCCGCTTCCTCGACCGACCGGATCTGCTGCCACATGTAGTCGGAGAGCTGGACCAGGAAGATCTGCTGCGGATCGATCGCTTCGAGATCGGCGAGCGGGATGCGCGCCGCCAGCACGTCGAACGCGTCGACGGCGAGCCCCAGGTTCGGGCAGTTGGCGCGAAAGACGAGGTCGCCCGCCGCGGAGAAATCGGTCACCGTCCGGCTCCACGACACGCCCTTGAACGCGATCCGGATGCCCATGGGGATCGCGAGCATCGCGAGCATCCGCAGGTCGCGGACGATCGCCTCGGCGCTGGCGTCGGCGTGCGTCGACGTCGACGCCTCGACCAGCAGCACGCGGCCGCCGAGCGCGCCGCAGACTTCGAGCATCGACTTGGCGACGTCGACCTTGTAGCCGTGCAGCCGGCCGGAGAGCCCCTCGAAATCGCGCAGCGCCTCGAGGCCGGTCACGCGCAGGCCGCTGTCGCGGACGACGCGCGCGCCGCCGGCGACGCCGGCGGGATGGCCGACGACGTCGCCGGCGGATATCATCACCTGCGAGAACCCGGCCCGCCGTATCGCCGCGAGCTTGCTCTCGAGCGAGCCCGCCAGCGAGGCGGTGTCCATCCCGAAGTCGCCGAAGATCATCGGGTCGCCGCCGGCTGCGCCGGCACGTCGTGGACGAGCTCGAACATCACGCTGCCCAGACGCGCCTTGGTCAGCGCGCCGCGCTCGCTGGTGTGCACCTTCTCCGAGGCGAGGAACTCGATGCCGCGCTTCTCGAGGAGCGCGACCGTCGCCAGGACGTCGGGCGTGCCGAAGCCGAGCCGCTGCAATTGCTCGTCCGCCGGCGCGTACTGCGCGGTGTCGTCGGGCTCGATCAGCTGCAGGTAGAAGCCGCGGCAGGGGCTCTGCAGCAGCAGGCCCTTGGGCAGGATGCCGAAGCGGACTTCCGGCGCCAGCGGCTTGAAGCCGAAGATCTGCGCGTAGAACTCGACCCAGTCCTCGGTGCGGCCGGCGCCGACGTACTGGACCAGCCCGAAGAAGCGCATGCCGCCCAGCGCCGGCGGATGCGGATCGACCGTCGGGATGGCGTGGAAATCGACGTCGTAGATCGAGAACTCGGTGTACCGGTCGACGAAGTAGATCAGGCTCTCGCCGACGCCGTGGATCGCGGGGATGTTGAGCTCCATCGCCCGCGCGCGCACCGGAATCTCCCACGCGCCGAGCTCGAGCGCGCGGTGGAAAGCGGCGTCGGCGTCGTGGACGCGAACGGCGAACGCGCTGATGATCGGCGTCTCGACCGGCTGCACGGTCCGCGGGACGTCGGCCGGCTGCGCGTTGACGATGATGTTCATCGAGCCCTGCCGGTAGAGCTCGACCTCGCGCGAGCGATGCCGCGCGATGGGGCGGAATCCCATCTGTTCGAGCACCCCGCCCAGTGCCTGCGGCTTGGACGTCGCGAACTCGATGAATTCGATGCCGTCGACGCCGAGCGGGTTAAGGGGTTCCGTGACCGCCTCGCGGCCCATCGCGTTCGTCATCGAATGTCCTCGTGGTCTTCCGCCGGCACGCTGCCCGCGTCGCCGTTCGGCGCGGCGGCACGCCAGATCATAGCGTACCGCAGTCCGCCGCCGCCATCGCCGGCGGCGGGACCGGTCAGGGCAGGAGCAGCGACCCCAGCTCCATCGCCGCGCGCGCGACGGGCTGGTAGAAGCGCTCCGCCATGTCGGCGCGCGACACCAGCCGCCCCTGGAGGATGACGTTGATCCCCGCGACGTAGTTGCCGCCGGCGTCGTGCACCGGCACCGCCAGCGTGCACAGCCGCGGCTCCATCAGCTGGCTGGCGAAGGCAAAGCCCGACTCCCGCACCGCGGCGAGCAGCGGCAGCAGCACGTCGGCCGACGTCGGCGTGTACTCGGTGTACGGGTGGAAGCGGACGCGCGCCAGGTAGCTGTTGAGTTCGTCCGGCGGCAGATGCGCGAGCAGCACGTGCCCGACCGACGTGCAGTACGCGGGAAGGCGGCGCCCGACGTTGAGGTTCGGGGACATGATCCGCGACGACGCCGAGCGCGCGAGGTAGACGATCTCGTCGCCGTCGAGCGTCGCCAGCGAGCACGCCTCGTGCAGCGCTTCGCCGAGGCGATCGAGGACCGGCTGCGCGAGCACCGCCAGCGGCGACGCCGACAGGTAGCCGTGCGAGAACGACAGCACCCGAGGGCGCAGGTAGAACCGGCGCGCCTCGTCCGCCGCGACGAAGCCGAGCTTGCCCAGCGTGTGCAGGCTGCGCCGCGCCGCGGCGCGCGGGATGCCGGTGAGGTGGCTGACCTGCGCGATCGACATGCGGCGCTTCTTGTCGGAAAGCGCCAACAGCACGGCGAGCCCGCGCGCCAGCGCGGTCACGAAGTCGGGGTCGTCGGCGTGGCGCGCGATGGTGTCGGCGAGCGTCGCATCGGGATCGGCCGGCGCCGAAACCGCCTGCGAAGCGGTGGGCTGCGGCGATGGCGCGGACGGCGGGATGCGCGGCGGGTGGTCTGCATCACTGCTGCTTGGCATGGGGCCCCTGGGTCGAATGCTGAAATGGCGGTCAACGGCTAGCCGCTCAGTGGTCATGACGGGCGAAATGCGCCCTAAAGATACTATGAGCGCCCGCGCCAACGCAAGTATTTCCAAATTTCCCGACAATGCCGAACAAAGTGGGCGATCAGCGCACATGATGTCGACATGCGCCCTTGACCCTGCCCTGAGGCGGTTCTATGGTGACAACAGGTACGACGCGCCGCGGGCAACCGGTGGCAGCGTCGAAATCGCCGGTGAAGTGCGCCAAAAGGCACACCCAGATCCGCGCCACAAGAGCCCCGAAGGGCCGTGCGCCGAGGAGCCCTGCCAAGGGGCAATCCGCAGGCGGTGGAGGCGGCCGGCTATCCCACGCTCACACGAGGAATGTCCGCCATGGCCGCCATCGAAGCAAGAAAAGGCATCAACGAGGAACAGCAGCAGGAACTCGACGAGGTGTTCGACCGTGCGAGGAAGGCGCTGGCGATCATCGAGACCTACGACCAGGCGAAGGTCGACCGCCTGTGCCAGGCGGTGGCCTGGGCGGTTGCCAACAAGCAGACGTTCACGCGGCTGGTCGACATGGGGATCGGGGAATCCGGCCTCGGCGACGCGGTGAGCCGGATGGGCAAGCGGATGAAGATCCGCGGCGTGCTGCGCGACGCGCTGCGGCAGAAGAGCGTCGGCATCATCGAGGAACTGCCCGAGAAGGGCATCGTCAAGTACGGCAAGCCGGCCGGCATCGTCGCCTGCATCGTGCCGACGACCAACCCCGACCTGACGCCGGCCGGCAACGCCATCTACGGCATCAAGGCGCGCGACGTCGTCATCTTCTCGCCGCACCCGCGCTCGAAGAGGACGTCGTTCGAGACGGTGCGACTGATGCGCGAGGCGCTGGAGCGCGAGGGCGCGCCGGCCGACATCCTGCAGTGCCTGACCCGCGTCAACATCCCGATGTCGCAGGCGCTGATGGCGCGCGCCGATCTGATCGTCGCCACCGGCGGCCAGCCGATGGTGCGCGCCGCGTACAGCTCGGGCACGCCGGCCTACGGCGTGGGCGCAGGCAACTCGACGATGATCATCGACGAGACCGCCAACATCGAGGAAGCCGCGCGCAACACCCGCCTGTCGAAGACGTCCGACTTCGGCTCGGGCTGCTCGGCCGACGGCAACCTGATCATCGAGGCGTCGATCTTCGACCGGCTGCTCGCGCAGCTGCAGCAGGAAGGCGGCCACCTCGCCTCCCCGGCGGAGAAGGAGCTGCTGCGCAAAGCCATGTGGGACGACGAGCGCCACCGCACCGTCGAGACGGTGGCCATCGCGCCGCAGCAGCTGGCGAAGATCGCCGGCTTCGAGATCCCGGCCGACCGCAAGTTCCTCATCGTCCACGGCGACGGCATCGGCCCCGAACATCACTACTCCGGCGAGAAGCTGACGACGCTGCTGGCCGTCTACCCGTACCGGGGCTTCGACCAGGCGCTGGACATGATGCGCGCGATCTACGAGGTCGGCGGCAAGGGCCACTCCTGCGGCATCTACTCGTTCGACGAGGACCACATCCACCGGCTGGCGATGGCGGCGCCGGTGTCGCGGATCATGGTGCGCCAGCCGCAGTCGAAGGCCAACGCCGGCGCTTTCAACAACGGGATGCCGATGACGTCCAGCCTCGGCTGCGGCACCTGGGGCGGCAACATCATCTCCGAGAACGTCAACCTCAAGCACTACCTGAACACGACCTGGGTGTCGGTGCCGATCAAGGAGGACAAGCCCTCCGACGAGGAGCTGTTCGGAACCTTCTACGACCCGGCGCTGGAAGCCGAGGTCGAGACCATCGCCACCTGACGCCGGACCCTCGCGCCGGGCCAAGCGCCGCAGAGCGCCCGGGCACGCGGCAACGATTTTTCCGCGCAGCGACGCTGCCGGACACAACGACTGGAGGAATCGCCATGAAGGGTCTCATCGCCGAGCAGCTGGTCAAGTACCTCGAAGCTCGCGGCGTCAAGCACGTGTTCGGGCTGTGCGGGCACACCAACATCGCGGTGCTGTCCGCGCTGTCGAAGAGCAGGAAGATCAAGTTCATCAACACCCGCCACGAGCAGGTCGCCGCGCACGCCGCCGACGGTTACGCGCGGGCGACCAACAAGGCCTCGGTGCTGCTGACGCACCTGTCGCCCGGGCTCACCAACGCCGCGACCGGCGTGGCCAACGCCGCGCTCGACTCGATCCCGATGGTGGTGATCGCCGGCGACGTGCCGACGCACTACTTCGGCAAGCACCCGCATCAGGAGGTCAACCTGCACGCCGACGCGTCGCAGTACGAGATCTACCGTCCGTTCGTCAAGCGCGCCTGGCGCGTCGACTCGGCGCACCTCCTCCCGGAAATCCTGGAAAAGGCGTTCGCGCTGGCCGAGAGCGGCCGCCCGGGGCCGGTGCTGGTCGACGTGCCGATGGACATATTCTCCAAGGAGGTCGACGGCGCGCTGTGGAAGCGCGTGCTGGCCAACACCAAGACACTGCACAAGCCTTCGCTCGACGACGAGACCGCGGAGCAGATCGTCAACGCGCTGCTCGGCGCGAAAAGGCCGCTGCTCTACGTCGGCGGCGGCATCCTGCTCGCCGACGCGGCGAAGGAAATGCGCGAACTCGCCGAGCAGCTGCAGCTGCCCGTCGCGCACACGCTGATGGGCAAGGGCGCGCTGCCCGACGACCACCCGCTGATCCTCGGCATGACCGGGTTCTGGGGCACCAAATTCATCAACGACAAGTGCCTCAAGGCGGACTGGATCCTCGGCCTGGGCACCCGCTTCTCCGAGGCCGACTGCAGCTCGTGGGAGGAGAAATACACGTTCCGCATGCCGCCGACCAAACTGATCCACATCGACATCGACCCGGCCGAGATCGGCCGCAATTTTCCGGTGGCGATCGGCGCGGTGGCCGACCTCAAGGCCGCGCTCACCGTGCTGAACCGCGTCGCCCGCAAGCTCGCGCCCAAGGGCGTGCAGCGGCCCGCGCTGCTGGCCGAGATGGCCGCCAACCGCAGGAAGTTCGTCGCCGGCAACAGGAAGGCGATGGAGAGCGACGCCTGGCCGATGCGGCCCGAGCGCATCCTCGCCGACCTGCGTGCGGCGATGCCGCGCGACGGGCTGCTGTGCACCGACGTGGGCTGGAACAAGAACGGCATGGCGCAGCAGTTCCCGGTCTACACGCCGGGCAGCGTGTTCACTCCGGGCGGCTTCGCGACCATGGGCTTCGGCTCGCCGGCGGCGCTGGGCGCCAAGGTGGCGCGGCCCGACCGCGTCGTCGTGGCGCTGATCGGCGACGGCGGCTTCGGGCAGAACCCGGCGGCGCTCGCCACCGCGTTCGAGGAAGACATCGCTGTCGTCTGGGTGATCATGAACAACCACGCCTTCGGCACCATCGCCGGTCTCGAACTCGCGCACTACGGCACGACCTTCGCCACGGTGTTCGAGAAGAACGGCAAGACCTGGTCGCCCGACTACGCGGCGATCGCCCGCGCCTACGGCGTCGACGGCATCAAGGTCGGCTCGGCCGCCGAGTTCAGGCCGGCGCTGGAAAAGGCGATCAGGTCGAAGCGCCCGGTCGTCATCGACGTCTACATGCAGAACGAGCCGGTGCCCACCGCGGGCCACTGGAACATCATGGACATCTATTCGCCCGGCAAGAAGGTGCACCACGTGAGCACGGGCAACCGATGAGCGCGCCGGCGGCGAGGCAGCGGTATTCGCTCGCGCACCTGACGGTGCTGGGCTGCGCGCCCCCGGAGATGACCTACGTCGCCGCGCGCGCCGGCTACGACTACATCAGCATCCGTCCGATCTACATGGGGCTGCCCGGCGAGCCCGATTACTCGCTGGCCGAGAACCCGCAGCTGCTGAGGCAGACGAAGGCGGCGCTGGCGTCGACCGGGGTCCGCGTCCACGACATCGAGCTCGCCCGCATCTACGACGGCGTCCACCCGACCAAGTACCTGCCGGCGATGGAAGTGGCGGCCGAGCTCGGCGCCAAGGCTGTTCTCTCCAGCATCTGGGGCGGCGAGCGCGACTTCTACGTCGGGAAATTCGCCGAACTGTGCGACCTGGCGAAGCCGTTCGGCCTGACGATGGACCTCGAATACGTGCCGATCGCCGCCGTGCGCAACCTGGCGGGCGCCGTCGACGTGCTGCGCACCGTCGACCGCAGCAACGCCGGCCTGATGGTCGACGTCCACCATTTCCATCGCGCGCGGGACAATCCCGCCGACCTCGACGCGGTGCCGCGCGAGTGGTTCCACTTCGCCCACCTGTGCGACGCGCCGGCCGAGATCCCGACCGACCGCCAGGAGATGATCCGGATCCTGCGCGAGGCGCGGCTGTACGTCGGCGAGGGCGGCATCGACGTCGCCGGGATCCTCGCGCACCTGCCGCCGGTCGTCTACTCGATCGAGCTGCCGAACAAGGCGCGGCACGAGGAGCTGGGCTACGCCGAGCACGCTTTCCGCTGTCTCGAGACCCTCAAGGCCTACGTCGCCGCACGTGCGACGGGCTAGATTTCCCACAGACAATGAAGCCCGGCAACGGGCACGGAGGAGCGACCCATGACCCGCATCGTCGACCTGTATTTCCAGGCATTGCGGCTGTTCATCGCCGCCGCGCTGGTGATCATGGTCATCCTGGTGTTCGGCAACGTCGTGCTGCGCTACGCGTTCAATTCGGGGATCACCGTTTCCGAGGAGCTCTCGCGCTGGCTGTTCGTCTGGATGACGTTCGTCGGCGCGATCGTCGCGATGAAGGACCGCGCCCACCTGGGAATGGACTCGGTCGTGTCGCGGCTGCCGCTCTGGGGCAAGAAGGCGTGCTTCATCGTCAGCAACCTGCTGATGCTCTACGTCGTCTGGCTGTTCGCTTCGGGCAGCTGGCAGCAGACGATCATCAACATCGACAACCGCGCGCCGGCGACCGGTCTGTCGTCCGGGCTGTACTACGGGATCGGCGTGTTCTTCTGCGTCTCTGCGGCGGCGATCATCGTCTACCACCTGTTCCAGGCGGTGACCGGGCGGATGTCCGAGGCGGAGCTGATCCAGATCCGCGAGTCCGAGGAAGAGGCGAAACACGCGGTCGAGGTCGACGCCGGCCCCGCGTCCACCGCATCGTCGTCGTCCCCCGCTGCCAGGCACTGAGGAGCCAACGCCATGACCGTCGCTGTCTTCCTCTTTTCGCTGCTGGGCGCGATGGCGCTCGGCATGCCGATCGCGTTCGCGCTGCTCGTGTGCGGCGCAGCGCTGATGTACCACCTCGACATGATGGATGCGCAGATCATCGCGCAGAACCTGATCAACGGCGCCGACAGCTTCCCGCTGATGGCGGTGCCGTTCTTCATGCTCGCCGGCGAGATCATGAACACCGGGGGCTTGTCGAAGCGCATCGTCGCGGTTGCGCTGACGCTGGTCGGGCACGTGCGCGGCGGGCTGGGCTACGTCGTCATCATCGCTTCCTGCATCCTCGCGGCGCTGTCGGGTTCGGCGGTGGCCGACGCGGCGGCGCTGGCGACGCTGCTGTTTCCGATGATGGTCCGGGCGGGCCACGATCCGGCCAAGTCGGCAGGACTGATCGCCGCCGGCGGCATCATCGGCCCGATCATCCCGCCGTCGATCGGCTTCATCATCTTCGGCGTCGCCGCCGGGCTCTCGATCTCCAAGCTGTTCCTGGCCGGCATCGTGCCGGGCATCCTGATCGGCGCGGGACTCGCGGTTGCCTGGTGGCTGACGGCGCGCAAGGAGAACATCGAGCCGATGCCGAAGGCGACGAAGGCGGAGGTCGTGCACGCGTTCGTCGACGGCGTCTGGGCGCTGATCCTGCCCGGAATCATCATCTTCGGCCTCAAGTTCGGCATCTTCACGCCGACCGAGGCGGCGGTCGTCTGCGCCGTGTACGCGCTGTTCGTCGCGATGTTCATCTACCGCGAGCTGAAGTGGAAGGACCTCTACAAGGTGATCGTCACGGCCGCGGAGACCACCTCGGTGGTGATGTTCCTGGTCGCGGCGGCGCTGGTCTCCGCCTGGCTGATCACCATCGCCGAGCTGCCGGCCGAGGTCGCCAGGATGCTCGCGCCGTTCATGGACAACAAGATGCTGCTGATGCTGGCGATGATGGCGCTGGTCGTCGTCGTCGGCACCGCGCTCGACATGACGCCGACGATCCTGATCCTGACGCCGGTGCTGATGCCGATCGTCAGGCAGGCCGGGATCGACCCGATCTATTTCGGCGTGCTGTTCATCATCAACAATTCGATCGGCCTGATCACGCCGCCGGTCGGCACGGTGCTGAACGTCGTCTGCGGCGTCGCCAGGATCAAGATGGACGACATCATCAAGGGCGTCTGGCCGTTCATGATCGCGCAGCTGATCGTGCTCGCGCTGCTGATCGTCTTCCCGATCCTGGTCACGGGACCGGCGAAGTGGTTTGCGGGTTGAAGTTGCGGGCGGCGGACGGGTTCACGCGAATCCGGCCTGCTCGCCGCAGGTGTTCGATGCAGTTCCAATCAACGAGGAGATCAAAGTGAAACAAACGACGAAACTCATCGCGGCAGCGGTCTGCGGGCTGATGCTGGCCGGGGGCGCCGCGCAGGCGCAGGTCAACCAGCACACGTTCCGCTGGACGACGGCGAATCCGGCAGGCCACCCGATCGTCGTCGGCGGCGACAAGTTCGCCGAGCTGGTCAAGGCGAAGAGCGGCGGCAAGATGGAGGTCAAGATCTTTCCGGGCGGCGTCCTGGGCGGCGACGTGCAGGTCCTCTCGGCGGTGCAGGGCGGCACGATCGACATGACGTCGATGAATTCCGGCATCCTGCAGGGCCAGGTCAAGGAGTTCGCGATCGTCGACTTCCCGTTCCTGTTCGGCGACGCGAAGGAAGCGGATGCGATTCTCGACGGTCCGATCGGCAAGACGCTCGCGGACAAGCTGCCCGAGAAGGGACTCGTGCACCTCGCCTACTTCGACCTCGGCTTCCGCAACGTGACCAACAGCAAGCGGCCGATCAGGACCATCGACGACATCAAGGGTCTCAAGATCCGCGTCATCCAGTCGCCGATCTATATCGACACGTTCAGCGCGCTGGGCGCCAACCCGGTCCCGATGCCCTTCCCCGAGGTCTACACGGCGCTCGAGCAGAAGACCATCGACGGCCAGGAGAACCCGTTCACCGTCATCGAGGCGAACAAGTTCCAGGAGGTGCAGAAGAACCTCGCGGCGACCCGGCACATCTACAACCCGCAGACGATGATGATCAGCAAGAAGAGCTGGGACAAGCTCACCAAGGACGAGCAGAAGGTCCTGCTCGACGCGGCCAGGGAAGCGCAGGCCTACCAGCGCAAGTTCTCGCGCGACGCGCAGGACGCGGCTCTCACCAGCCTCAAGAAGGGCGGCATGGAGTACACCGAGCTGCCGCCGGCCGAGGTCGCCAGGATCCGGGTCGCGCTGAAACCCGTCATCGACAAGTACAGCGCCAACGTCGGCGCCGATTTCGCGAAGCAGACCTACGGCGAGATCGACAAGGTTCGCGCCGGCAAGTAATCCGGCCGTTGCGCCGCGGCGCGGGGGCTCGCCCCGCGCCGCGGCGCCCCCCTGGAAGTCCTTCAGCAAGAATCAGCCGATGAGCAAGCCCCCAACCCGAACACGCGGCGCGAGACAACCATGATCAGCGGCAAGACCCGGCTCATCCCCCACATCGGCTACCCGACCGAATCGTTCAAGGCGCCGTTGATCTACAACCCCTGGTTCGAGAGCCGCGGCATCGACGCGGTCGTCGTGCCGTTCGGGGTGAAGGGAGAGGACTACGCGGCGGCGCTGGCGTCGATCCGCAGGTTCACCAATTTCCACGGCGCGCTGGTGACGATGCCGCACAAGGTGACGACGGTGGCGATGCTCGACGAGGCGAGCACCGCCGTCCAGATCGCCGGGGCGTGCAACGCGCTCCTGCTGCGCCCCGACGGCAAGCTGGTGGGCGACATGTTCGACGGCGCCGGCTTCGTCCGCGGCGTCAAGCGCAAGGGCCTGGTGCTGGCCGGGGCCTCGTGCCTGGTCGTCGGCGCCGGAGGCGTGGGTTGCGCGATCGCGGCGTCGCTGGCGGCGGAGGGCCCCGCGATGATGACGCTGTTCGACGTTCACGCGCCGTCGGCGGAGGGCCTCGCGAAGCGGCTCTCCAGGCACTATCCGGACATCGACGTCCGCGTCGGATCCAGCGACCCGGCCGGCTACGATCTCGTCGTCAACGGGACGCCGCTGGGCATGAAGCCCGGCGACCCGCTGCCGTTCGACGTCGCGCGCCTCGCGCCGGAGACCTTCGTCGGCGAGGTCGTGATGAAGCAGGAGATCACGCCGCTGCTTCGGGCGGCGATCGATCGCGGCTGCCGCTACCAGATCGGCACCGACATGCTGTTCGAGATGATCCCGGCCTACACCGAGTTCTTCGGCTTCGGAACGACCACGCCCGACGAGCTCCGCGCGGTCGCGCAGGTCTCGTACTGAGCGGCGATGATCGAGCGGCTGACGTGCCGCCGGCCTGAAACATCGATGCCGCGACCCTCGGAAAGAGGGCCGGCATGGGCAGGAAGCCCCATGCGCAAGGAGGAGGCCTTGAGGCACAATCGACCCCTGGACCGGATCCCGGCAGCGGCAGCGCCGGTCGCGTTGCGGCCACGGAGGGCAGCGCATGGCTGATTTCCTGCAACTCGTTTTTTCCGGCGCGGCGATCGGCGCGATCTACGCGCTCGCGGCGCTCGGCTTCACGCTGCTCTGGCAGGCGTCGGGGACGATCAACTTCGCGCAGGGCGAGTTCGTGATGCTGCCGGCGTTCGCGATGCTTTTCTTCCTCAAGGTCGCGGGCGCGCCGCTGTGGCTCGCGTTCCTGCTCGCCTGCGTCGTGGCGATGCTGATCCTGGGCTACGGCTTCAAGGTCGTCGTCGTCGACCCGCTGTTGAAGCACGGCGTCATCCCGCTGGTCATCGCCACGCTCGGGCTCTCGATCGGCCTGAAGTCGGCGGTCAAGGCGGGGTACAGCGCCGAAGCGCAGCCGTTTCCCGCCATCTTCCCCGACGGGCTGCTCGCGCTGGGGACGATCCGCGTGTCGTACGCCGACGTCGGGACGCTGCTGGTCGCCGGGCTGATCGTCGTCGGCCTGCAGCTGTTCCTCAACCGGACGCTGACCGGGCGCGCGATGCAGGCGGTCGCGCAGAACACCGAGTCGGCCAGGGTGCTCGGCATCGACGTCAAGCAGATGGTGCTCTACACGTTCCTGATCAACGCGGTGCTCGCCTCGGTCGCCGCGCTGCTGGTCACGCCGGCGTACCTCGCCAAGTTCGACATGGGCGACTCGATCGGCCTGAAGGCGTTCTACGCGGCGATCATCGGCGGCTTCAACCAGACGCGCGGGGCGCTGCTGGGCGGCGTGCTGGTCGGCGTCCTCGAAAACCTGATGGGCGCGTACGTCTCGCCAGCGTACAAGGAAGGCGTGGCGCTGATGCTGTTCCTCGTCGTGATCATCTTCAAGCCCGAAGGCCTGCTGGGCAAGGCCGAGGAGCGCAAGGTATGAGCCGCCGGCAGACCGTCGCGGTCGTCGTCGGGCTGGCGCTGTACGCGCTGCTGCCGCCGTTCCTCAAGAACTACGGCGTCTACCTGATGACGCTGCTCTGCGTCTATGTGATGGCGGCGATGGGGCTCAACCTCGTCGTCGGCTACGCCGGCCAGATGTCGATCGGGCAGGCGGCGTTCTTCGGCATCGGCGCCTACCACGTCGCCATCCTGATGAAGCTCGGGCTGCCGTTCCTCGCCGTGCTGCCGCTCGCCGCCGGGTCGTGCTTCGTCATCGGTCTGCTGCTGGGGTTCCCCGCGCTGCGCGTCCAGCACCACTACCTCGCGTTCGCGACGCTGGGCTTCAACGTGCTGGTCTACCTGGTGCTGCGCAACGAGCAGGGGTGGACCGGCGGCACGTTCGGGCTGGCGGGCATTCCCCGGCCGACCCTGTTCGGCGTCGAGCTCGACGGCAACCTCGCGTTCTTCTACTTCACACTGGCGTCGACGGTCGTGCTGGCGCTGCTGCTGGCTTGGCTGCTGCGCTCGCCGTGGGGGCGCGCGTTCGCGGCGCTGCGCGACAACCCGATCCGCGCCGAGAGCCTCGGCGTCAACATCACCGCCTACACGCTGCTCGCCTTCGCCATCGGCGCGGCCTGCGCCGGCGTCGGCGGCGCCTACTACGCGGTGCTGGTCCAGTACATCGAGCCGTCGGCGTTCAACGTCCCGGCGTCGCTGATGATGCTGCTCGCGGTGATCGTCGGCGGATCCGGGCGCTTTTTCGGGCCGCTGGTCGGCACCGTCGTCGTCGTCCTGCTGCCCGAGTGGCTGCGCTTCGCCCAGAACTGGTACCTGATGGTGTTCGGCTTCGCCGTCGTCGCGCTGATGGTCTGGCTGCCCGGCGGCGTGCTGTCGCTCGCCGACCGCTGGCGAAGGGCACGGCGATGAGCGTCTTCCTCGAAGTCAAGGACGTCCGCAAGTACTACGGCGCGATCCGCGCGGTCGACGGCGTCAGCTTCGCGCTCGGCCCCGGCGAGATCGTCGGCGTCATCGGGCCCAACGGCAGCGGCAAGACGACGCTGTTCAACAGCATCCTCGGGCAGATCCGGCCCACGTCCGGTGCGGTGGAATTCGCCGGCGAGGACATCACCGGCATGTCGCCGCTCGAGCTCGCACGCCGCGGCATCGGCCGCACCTTCCAGACGCTGCAGGTGTTCGGCAAGCTCTCGGTCCGCGACAACCTGATCGTCGCCGCGCAGGAGTTCAAGGGCACGATGAAGAGCCGGCTGTTCGCCGCGCCCGACGCCGGCTTGGGCGAGCACGCCGACCGGATGATCGAGCTCTTCCGCCTGCAGCACGTGGCGACGCTGCCCGCCGGAACGCTGTCGTACGGCCAGCAGAAGCTGATCGACATCGCGATGGCGTTCATGGCCGGCCCGCGGCTGGTGCTGCTCGACGAGCCCTGCGCCGGCGTGAACCCCAGCCTCGTCGACCAGCTGCGCGAGCTCCTGATCGAGCTCAACCGGACGCAGGGCGGCAGCTTCGTCGTCATCGAGCACAACATGGACTTCGTGATGCGGCTGTGCCCGCAGGTGATCTGCATGGTCGAGGGCAAGGTGCTGGCTGCGGGCCCGCCGGCGTCGGTGCAGGGCAATCGCGCCGTGCTCGAAGCGTATCTCGGCAACTGATGAGCCCCCGCGCCCGCATTCGCTCGCTGCCCGCCAGGGGAGGCCTCCTTCGGCATCGGGACGAGACAATGCCATGAACGAAAAGATCATCGAGTTCGACCGCGTCGTCGCCGGCTACTCGCCGAGCCTGACGATCCTCAACGACCTCACGCTCGACGCGCGCCGCGGCGAGATCACGCTGCTGATCGGCCCCAACGGCGCCGGCAAGTCGACGGTGCTGAAGACGCTGTTCGGGCTGCTCGTCCCGCGGTCGGGCGAGATCCGCTTCGAGGGCAGGGCGATCGGCGGCCGCTCGCCGCGCTCGCTGCTGGCCGAGGGCATCGCCTTCGTGCCGCAGGGGCGCAACCTGTTCGGCTCGCTGTCGGTGCTGCACAATCTCGAGCTCGGCGGCATCACGCTGCCGCGCGGCGCGCTCGCCGGCCGCATCGAGGAGGTGCTGCACCGCTTTCCGCGGATCCGCGAGCGCATCGGCAACCAGGCGTCGACGCTGTCCGGCGGCGAGCAGAAGCAGCTCGAGGTCGGCCGCGCGCTGCTGCTGCATCCGCGCGTGCTGCTGATCGACGAGCCGTCGATCGGGCTGTCGCCGAAGCTCGTGCAGGAGGTGATGGGACTGCTGCGAGCGCTCGCCGACGCCGGCACGACGGTCGTGATGGTCGAGCAGAACGTGCGCACGGCGCTCAAGTACGCCAACCGCGCGCTGGTGCTCGAGACGGGACGCCTCGCGCTCGACCGTCCCGCGTCGGAGCTGCTCGGCGACCCGGACCTCAATCGCCTGTTTCTCGGCGGCGCGGGCAGTCCCGCCGCCGCCACAGCGCATTAGCCACTCACCGAAGGAAAGTCACCATGCCGGAAAAGATCATCGATGCACGAGGCAAGAAGTTCGGCGGCGAGACGCCGCTGATCTGCACGCCGCTGGTGGGGAAGACACGCGACCGCGTCCTCGCCGAAGCGGTCAGCGTGGTCGCCAAGCGGCCCGACGTCATCGAGTGGCGCGTCGACTACTTCGACGCCATCGGCGACACCGCGTCGGTGCTCGACGTCGCCCGGGGCCTGCGCGCCGCCGTCGGCGACCTGCCGATCATCTTCACCCGCCGCTCGACCAGGGAGGGCGGCGAGCCCATCGGGATCGGAGAGGAGGAGGTCATCCGGCTCTACGACGCCGTCGCCGCGAGCCGCCTCGTCGATTTCATCGATTACGAGATGGGCAACGAGCCCGAGCACGTCAGGCGCGTCCGCGAGCGCACGCGCGCGCACGGCGCGCGGCTGATCCTCTCGTACCACAACTTCGGATACACGCCCGGCCGCGACTTCCTGGTCCAGCGCTTCCTCGAGGCGGAGCGCCTGGGCGCCGACGTCGCCAAGGTCGCGGTGATGCCGCGCGACCGCATGGACGTGCTCACGCTGCTGGCGGCGACCGCCGAAGCCGACGGCAAGGGGCGCATTCCGCTGATCAGCATGGCGATGGGGCCGCTGGGCTCGGTGACGCGGATGGTCGGCGGCCTGTTCGGATCGTCGCTGTCGTTCGCCGTCGGCGAAGCCGCGTCGGCGCCGGGGCAGATCCCCATCGCCGACCTGGCCGCCGTGTACGACATCATCCGCCGCGCCCGCGGCGGAAAGTGACCGCGCGGCCGGGGGCGAGCTGCGCAAGCGATCGTCGGCGAGGCGACGATCATCAGCCGGAAGGCGATCGAGTTCGCGCGATGCCGCAATCCTCAGCCGGCCGGATCCTGTCGGGCAGCAACTTGTCCAGCAAAGGTTCGCCGAAGCCGTGCAGATGCGTGACGGGCTTGAGCCGCTCGCTGGATGCTACCTTGACGATCTTCCCGAAGAGCCCGAAGTCATCTTCATCCAGGCCTTCGAGTGCCGTATCGCCACACCGTCTGTTCGGTAGCGAACGGATGGCCCGAAGTCGGACGGACACACTGGAACCCCCATTGGGCCCAGCCACGAGCAGATGCCAGAACATCGCAACCAGATCGATGGGCTACGGTTCATTGCGTTCCTGGCCGTCTTCCTTGTGCACAGCGACGCCGCCCGCTTCTGGTGGGGCAGTCATGGCGTCTCGCTGTTCTTCGTCATCAGCGGATTCCTGATCACCCGAATCCTGATCTCCTGCGAAACCGGCCCGCGAACGCACATACTCGGCAATTTCTACGCCCGCCGCGCTTTGCGCATCTTTCCCGCGTACTACCTCGTGCTGGGACTGGCCGCAGCCACGGTCGGCATCGCCTACCTTCCCGTCCATCTGCTCTACGTGATGAACTGGGGGATCTTCTTCTACACGTGGATACAGCCCGGGCTCGTGGACATCGCATGGGATCCCACGCGGATGTATGGCATCCACTTCTGGTCGCTGTGCGTCGAGGAGCAGTTCTATCTTCTCTTTCCTCTGTTGTTTTCGTTCCTGAGGTCCGCACGCGCGAGACTGTCCTGGTTGCTTGCCTTGTGGGTCGCGAGCATCGGCTTTCATGTGCTCTTTGCGGCCTTCCTGCCCAAGGCGGCGTACGGACTGATCCCGCTGGTCTGCGGTGAATTCCTGGTCGCGGGGGCGGTCGGCGCGGTCGTGTTGGCGGCTCCTTCGGCAACCGGTGAAGCGATTCGCAGCACCGCGCGGCAATGGATGTTCCCGGCCGGTCTTGCCATGGTCGTCGCATCGTTCGCGTTGTCCTGGCCCGAGTCGCCGTCGATCGATCACGTCACGCACCCGCCCCCGATGCAGACGCTGCTTGCGCTCGGGTTCCTGGCGATGGTGCTGGGGTTGTGGCAAACCGAAAGCCGCTGGCTGCTCGGATTCTTCAACTTCGCGCCGTTTCGTTTCCTCGGCAGGATCAGCTATGGCCTTTACCTCATCCACCTGTTCATGTGGCCGCTCGTCGATTGGCTCGCGGCGCGGTCATCCTTCGTTCGCGGGCTTCCTCCCTTCGCGGCGCGACTCGGGCTGACGATAATTCTCGCGACGGCAATGTGGCATCTGGTCGAGGCACCGCTGCTTAGGCTCAAGCGCAAATTCCCGTATTGACGCTGGAATACGGGTCCGTCACTTCACTGCGGACACCGGCAAGGCTTCGCCTTCGGCGCGGCCGGCGTTGACGACGCGCCCCTTGCCGTGGTCGCGCGGCGAGGCGGGTTCTGCAAATCGAACAACGACAGGTCGACTGCGTCGGCTAGGGCCTGGTACCCGGCATCGTTCGGATGCAGGTGGTCGCCGCTGTCGTAAGCCGGGAGCATCGCGGCCGGATTTCGCGGGTCGCGCAGCGCACGGTCGAAATCGATCACGGCGTCATAGGCTTTGCTGGTCCTGATCCACCGATTGACGACTTGGCGGGTCGCCTCGCTTTCAGCGGAGTAGTAGATGCCAGGAAGGAACGCCTGGAACGGAGTGAGTGTCCCGCCATACACCTTGAGGCCCATCGCATGCGCCCGGTCGATTATCTGATGGTGGCCGGCGATGACATCTTCGGCGGCCGAGCCTCCGGGAATTCCGATGTCGTTGATGCCTTCCAGGACGATCAGGTAGCGCGCACCCGATTGCACCAGCACGTCGCGATCCAGACGTGCCGATGCGTTCGTGCCCGCCTTGTCGTGCAGGATGCGGTTGCCGCTGATTCCCGCATTGAGCACCGCAATCCTGTCGCCACCCTTGTGGGCGCGAATCCGGTCGACAAGTCGATCAGGCCAGCGCCTGTTGGCGTCCGGAGTGGAGTGCAGACCGTCGGTGATCGAGTCGCCGAGCACCACGATGGCGCGGGAGGGTGCCGAGGACCCCACGTCGACGCCTGCCAGAAAATGGTAGGACGTCGTCGTGATTCCCTCGGGCAGGGTATCGGCACCGCTGAAATCCCCCTCGGGCGAGACATACGTCGTCTGCAATCCCAGCGAATGCTCGGTCGACGCCAACTGATTCCCGGGAATCCAGAGGCTGATCGCAAGATCGGCGCGGCCGGGTACCCGGAGATCGACCGGATCGCTGATTGCCAGGGCGCCGACCGGGATCGTCGTGGATGCCGCTCCGCCGAACGTCAGGACCCGGTCCGAGCCCGCCGCAATCGAAGCGCCTGCCCTGCGCAGGCCGACGTGCGCGGCGCCTATGTGCAACGGACTGCTGCCGTACGCGTTGGACAGGCGTACGCGCACCTGCGTGCCGCCGATGCTCGCATGCACGATCTGGCGAATGGTCTGGCCGCTGAACTCAAGCGGAATCCACGCGGACTGCGGGCTCGCCGCCCAGGTGCCGGACCAGTGGCCGGCGAGCTTGCCATCGCTGGCCAGCGGCGCAGTCGCGATCGCCAGTCCGGCGAGGCCAAGCAGCGTCGCCGCAACGATGGCGAGCGGCCGTCGGCGAGCCCCGGGCGAGAGCCCGGAGACCGTCGCGAACGCCGGGTTCCGTTTGCAGATCGGATACAGCGGTGACGGTGACGACATGGTCTCTCCGTGACGATGGCAAGTTGCCGGCACAAGCTGCGCGACGCTTGCCCGCATTCGCATCTTCCATCGCGCGCGGTGCGCCGTATGTTCGGCAACGCACGGACGGTTGGCGCAGTGCCCACTAGGCTTTGCTGGCCATTGTCGACGGAGTGGGCACGAGTGCGAATGTCCGTCGAGCCCATCGCACTTTTCATCCACCAGCAGGCCGGCACATCCGCAATGACACTTGAAATGCGCCCGGGGTCCGCCGCGCACGAGACGGAGCCGCTCCCGGTCAACACCGCAAGGAAGCGCGGCCTCCGTTCCGTCCGTGGCGCCGGCATCCCCTCGCCAGCGAATGACGTCCCGGCTTCCCGACGGCCGGGCACGGCCGACGTCCGGCCGCGTGGGCTTGCGGCGCAGGCTGCGATCCGGGCTTCGCTTAGCCCTCGCAGCGACGCGCGGGACAGCCGCACGAGCCTGGTCCAATGCCTGCGGGACCTCGCTGCGGGACGCCCCTCCGATGTCGCGTTCGCGCAAGGAATTGACGGCGAAACGCTCCGGGCGTCGCTGACCTACGCGCAATTGGATCGCCGCGCACGGGCGATCGCCGCGCACCTCCAGGACATGCGGCTTGCGGGCAGCAACGTGGTGCTAGCCTACCCGCCCGGTCTGGAATTCATCGCCGGCTTCTTCGGCGCGCTCTACGCCGGCTGCATCGCCGTTCCCGCGTACCCGCCCCGGGCGCGAACCCTCGACCGCTTTCACGCGCTTGCCGACGATGCCGGTGCCCCGGTGGTCCTCAGCACCGCCGCCATCGCCGCCTCCATGCGAACGATCGATGCGGGCAGCACATCGGTGCGCTGGATAGCGACCGAAACGATCGGCGACAGCGAAGGGGAAGGGTGGACCGAACGTCATCCGGACCCCGCGTCGCTGGCGATGATCCAGTACACGTCGGGCTCCACCAGCCGTCCCAAGGGCGTGATGCTGAGCCACGCCAATATCCTCGCCAATACGCGGGCCATAAGCGAGGCCTTCGCCGTCGGTCGCGGCACGAAGGCTGTGTTCTGGCTGCCAACCTGTCACGACATGGGGCTGATCGGCGGCATCCTCGCGCCGATCTACTGCGGCATTCCCAACGTCGTCATCGCGCCGGCGATGTTCGTCCAGAATCCCTTCCTCTGGCTCGATACGATCAGCCGGTTTCGCGCCAGCGTTTCCGGCGGACCGAACTTCGCCTATGACCTGTGCGTGCGCAAGATCACCGCGGAACAGCGCGCGGTCCTCGATCTCTCCAGCTGGTCCGTCGCGTTCATCGGCGCCGAGAACGTCGAGCCTGCCACGCTGGCCCGCTTCGCCGAGGCATTCGCTCCGTGCGGATTCAGGCCCACCTCCTTCTATCCCTGCTATGGCCTGGCGGAGGCGACGTTGATGGTCACCGGACCGAAGGCAGGAAGCGGCGCCACGGTACGCGCGTTCGCCGACAGCGCCCTGGCGCAGAACCGGGTCGTGCCGCTCCCCGACGCCGCGCCCGGCGCCCGCCGGCTCGTCGGCTGTGGCGGGCCCGTCGGATCGCTGCGCGTGGCCGTCGTCGAGCCCGAGACCGGCGAGCGGGCGGCTCCCGACCGCATTGGCGAGATCTGGATTGCCGGCGACTCCGTGGGCAGCGGCTACTGGCGCAGTCCCGGAAAGTCGGCAGCGACGTTTCGCAGGCGACTGGACGACGCCGGCGCCGAACCCTTTCTGCGGACCGGGGACCTGGGCTTCATGCACGACCGGCAGTTGTACATCACCGGCAGGATCGATGACCTCATCATCGTGCGCGGCCTCAATCATCATCCGCAGGACATCGAAGCCACCGCCCGCCAGAGCCACCCGTTGCTCGTCTCCGGCCTCGGTGCAGCGTTCGCGTTCAGTGAACACGGTGAGCAGCGCCTGGTCCTCGTGCACGAAGTCATCCGTGAAGCGAGCGGCGACCTGGCCCCGGTCATCGGCGCGGTTCGCGCCGCGGTGCTGGCGACGCATGGCCTTGCCCTCGATGTCGTCGTCCTGATCCGCTGCGGCAGCATCGCCAAGACGTCCAGCGGAAAAGTCAGGCGCCACGCGGTCTGCGCGGCATTCCGTGCCGACGAACTGAAACCCCTCGCACGCCAGCCCGCGCAATGCGCGCCCGCGGCTTCGCTGCCTGCCCCGCCGGCCGAGCTTCCCGCGCCCTGCGCCGCATTCGCCACCGTGTGCCGGCACGCGCTCGCGATGTCGGGCACCGCGCTCGCCGACGTGACGCCCGGGACGCCGATCGAGGCGCTGGGCCTCGATTCGCTGCAGTTCGTCGAATTGATTGCGGCGCTCGACAAGAGTTTCGGGCGCCACCTGCCGGACACGGTTTACAGCCCGTCGATAACCCTCGGCGACCTCGCCGCTGCCGTACAGAAGCACCTTGTCGACCACCCGCATTCCGACGTCGCCGTGCGCACGGTCCCGGTGGCACACTACGAAGTGGCGATGTTCCCCGAATACCTGGAATTCAAGCGCCACAAGCGCATGCTGCTGGCCATCCACGAAACCAATCCTTACTTCCGCGTGGACCAGGGCGACGAACCCCTGGCGCAGGCCACGGCCGGCTGCACCCACATCGACGGCCAGGCGCTCACCAACTTCTGCGCCTACGACTACATCGGCATGGCCCGCGATCCGGCGGTCACGGCGGCAGCCAAGGCGGCCGTCGATCGCTACGGAACAAGCGCGGGGGCCAGCCGCCTCGTTTCCGGCGAAAAGCAGGTCCACCGCGACCTCGAGAACGCGCTCGCGACGTTTCTCGGCACGCCTGCGGCGATCGTCTTCGTCTCCGGGCACGCGACCAACGTCACGACCATCGGGCACCTGTTGGGGCCGGGCGATCTCATCGTGCACGACGTCCTGGCACACAACTCGATCCTGCAGGGCGCACGACTGTCCGGGGCCACCTGCCGCGGATTCGCCCACAACGACTGGCGCGCACTCGACGTGCTCCTCTCGGGCATCCGCCACAGCCATCGCCGCGTAATGATCGCGATCGAAGGCGTCTACAGCATGGATGGCGACTTTCCGGACCTGGCGCGTTTCGTCGCGATCAAGGAGAAACATCGGGCGATGCTCTACGTCGACGAGGCCCATTCGCTCGGAACGATGGGCCGGACCGGGCGCGGCTTGAGCGAACACGCGGCGATCGCACCCTCCGGCGTCGACGTATGGATGGGCACGCTGTCCAAGTCGTTCGCCAGCTGCGGCGGCTACATCGCCGGCTCCATCGAGCTCGTCGAGTACCTCAAGTACACGGCACCCGGGTTCGTCTACAGCGTCGGGCTCTCTCCGCCCAACGCGGCCGCCGCGCTGGCCGCGCTGACCGTTCTCGACCGCGAGCCCGAGCGGGTCGCGCGGCTCCGCGAGTTGTCGAGCCTCTTCCTCCGACTCGCGCGCGAACGCGGGCTCGATACGGGCAGCGCCGGGGGAACGCCGGTGATCCCTATCATCGTCGGCAACTCGGTTCGCTGCATCCTGCTCTCCCGCGCCCTGTTCCGGCGCGGCATCAACGTCCAGCCGATCATCCATCCGGCAGTGCCCGAGCGGGCCACGCGCCTGCGGGTATTCATCACGGTCAATCACACCGAGTCGCTCATCCGCGGCGCGGTCGACGCGATCGCAGAGGAACTCGCGCAGCTCTAGCACGGCCGTCGCGACCATCCCGCACCAGCGATATACATGATCATGACGAGCACCGGGCCGGCCATCGTGGTGGACAGGCTCCGCAAGCGCTACGGCGCGTTCACGGCCGTCGACGACATCTCGTTCACCGTCGAGCAGGGCGAAGTGTTCGCCTTCCTCGGCCCCAACGGCGCCGGAAAGAGCACGACCGCCGAGGTGATCGAGACCATCCGCGCGCCTACGTCGGGAACCGTCACGGTGCTCGGCATGGACGTCGGGAAGCGCAAGGCACAGGTGGTACGCCGGATCGGCGTCCTGCCGCAGAACTTCAGCTCGTTCGATCGCATCACCGTGCGCGAGAGCCTGCAGTACTACGCCCGCGTGTTCGGATGCGATGCCGACATCGACGCCCTCATGGATCTCACCAACCTGCGCGACAGGTCCGCGGCGCGGTTCAACACGCTTTCGGGCGGCCTCAAGCAGCGCCTCGGCATCGCCGTCGCGCTGGTCAACGACCCGGAGATCCTCTTCCTCGACGAGCCCACGACCGGGCTAGATCCGCAGGCCCGGCGCCAGGTCTGGGACGTGCTCAAGGGCCTGAAGGATCGCGGAAAGACCGTGTTTCTCACGACTCACTACATGGAAGAGGCCGAACTGCTGGCCGACACCGTCGCGATCATCTCCCGGGGGCGGATCGTCGCCATCGACTCGCCGGTCAGATTGACCGAGGCGCACGCCGACCAGATGCGGCTGACGCTGAAGTCGATCGACGCCGCAGCCGCGGATCTGCTCCGCAACCTTGGCTTTGCCCCGGTCCCCGTTGGCGAAGGCGGCCTGTGCGTTCCGGTCGAGACACCCGACGACGTCCGCCGCATCCTCGACGAGATCGCGGCATCCGGGCTCGCGCTGGGCGGCGTCGACGTGCGCAAGCCCAATCTCGAGGAGGTGTTCCTGAAGCTGACTGCCGCAAAGCCTGCCACGGACGTCGGCGACCACGCACGATGACACCACGGATCATCCACGCCAACCTGGGCGTGCGACTGAGGAGCTTCTATCGCGAGCGGTCGGCGATGTTCTTCACGTTTGCCTTCCCCGTGATCCTCGTGCTCGTGTTCGGCACGATATTCACCAAGCCCGAGCATCTCAACTTCGACCTGCCGGTGCAGGACAACAGCGGCAGCGCAGCGTCGGCAAGGCTGCTCGAAGCGCTCGCCGCCGGCGCCGCGTTCAGAGTCGTCGTGGTGCCGGTCGCCGTCGATGCAACGCAGTATGCAAAGGACCACAAGCTCAACCTGCTGCTCGTGATTCCGAAGGACTTCGAGGCTCTGCAG
Organism: uncultured beta proteobacterium; assembly: GCA_903912485.1. Lineage (GTDB taxonomy): Bacteria > Pseudomonadota > Gammaproteobacteria > Burkholderiales > Casimicrobiaceae > CAIWHR01. Next base: position 18,580 of record CAIWHR010000472.1, on the reverse strand, counting down.
AAGCAGCGCGTCGCTGGCGCCCAGGCGGGCGTTCCGGTGCCCATCCGGTACGTGTACGACCCAAGCTCGACAGCGGTGGAGACCAAGATCCAGCTCCTCGATGGGGTCGTCGCCGCCGCCAACCAGACGGCGGCCGGCACTCCCCCGGCGCTCACGCTCGTCGCGGCATCGATCCTGTCGAAGCGCTACCGCTTCATCGACTTCTTCGTTCCCGGCATCATCGCGATGGCGATCATGACCTCCTGCCTGTCGAATGCGCTCAACATGAACGCCGAACTGCGTCAGAAAGGCATCCTGCGCAAGCTCGCCACCACGCCGATCACGCGTGCAGACTGGCTCGCGTCGAGCATCGTCTACCAGCTCATCCTTTCCGTCATCTCGACCGTCGCCATCCTGCTCGTCAGCTACTTCGTGTTCGACGTCCGGCTGCACATCGGCTTTTGGCTGCCGCTGATCATCGTCGTCGAGGTCATCGCGTTCGTTGGCATCGGCATGCTGCTCACGCCCTTCGCCAAGGAGGCCGAAAGCGCCTCCGCGGTTGCCAACGCGTTCCTGTTCCCGATGATGTTCCTCTCCGGCACGTTCTTTCCGGTGGAAATGATGCCGGCCTTCCTGCAGGCATTCGCCAAGCTGCTGCCGCTCTACTACGTGAACGAGGCGCTGCGCTCGGCGATGATCTTCGTCGACGACGCGGCTACGCTGCGGGCCGTCGCCGTGATTGCCGCTTTCGCCGCGGTCGTATTCGTCGCCGGCACGTTCAAGACGCGATGGGACGAGAGCACATGAACGGCGGGAAGCGAATCCTGTTCATCTGCGGCTCGATGAACCAGACGACGCAGATGCACCAGATCTCGCGGCAGCTGGCAGATTACGGGCAGGCGTTCACGCCCTTCTATTGCGACGGCTTGCAGGAAGCAATGCGTCGGCTGAAACTGCTGGAATTCACGATCATCGGCGCCAAGCTTGCGGAACGCTGCCGGCAATACCTGAGTGCCGCGGGTCTGGCTATCGACTACCAGGGACGGCGCGGCCCGTACGACCTCGTGGTCACCTGCTCCGATGTTTTCGTCCAGAGGAACATCCGCGCCAGCCGCGTCGTCCTCGTCCAGGAAGGCATCACCGACCCGGAGGACAGGACCTTCCGCCTCGTGCAGCGGCACCGCTCGCTGCCGCTGTGGCTGGCGGGGACCGCCGCGACGGGCTTGAGCGACGCCTACAGGGCGTTCTGCGTCGCCAGCGAAGGCTACCGGCACTTGTTCGTCGGCAAGGGGGCGAATGCGGAGAAGATCGTCGTCACCGGCATCCCCAACTTCGACCATTGCGAACGCTATCGCGACAATGCGTTTCCGCACCGGAATTTCGTTCTCGTCTGCACGTCGCCGCTGCGCGAGGTCTTCCGCGGCGAGGATCGGGTGGACTTCATTCGCAGTGCCGTGGCAATCGCCGACGGCCGCCCGATGATCTTCAAGTTCCACCCCAACGAGGACATGGTGCGCGCCGTCGGCGAAGTACGGCAATACGCACCGGGCGCCCTGACGTTCACCGAGGGCAGCGCGGAGGAGATGATCGCCAATTGCGACGTGCTGATCACCCGGTACTCGTCCACGGCCTTCGTCGGCCTGGCACTGGGCAAGGAGATCCATTCGGATTTTCCGGTGGACGACCTGCGTCGCCTGATGCCGGTGCAGAACGATTCCGCCGCGGAGAATATCGCGGACGTGTGCCGGCAGGTCATCGCCGATCGGCGGATCCATTGAGCGATACGATCTCCGTCAGAGCAGCGACGTCGTGGCGCGATCGGCGCCGTTTTCAGCGGCTGCCGTGGGCGATCTACGCGAACGACCCCAACTGGGTCCCGCCCATCCTCTCGCAGGAGCGCCTGCTGCTGGGCTGGGGCCGGCACCCTTTCTTCGACCACGCGGAAATGGTGACGCTGCTCGCCGAACGCAATGGCAAGGTCGCCGGGCGCCTCGCGGTGTTCGTCAACGACACCCACAACGCCAAGTACGACGAGAAGCGCGGGTTCTTCGGCTTCTTCGAGTGCGTCGACGACCCCGCGGTCGCGCGCGAACTCTTCGCGACAGGCCGTGCCTGGCTCCTGCAACGCGGCATGACCGCGTGGCGAGGGCCGGTCAATCCTTCCCTCAATTACACCTGCGGCCTGCTGATCGACGGATTCGGGAGTCCGCCGGTGTTCCTGATGACCTACAACCCCCCGTACTACGCCGCGCTGATCGAGGCGTGCGGATTCGTCAAGACCCAGGACATGTACGCCTACGAGATGGATGTCGCGCTGCTGGCGAAGCTGGTCGACCGTTACAGGCCTGCGGTCATGGCATCGCTGGAAGGCGATGACTTCGTCGTGCGCCGGTTCGACCGGAAACATCTTGCATCGGAGATCCGGACGTTCCTCGAGATCTACAACCGCGCGCTCGACGGTACCTGGGGCTTCACTCCGCTGCAGCAGGGCGAGGTGGCGCACATCGCGGCGGAGTTGGGGCAGATCATCGCGCCTGAATTCGCGGCCTTCGCCATGGTCGACGGTGTGGCCGTCGGCGCCGTGCTGGCACTTCTCGACTACAACCAGATCATCCGCAAACTGAATGGCCGGCTGTTGCCCTTCGGCGTCTTCAGGCTTCTCTGGGGACGCAAGCGGATCAACGTCGCGCGGGCGATGGCCGTGACGATGCTGCCGGAGCACCAGCAATCGGGCCTGGGCGTCGTGCTGCTGGACCGCCTCGTCGAATCCGCCAAGCCTTGGGGTCTCAGCGGCTGGGAGTTTTCATGGGTGCTCGAGAGCAATGAGGCCTCGCGCGGTTCGCTCAGGCGGGCCGGAACCAGGCTGACCAAGACCTATCGAATCTACGACCGCATGCTGTGAGGGGCCGGCGGCAGCGGCGACGGCCGCTCAAAGCCAGCGCGCATCCCGGTACCATTGCGCGGTTTCATGCAACCGGTCGGCAAGAGAGGCTGCCGGCGACCAGCCGAATTGCTGCCGTGCCTTTCCGGACGAACACGTCCACGATCCGGCGAGAACCTCGCGTATCCTGTCGCTGCCGACCCAACCGGGGCGACCGCGGATTCGCGACACGGCGTCGCCAAACCGGCCGATGGTCCGCATCGACCACTCGGGGACGCGGAGAATGCGGGGCGGCGGCTTGCCGAGCGCACGTGCGACCGCCAGGCCGATCTCGACGCAGGAAGCATCTTCCGCGGCGGCGTGGTAGAGGCCCTTTCCGGCGATGCCGGGAACGAGCCGCTCGCCCTGCTCTGCCGCGAGCAAGAGGCACTCCACGAGGTCCGCAACGGCGATCAGCGAAAAGCGGCTGTCGCCGGAGCCGACGACGACATGCAGGCCCGACCGGGCGATCGGCTTGAAAACCTCGTACATCCCGCGGTCCCCGGCGCCGAACACGATGCACGGCCGCACCACGGTGATGCGCAGGGTGTCCGCATACCTGATGGCCACCCGTTCTCCGGCCAGCTTGCTGCGACCGTAATCCGAGACGGGCGCCGCAGAGGCGCTCTCGGCGACCGGCCCGTCGCCGCTGCGACCTGCGGCTGCAAGCGACGAGACCAGTACGAGGACCGGACGGTCGTGCTGGTCGGCGCACGCCTGCGCGACCGCCTCGACGCCGCCGGCGTTCACCCGCATGAAGTCTTCCGCGTCCAGCGCCCGGACCAGGCCGGCGACGTGGAACACGACGCGAGCATTCGCCGCCGCGAGGGCGATGGCAATCCGTGCGCGATCGGCAATGTCGCAGACGACGAGCCTGGCGCCTGTCGCCCGCAATTCGTCGACGCGCGATTTCGCGCGCACCAGACATGAGACCTGGCAGCCGTGCTCGGTCAGTCGGCGAACGAGGTGGCTGCCTATGAAACCGCTGCCACCGGTGACAAGCACCGATTGGTTGGCCATGAACGCCATCGGGGTCATCCGCCCAGCATCGCCTTCTTGAGGGAGCGGTGGGCCGGCTTGTCGCCCAGCCAGATCCGGGTGAGCGCGCGGTTGAACGCCTCTCCCGGAATGACGCCTCCGGCCTGCCCGTTAAGCTTGACCCTGGTGACACCGTCGACGAAGTCCAGTGTCAGCACATCCCTTTCCTTGACATCCACGTCCCCGAACCGGTTCATTATGCGCACGAGTTCCTCTGTCGCCATGCTTACCCTATCGGCTTCCCGCGCGTCGCGAGGCAGCCATGCGAGATCTCATCGCGTTTCGGATCCGGGCAGTCGTGAGCGGCGATGGATAACAGGGAACTGCTCGTCGGCGCCGTCATGGTCCACGCGAGCGGCGGACACCGGCTTGCAGCTGGCTGCCCGCTCGATCGGGTGGGCATCAGCGCGCGGCAGGCGTCTGCACCCGGATCTGGATCTCGTTGCGGCGGAGAAACCAGGGCATGAATGGCGGATCGTAGCGCGCGAAGACGGGCTCTCCGATCGCCGTCAGCCCGCGCTCGTCAATGAACTTCCTTAGCCCGGCGAGCTCTTCGCCATAGCGCGCCTCGCTCCATGTTCCGCGGTAGCGCACGACAGCCATCCGTCGTGGCGGCACTTCCGCGAGCACGACCCGGTCGTCGGTCGGCCGCGGCGCGGTCGCCAGCGTGTACGACCCGGGCAGCACGAACGCGATTCGCCATCGCCCGCCGGCCCGCTCCTGTTCCACCGGCGCCGTCATCGGGATCCTGGCGGACGCGGCCTCCTGTTCTACCGGCGCCGTCATCGCGATCTTCTCCGCGGCACGGTTGGCGCCTGAGATGTAGCGGAAAAGCCGCTGGAAGCCCTCGTTGCCGACGCTCTCGAACGCGCCGTCGACAAGGGTTTCGGCAACGACATAGCTCTGGTAGTCGCGGATCTCGAACGGCTCCTCGCGCTCGGTCACGGTGTGCCCAGGTTCGTCGATGGCCATTGCAGCAACACTCCAGAACGCCGCCGTCGGCAGCAATATGGCAAGACCGATGCGTCGACGCAGCATGTCGAACGCGCGGGCAACTCGCTCCGCGCCGAGGATGGCATTCGTGCTCATGGTTGTGACTCCTTCAAGGCACCTGCGTTCGAGTGACGTGCGCGCGGACTCCGAGTCGCCGGGTAACGGGCGTGATGGTTCACGTTCTTTACCCGGCCCGGCCCACACGCATTGAAGATACCCGAATCGTCCTTCCCCTTCCGTGCGGTCGGCCACCCAGCGCGCCAATCGGGTCGCGGCTCCCCATGGCTCCCGATGCCCGAAAGCCGGCGCAGCGAGCGCTACCGAACAGAGTCGACGGCACATAGCGCGCAGTCTCGAAGGATCTTCGATCTTGGCAAAGCACGGTTTTTCTGGGAAGCTCAAGCATCACCGGAGGCAGTTGCTCGCTCATGACGACCAAGCCCGCATTCAACCCGGTCCTTCTCGACATTCCGGACGATATCGAGACCGAAAGACTGCTGCTTCGTGCGCCTCAGCCGGGTGATGGCGCAATCCTGAACGCTTCGGTCATCGAGACACTGGACGACCTGCGTCAATACCCCGCCTCCATGATTTGGGCTATGGAAGACCAGCCCGTGGAGAAGACGGAGGAGTTCTGCCGTCGAGGCGCGGCAAACTGGATCATTCGAGCCGACTTTCCCATGCTGCTCTTTCGCCGCGACACCGGCGAACACGTAGGTAACTGCGGCCTGCATCGGTTCAACTGGAATACCCGCGTGTTCGAGATCGGATGGTGGTGTCGCAAACGCCACCAACGGTGTGGGCTTATCACCGAAGCTGCTGCCGCAGTCACCGGGTTTGCCTTCGAGTATCTTGGCGCGCGGCGGGTCTGGTGCGGCAGCGACGAAGAGAACAAGCGAAGCTGGAGGGTTGCCGAGCGGCTGGGTTTCGAGCACGAGGGAACGTTGAAGAGCGAGCGTTGCGACCCTGACGGCACGAGGAGAACGATGCGCGTCTATGCGACAACCCGCTGACGAAGGCCGCCGTTCGTCAAATCGGCCTCGCAGGCCGAATGTCGGCTTCCGGCCGGCGGCAGTCGACACCAAGCCGTCCTCCGCCCGTCAGCAGAGCGGACGAAGCATGACGAGCGGCTCTCTCGTTCCGCAACAACTGCGCGCGCCTGCTGATCGCCGACGACCTGAACCTGATGTTCCTGTCGCGTCAGGTTGACCACGCCTACCCGAACGTCACGCTCGTGGTCCACGCTCACTTGTTCGCCCGAGCCGGCAGAGGCACGGCTAACCGGCACTTTCTGCCGATCCTCGGAAAGACTGTGCGGCGACGCACAGACCATTTTGCCCTGCCAGGTTACGATCTTTCCACTTCTTCGGAAGTTGTCGCAATGAAACACGTTCAACCATTCAAGGAATTGATCAATGAAGAACACCCTGTTGATTGCCGTTTCCATCGCTGCGCTATTTGCCGCCGGTCCGGCACTTTCCGCGGCCGCCAAGGAGCCGATCCAGCCGATTCCGGCGGCCAAGGGGCAAGACCCGGCGACGGTCGAGTTGGGCAAGAAGCTCTTCTTCGATCCTCGCCTGTCCAGATCCGGCTTCATTTCCTGCAACTCCTGCCACAACCTCTCGATGGGTGGTACCGACAACCTGAAGACGTCGATCGGCCACAACTGGCAGCAAGGCCCGATCAATTCGCCTACCGTGCTCAACTCAAGCATGAATGTCGCCCAGTTCTGGGACGGTCGCGCCAAGGATCTTGAGACGCAGGCCGGTGGTCCGATCGCCAATCCGGGCGAAATGGCCTTCACGCATGATCTGGCGATTGAGATGCTGCAATCGATCCCCGGCTATGTGGCCGAATTCAAGCAGGTCTTCAAGAGCGACAAGATCGATATCCACGAGGTGACTCATGCCATCGCCGTCTTCGAGGAAACGCTGGTAACGCCGAATTCGCGCTTCGACAAGTGGCTGAAGGGCGACAACAAGGCGTTGAGCAGCAACGAGCTGAAAGGCTACAAGCTGTTCAAGGATAGCGGCTGCGCAGCATGCCACAACGGTCCGGCAGTCGGCGGTAATTCCTTCCAGAAGATGGGCGTCGTCGAACCCTACAAGTCGACAAATCCGGCCGAGGGGCGCATCGCAGTTACCGGCAAGGATGCCGACCGCTTCAACTTCAAGGTGCCGACGCTGCGCAACGTGAAAATGACGTATCCCTACTTCCATGACGGCGCTGCCGATACTTTGCCGGAAGCGGTCGACACCATGGCGCGCATCCAGCTCGGCAAGACGTTTACCGCTGCAGAGAATGCCCAGGTCGTCGCTTTCCTTGATACGCTGACCGGTGACCAACCCAACTTCAAGCTGCCGATTCTGCCACCTTCGTCCGATTTGACGAAGCGTCCGGCGCCGTTTGCAAAGTAGGTTCATCGCAGGGGAGGAGGAATAAGCCCCTCTGCCCCATCAGCCACGTTCGGGAAGCGGAGAGTGAACCTCCGCCCCGACTTCCTGGTCATCGAATCCCATGCGCCTGCCGCATCAACTCGCGGGCGAGCGCGTTTTGTCGCTCGCCGTTCTCGTCGCGCGCCGGGTTGGGGGAGCAGTAACGGCGCCCCCACATCCGCAGGACGTCCTTGGACCGCCCGGTTTCGCGCTCCGCGCCGCCGATGTCGAGGACGATGCCGGAACCGCATCCAGGTTCAATGTTTGTCATGGACAACGTATTGACAGAAGATCATATTGACCGTATTGTTGCAACAAAGCTCATTTTTGTCCATGACAAAAACCATACAAGACCTGAATGGCCTCACCCTCGCGCATTGCCGCCGCAGCGCGGGCGGCCGACCTCGAGCCGTCGGCGTGCACGTCTTCGGCCGGGACTGCGCCGAGACGCTTCAACGCTGGATCGCCGCGTTCGACGCGCACGCGGACACGATCCGCGCGCAGGGCTTCGGCGAACGCTTCCGGCGCTGCTGGCACTTCTGCCTCGCGTACTGCGCCGCGGGCTTTGCGACCGGGTCCACCGATGTCGGGCAGTACACGCTCGTCGCGCGCTGACCGCGGCCGCGGTCCGTCGCGCGCGCTGACGGGCAGCCTCCCCGCGTTGACGCTGCCGGCAGCGGTGCTCGCCGGGCGCTGCGGGCGGCGCTTGGCAACGCACGGCCCGGCGACCGCGTCCGCAACCCCACCAATGTGCATGAACCACCACCAAGGAAGCGCATGACGACCCATCCCACCGCCTTGTTGCGCAAAATCGAAGAAGACCGCGACCTGCCCGTGTCGGAGCGCATCCGCTCCCGGCTGAAACGCGCCAACCAGCGCCATTACGCCAACGACAACATTTCCGCCTACGTCATGGACGGCGAAGTGGACGAGCTTCGGGTCGAGGTGGAAGCGAAGATGGCCGAGGTGCTCAGGAGCCTGGTCATCGACACCGAGAGCGATCACAACACGCAGGGAACCGCGCGACGCGTCGCCAAGATGTTCCTGACCGAGGTGTTCAAGGGCCGCTATCACGCGATGCCCTCCGTGACCGAGTTTCCGAACGTCGAACAGCTCAACGAGCTGCTGATCATCGGCCCGATCACCGCGCGCAGCGCCTGTTCCCATCACCTCTGCCCGATTCTCGGCAAAGTCTGGATCGGCATCATGCCCAACGAGCACTCGAATCTGATCGGCCTGTCCAAGTACGCGCGCATCTGCGACTGGGTGATGAGCCGGCCGCAAATCCAGGAAGAGGCGGTGATGCAACTGGCCAACATCCTGCAGGACAAGGTCAAGCCGGATGGTCTGGCGATCGTGATCGAGGCCGACCACTTCTGCATGCACTGGCGCGGCGTGAAAGATGCGGATTCCCGCATGACCAACAGCGTGATGCGGGGCTCGTTTCTCAAGGATCCCGACCTGCGCCGAGAATTCCTCTCGCTGCTCAGCAAGAAGAACGGTTGAAACTCATCTGAATGGTGGAGAACTGCATGTTGGTACGTTTAGTGTATGCAAGCCGGGCGGTCGACGATGCATCGCAGGAGCAGTTGCGCAATATCCTGTTGCAGTCCAAGGCCAACAACCCCGAGAGCGGAATCACCGGCGTTCTCTGCTCGAGCGGCCCCATCTTTCTGCAATGCCTGGAGGGCGGGCGCATGCAGGTCAATGCACTGTACAACCGGATCGCCGCCGATCCCCGCCACAGCGACGTCGTCATTCTTTCCTACGAGGAAATCAGCGAAAGGGATTTCGCGAGCTGGTCGATGGGCCGGGTCAACCTGGAACAGGTAAACGCGTCGCTGCTGCTCAGGTATTCGGAGACCGCCACCCTCGATCCCTATGGCCTTTCGGGAAAGACCTCGATGGCGTTGCTCCACGAACTGATGGCACGCGCGTCGATCATGGGACAGGCGAGCCTTTCGCCGTCGGTGGCACGTTAGCCCGTCCCACGCCGGCCATGATTCGCCTCCAGGAAACCATCGAAGTCCCGCGACCGATCGACGAAGTCTTCGCCTACGCCAGCAACTTCGGCAATACGGCGCAATGGGACCCGGGCGTCGTCGCTTCCCGCAAGACCGGTCGGGGCCCGGTCGGGGTCGGCACGGAGTTCGCGCTGCGGGTCAGGTTCGGGCCAGGCTCGATTCCCATGACGTACGTCGTCCGCGAGTACGCGCCGCCGCAGCGCGTGGTGCTGGAGGGGAAGGGCGATTCCATCCACGCGTTGGATGACATCGCGTTCGCGTCAACACCGGGAGGCACCCGCATTACGTACACGGCGGAGATCTCGATGCTGGGGGCGTTGCGCTGCGCCGAGCGATGGTTGAAGGGGGCGCTCGACCGCGTCGGCAAGAGTGCCGTGCGCGGGCTTCAGGCGGCGCTCACCGAAGTGCCGCCACCGCCTGGACGCAGCCGGCTGACCGATCTTCAGGACCGCCTGATCGTGCCGGGACTGGTCGGCTTCACCAACCTGGGCTACCGCTGGCACCAGCGGAGATGGAAGCCGCTGGCCGTTTCGCTCCGCGGGCGCACGGTGGTGATCACGGGCGCCACGTCGGGCCTCGGACGAGCCGCCGCTTCGCAGCTGGCTGACCTGGGCGCACGCGTGATTCTGGTGGGTCGCGACCCTGACAAGGCCGAGGCCACCCGACGGGAGATCGTCGCCACGACCGGCAACGACGAGGTCGCGGTCGCGCTGGCCGATCTCAGCCTGCTGGCCGATGTCAGGAAGCTCGCGAAGCGGTTGCTCGAGGAACCCTGCATCCATGTCCTCGTGAACAATGCCGGCGTTCTCCTCAACCGACGAACGACGACCGCCGAGGGCAATGAGACCACGCTGGCGACCAACCTGCTCGCACCCTACCTGCTGACCCAGATGCTGCTGCCGCGCCTGCGCGAGTCGGCGCCGTCCAGGATCATCAACGTCTCCTCCGGCGGCATGTATGCCACGGGCCTCGCTCCGGAGGATCTCCAGTATGAAAAGGGCGCCTACGACGGCAGCCGGGCGTACGCCCGCACCAAGCGCGCACTGGTCGTCCTGACCGAGATCTGGGCGGAACAGCTGAAGGACAGCGGTGTCGTCGTCCACGCGATGCACCCGGGATGGGCGGATACGCCCGGTGTCGCGGGATCACTCCCCGGATTCCACACCATCACACGGCGCCTCCTGCGCACCGCGGAAGAGGGTGCGGACACCGTCACCTGGCTTGCGGCGGCGCCGGAAGCGGCCAGAGCGAGCGGCGTCTTCTGGCTCGACCGCGAGCCGCACACAACCCATGTCTTTCCCGGCACCGATCCTTCGCCGCAGGGGCGGCAGCAACTGTGGGATGCGCTGGCGAGACTGACCGGTCGGAAAGCGACAGGGTTGGGCAAACGTTAGTCGGGCCCCGGCTTCGTGGCTTCGGCCCTGCGCACCATCGCCCGCGTCCGACTCGACGCGTCAGAAATTGCACAGCGAGGCAGATGATGGATACGGCAAGGCTCGTTCGGCGGGTAGCGGCGATGCTGACGATGGGACTGGGCATTGCCGCCGGCAGCCAGGCGATCGATGTCCCGGAGCCCAACGCGGTCATGGTGAATGAGGGCAGCTTCCGCTGCATCCGCGAAATGGTTCCGGTGCGGCACTTCTACATCGACAATCTGCTGGGGAACACGCCCGGCACGCTTGCAGCCGCCAACGCGCCGAATGGTGCCGTGTATCCCCCGGGATCGGTCGTTCAACTGGTGCCGACCGAAGCCATGGTCAAGCGCGAACCGGGATTCAGTCCGGCTACCGGCGACTGGGAGTTCTTCGAGCTGGAGGTCGGCGAGAGCGGCTCGAAGATCCGCACGCGAGGCTTGGCCGACGTGAACAATCGCTTCGGCAAGAACTGCTTCGCCTGCCACGTGCCGGCACGCCAACCGTGGGACTTCATTTGCGAGAGCGGCCATGGTTGCGAAGCCATTCCGATCGACCACAGCATGACCGGCGCGCTGCAGCGCTCCGATCCACGGTGCGGCAGGCCCGAGCCGCAGCCCGGCGACACCGTGGCACTGTTCAAGCTGCGGGCTTTGGTCCTGATCGGCATGATGGCCGGTTGGGTGAAAGCCATGTTCTAGCGCCGTCGTCGGCGTGTCAGCCGGTCTCGGGTGTCTCGGAGCGGTCTGTCGATTCACCCCGCCCGGCAACGCTGGTCAGAGGATCGCGCCCTGCCGCAGCAGCTCCTGCCGGACCTCATTCGCGCCGACTTCGGTCGGGTTGCGCGCAAACTGCGCCGCCGCGATTCCGGCGGCCTGACCCGTGGCGAACGCCGTCCCCATCACCCGCAGCGATCCGTACGCGCGCTCGTCGCAGCCGATCGCCCTGCCGCCTACCCAGAGGTTGTCGAGCCCGGACGCGTGAATCGCGGCCAGCGGGACGTGATAGAACCCGTCGCCGCCGACCGGCTCGAAGCTGGGGCCACCATCGCCGCCGTGCAGTTCCGCGGGCCAGCAGCCGCAGGCGATGGCGTCGTCGCGGGCGCGGCCGGTCAGCACGTCATCCGCGGTCAGGCAATACCGGGTCGCGAGCTGCCGGCTGTCGCGGATGCCGAGCTGCGGGCCGGTCGCGGCGATGAACGCACGGTCGAAGCCCGGCATCGCGGCGCGCAGCAGTTCGACGAAGCGCCACGCGAGCTCGCGTCCGTCCTGCTCGGCCGCACCGAGATCGCCCGAATCGAGGCCGTCGGTGACGAGGTCGATACCCATCCACCACAGGTCGTTCGACCGCGGCAGCCGGATGAAGTGGCCGCCGTGGCGCCGCAGGTGAGCCTTCGACGCTCCGGCATCGGTCTGCCGCACGAGTTCGGCCAGCAGCGTGCGGTCGACGGCCGCGTCCGCCGGCACGCCGCCGATGCGCACCGTGATCGACGCGTGCTGGCGCTGCCGCGCGGACCCCGCGGCGAATGCCGGAACGCCTCCGGCGGCGCCGAGGTCGGCGTCGCCGGAGGCGTCGACGAAGGCCGCCGCCTCGACGTCGAACGCTCCGGCGTGGTCGTACAGCGTGATCGCGTCGAGGCGCGGCCCGGCGCGATGCGCGCCGATCAGCGTGCAATGCAGGCGGCAGTCGATGCCCGGCCTGGCGACGATGCGGTCGAGCGCGACCTTGAGCGCTTCCGGGTCGAGCATGACGATCCAGTTGCCGCTGGGCGCGCGCACCGGGGCGACGTCGAAGCCGAGACCCGACAGCGTCGCGAGCACCTGCCCGCCGACGCCGCCGACGATCTGCCGGCACGCATCGCCGCGGATGAAGAAGCCGCAGTACGACAGCACGCCGGCATTGGTGGCGGCGCCGCCCAGGAAGCCGTAGCGCTCGACGAGCAGCGCCCGTGCACCGGCCTCCCGCACGCCGACGGCGGCGGCGATCCCCGCCGCGCCGCCGCCGACGACGACCACGTCGTAGCGCTGCCGCGTCTTCCGATCCATGCGCATCTAGCCCAGCTTGCGGAACAGCGCGACGTCGCAGTGGCCGCCCGCGACGGCGGCGGCGAGATCGCGAAAGCGCGGCAGCACGATGGTCTGGCCGCCGTCGCGCAGGATCTGCGCGACCGAGCGGATGCGGGCGTCGTCGAAGTTCATGAGGCGAATTCTGGCACAGCACCGGCTCCGGGTCAGCGCGCCGCGACCTTCATTGCGTTCTGCAATGTGATCGATTGCTTTCATTGCATGGACAACGGGCAAGCACCGTCCTATCCTGATCCCCTGCATCCGGCGATGCGGGCCGTTTGCGCCTGGGCGTCGAACGAACCCCAGACGTTCGGGGACGCCGCGGTCGCAGCTTGCCAAGACCCGCACGCCGGCCATTCGATCGATCCAGGTACTTTGGGAGGAGAACCATGAAGCACCCGTTCCGCAGTCTCGCGGCCGCGCTCGCGCTGTCCGCCGTCCCGCTTCTCGCCGGCGCGCAGCCGGTCCCCATCGTCGGGCTGGTCGAACTGTCCGGCGGCGGTGCCACGGTGGGCACCAACTTCAACAACGCCGTGAAGATGGCGGTCAAGGAAATCAACGCCGCCGGCGGTCTCGCCGGCCGCCAGATCGACTACACGTCGTTCGACACGCAGACCAACCCCGGCATCGCCAAGGCGCTCGCCGCCAAGGCGATCGACTCCGGCGCCTACGTGGTGATGGGGCCGGTGTACTCGGGCTCGATCATCGTGTCGATGAACGAGACGCGCCGAGCCGAGATCACCAACATCGTCGCCGGCGAAGCGGCGAACCTCACGCAGCAGGGCAACCCGTACCTGTTCCGCACGTCGTTCACGCAGTCGATCGCGATGCCCAAGGTCGCCGCCTACATCAAGGAGACGCTGAAGGCGAAGACCGTCGCCGTCGTCTACGTCAACAACGACTTCGGCAAGGGCGGCCGCGACGTCATCGTGCCGGAATTCGAGAAGCTGGGCGTCAAGGTCGTCGCCGACATCTCGACCGATCCCGGACAGATCGACTTTTCGGGGCCGGTGCTCAAGGCCAAGCAGTCGAACGCCGATGCGCTGTTCGTCTACCTGCACGAGGAGGAGTCGGCGCGGGCGCTGAAGGAGTTGCGCAAGCAGAGCTACGACAAGCCGATCGTCGGCGAGACGACGCTGGTCAACGAGAAGGTGCTCGAACTCGCCGGCGACGCCGCCAACGGCGTGATCGCGCACGTGGGCCTCACCGCAGACGCGCCCAACGCGGCGATGCAGGCGTTCGTCAAGAGGTACGAGGCCGAGTACAAGAGCCGGCCCGACCACAACGCGATGAAGGGCTACGTCGGGATGTGGGTGGTCAAGGCGATGACCGACAAGGTCGGCAGGATCGACACCAAGGCGCTGGCCGCGGCGATCCACGGCGCGACGATCGCGGTCAAGGACTATCCGGGCGTGCTGATGGACGTCCGCTACGACGCCAAGGGCGACATCGACCGCGAGAGCTTCTTCGTCAAGATCGCCAAGGGGCGCGCCGAAGTCTTCTACACGTTCAAGCCCGCCTGGGCGGCGAAGTAACGGGTCACTCACGCGCGGCTCGGGCCCCGGCCCTCTCCCGTCCGCGGGGGACGGCCGGGGTGAAGGCCGCCGGAGAACACCAACGATGAAGACGATACGCTGGGGCATGATCGGCTGCGGCGAGGTGGCCGAGATGAAGAGCGGGCCGGGCCTGTACCGGGCCGCCCACTCGCAACTGGTCGCGGTCGCCGACCGCAACGGCGCGCGCGCCGAGGATTTCGCGCGGCGCCACGGCGTCGCCCGCTGGCACGACGACGCCGAGGCGATCATCCGCGCGCCCGACGTCGACGTCGTCTACGTCGCGACGATGACCGAATCGCACCGCGACCTCGTGCTGCGCTGCGCCGCCGCCGGCAAGCCGGTGCTCACCGAAAAGCCGATGGCGATGACGCACGCCGACTGCCTGACGATGAGCGCCGCCTGCCGCGACGCCGGCGTTCCGCTGTGGGTCGCCTACTACCGGCGCGCGCTGCCGCGCTTCCTCAAGGTCCGCGACCTGATCCAGGGCGGCGCGATCGGCGACGTGCGGATGGTGATCACCCGGCACTTCCAGCGCCTCCCGACCCCCGAGGCGATGCGCATGCCGTTCTGGGAGTGGCGGCTGGATCCCGCGCGCTCCGGCGGCGGCATCTTCTTCGAGGCCGCCGCCCACACGCTCGACATCCTCGACTTCATCCTGGGGCCGATCGAATCGGTGCGCGCGTTCGCCGGCAACCAGGCCGGTGCGTACCCGCCGGAGGACGTCGTGTCCGCCGCGTACCGCTTCGGCTCCGGCGTCCACGGCAGCGGGGCCTGGTGCTTCGCCGCGGACTGCGACGACGAAGCCAACGAGATCGTCGGTTCGACCGGACGCATCGTGTTTTCCACGTTCCCGCCGCTGTCGCCGCCGGGAGGCCGCCCGCCGATGCCGATCCGCGTCCTGCGCGGCGACGCCGTCGAGGAAATTCCGGTGGCCGACCCGCCGTACGTCCACCAGCCGCTGATCCAGACCATCGTCGACGAGATCAACGGCGTCGGGCGCTGCGCGAGCAACGGCGGGACGGCGGCGCGCACCGCGCGCGTCGTCGAGGACTGTCTCGCCGAATTCACCGCGCAGCGGCAACGGCAATGAACTTTCGCACTGTATCGAGGCAGGAGCGGCGATGAATCCCACGCTGGAAGGCCAGTCGGCGATCGTCACCGGCGCGGCCCGCGGCATCGGCCTCGGCATCGCGCGCAGGCTCGCCGGCGAAGGCTGCCGGGTCGCGCTGTGGGACGTCGATTTCGCGGCGTTCGACGCGCAGGCGGCGGGGTTCGCGCCGGCGCAGCTGCAGACGGTGAACGTCGCCGACGTCGCGGCGGTCGAGCGTGCATTCGCCGCCACCGAGGCGGCGCTGGGCAAGGTCGACATCCTGATCAACAACGCCGGCATCAACGGTCCGGTGGCGCCGTCGTGGGAGTACCCGCTCGACGCCTGGGACAAGGTGCTGGCGGTGGACCTCACCGGAGTCTTCTATTGCTGCCGCGCGGCGGTGCCGGGGATGCGCGCGCGCGGCTACGGCCGCATCGTCAACGTCGCGTCGATCGCCGGCAAGGAAGGCGCGCCCGGCATCGCCGCGTACGCCGCCGCCAAGGCCGGCGTGATCGGGTACACCAAGTCGCTCGCGCGCGAACTCGTCGGTTCCGGCGTGCTCGTCAACGCCATCGCCCCGGTCATCACCGAGACCGACCTGTTCAAGGAGATGACGGCCGAGCACATCGCCAACGCCAGGAACAAGATCCCGATGAACCGCTTCCTGCGCATTCCCGAGATCGCCGCGATGGTGGCGTGGATCGCCGGTCCGGAATGCAGCTTCACCACCGGGTTCGTGTTCGACCTTTCCGGCGGCCGCGCGACGTACTGACGTGACGGACGCCGACAGCTTCGGGTACTGCCGGCTGGACCGCGACGGCGCCGTCCTGACGATCACCATCACGCGTCCCGAAGTCCTCAATTCGCTGCACCTGCCGGCGCACGTCGAGCTCGAGCGCGCATTCGACGTCTACGCCGCCGACCCCGAGCTGCGCGTGGCGATCATCACCGGCGCCGGCGATCGCGCATTCTGCGTCGGCACCGACCTCAAGTCGCTGGCCGTGACCGGCAACTACGAATACCCGCCGGGAGGCTTCGCCGGCATCACCACGCGCTTCGACCTGTGGAAGCCAGTGATCGCGGCGGTGAACGGGCTGTGCCTCGGCGGCGGCGTCGAGATCGTCGCTGCCTGCGATCTCGCCGTCGCAGCCGAGCACGCCGAGTTCGCGCTGCCCGAGCCGCGGGTGGGGCTGGCCGCGCTGGGCGGCGGCGCGCTGCAGCGCCTCGCCCGGCAGATGCCGATGAAGGACGCCATGTGGCTGGTGCTCACCGGCAGCCGGATTGCGGCGGCGGAGGCGCTGCGAATGAGCCTCGTCAACGCGGTCGTTCCGCGCGGCGACGCGCTTGCCGGCGCGCAGGCGCTCGCCCGCGAGCTCCTCGCCTGCGCGCCGCTGGCGCTGGAGGCGTCGAAGCAGGTGATGCTGCAGAGCGTCGCCGAGCCGGACCTCGCCGCGGCGATGCGCCGGCGCTATCCGGCGGCGGAGCGCATGCTGGCGAGCGAGGATGCGCTGGAAGGGCCGCGGGCGTTCGCGGAAAAGCGCAAGCCGCAGTGGCAGGGCCGCTGAGCGGCGGCCCGCAATGACTCCGGTCCGCTGGGGCGTGCTCGGCGTCGCTGCGATCGCGACCGGCCGCTTCATTCCCGCGATGGCGCAGGCGCGGCACGCCAGCCTCGTCGCCATCGCGTCGCGCGGCGCCGACAGGGCAGCCGCCGCGGCACGGGAGTTCGGCATCCCGCGACATTTCGGCTCCTACGATGCGCTGCTCGAAGACGCCGACATCGACGCGGTGTACATCCCGCTGCCCAACCACCTGCACGTCGCGTGGTCGGTGCGCGCGCTCGAGGCGGGAAAGCACGTGCTATGCGAAAAACCGCTGTGCCTGTCGGCCGCCGACGTCGTCGCGCTGCAGGCGGCGCGCGATCGCAGCGCTCGCCACATCGAGGAGGCCTTTTCGTACCGCAACCATCCGCAGTGGGCGAAGATCGGCGAACTGCTCGACGCCGGCGCGATCGGCGCGCCGCTGGCGGTGCAGTGCACGATGGCGAAGCAGTTCCACGATCCCGACGACATCCGCAACAACCCGGAGCAGGGCGGCGGCGCGCTCTACGACCTCGGATCCTACGCCATCAGCGCGTGCAGCGCCGTGTTCGGGCGCGCGCCGCGGCGGGTCGTCGCGGCGCTGGATCGCGACCCCGCGTTCCGCATCGACCGCCTGTCGACCGCGCTGCTCGACTACGGCGGTCGCCATGCGAGCTTCACCGTCGCGACGCAGGGCGGACCGTCGGGCTGGGGCTCGCACCAGCAGTTCTCGGTCCTCGGCGCCAACGGCTGGCTGCGCTGCGACTTTCCGTTCGCACACGGGCGGCCGTCGCCGTGCCGCGTCTGCGTCGGCGACCGGGGCAGCGTCGGCGCCGTCGAAACGGCGACGTACGCCTTCGAGCCGGTGAACCAATACGCGCTGCAGGTCGAGCGCTTCTCCCGCTACCTGCGCGGCGAGGCGGTGCCGAGCTGGCCGATCGAGGATTCGCTGGTCACGCTGAGGATCATCGAGGCGCTGTTCGCGTCGGCGGTCAGCGGCGGGTGGCAGGATGTTCCGGGCTGACCTGCGGAAGATCCCCGAGATGGGGCTCAACTATTCCATGAATCGGCCGAAAACCGTGTAAGGTTCATAGTCCCGTCCTTCCCCACTTTCCATGCCACGCATCCTGGTCGTCGACGACCACGCCGACATTCGCCGTTTGCTCAGCGTCACGTTGGGGAGGGAGTTCGAGATCGCCGAAGCCGAGAACGGAACTTCCGCGCTCGAGGCCATCCTGCACCACCGGCCCGACGTCGTCCTGCTCGACGTCATGATGCCCGGCGAGATCGACGGCCTGCGGGTGCTCGAACTCATCAAGGGCGACCCGAAGACCCGGGACATCCTGGTGGCGATGATCACCGCCCGCGGGCAGGCCGAAGACAGCGAGCGTGCCCGCGCGCGCGGCGCCGATGCCTACTTCATCAAGCCTTTCAGCCCCTACCAGGTGGCCGCCTGGGTGATGGGCCACGTGAAATGACCGGCGCCGGCC
>CAIWHR010000471.1 GCA_903912485.1 uncultured beta proteobacterium | reverse complement strand
GCCGCTGGTGATGCCCGAGGAGTTGCCGGTCACCGTGAGTGTCGTCGGCACGCCGGCGCTCTTTTTGGTCAGCGAGAGGGTCACGCCCTGGATGGCGTCGGTGACGGTGTTCGACGCCTTGCTCATGCTGATGCCGTCGACGACGAGCAGCGCGTCGAGCGCTTCGACTTTCTGGCTCAGGTTGCGGCCGTTGCCCGCGGTGCCGGCAGGGTCGTAGGCGAGCTGCGACAGCCCGGAAGCGTCGAGGTGGGTCGTGTCGTCGTCGGCGACGGTCACCTTGAGGCTGCCCGCGGCTCCCGAGGTGTTCGACGTGAACACCAGCCGGTTGCCCGAGGTGCCGCCGTCGTTGACGATGGTCGCGGTGACGCCGATCGCCGCTGCGTTGACCGCGTCGCGGATGCCGGTCAGCGTATTCTGGCCGGCGGCGATGGTCACCGATTTCGCTCCCGTGCCGCTGGACGTGAACTTGCTGCCGACGGTGGTTCCGAAGTCGAAGGTCAGCGTGCCGGTGCCGATGGCGTCGGTGACCGCGGCGAATCCATCCGAGGCGATCTTCTGCGCCTGCGCGAGCTGGTCGACCTGGATCGAGTACGAGCCGGGCGCAGCGCCGCTCCCCGTCGAGACGCTGGCGATGGTCGAGTCGGCGATCGACGCGGAGGCGCCGCGCAGGCTCTTGGCGTCGAGCAGCGATGAGAGCGACGACTGCAGCGCGGCGAGCGCGCCCTTGAGGCTCCCGTAGGCCGAGATCTTGGCCTGGTACGACGCTTCGGTCGTCGCCAGCTTGGTCAGCGGGAGGCTTTCCACCCCCATCAGCTTGGTGACGATGCCGTTGACGTCGAGGCCCGATCCGGACCCGGGCGCGTTGAGTGTCCCTGTCGTCGACGAGATGGTGGCCATGCTGGATTCCTTTGGTGTTGCGGGGTCAGGCTTCGGTGTGCAGCAGCAGCCCCTGCACGCGGCTCAGGGCGCGGGCGATGTCGAGCATTTCCTGCGCCGGCACCTGGCGCAGCACCTCGTTGTGCGCGGTGTCGACGATCTTGACCACGGTGATCTTGGTGTCGGGGTCGATGTAGAACTGCACCGCGGTGGACAGCGCGGCCATCGCGCGGTTGGCCTGTTCGACCGCGTGCGCGACTTCCTTGGCCGGCGGGTCCTTCTTGGGCGGTGCGGCTTCACGGACCGGCTGCGCAGCAGGCAGCTGTTGCGCCTGCTCCGGCGACATGCCTCCCGCAACGGCAATGCCCGCGGACGCGGGGGCGGCCGGGGGCTGCGAACTATCGATGTTCTGGATCAGCATCTGCTTCTCCGGCGGATCGGCGGCCCGGTGGTACCGGCCCCGGATCCTGTTACCTTCATGCGTGTCCTCTAGCGGCTACGGGTCCGCTCGCGCGGACCCGCATATTGCGACCGGTTCCGGCCGGCTCGTGACCGGCCGGAACCGCCCTTACGTCACTTCAACAGCGTCAACACGCTTTGCGGCAGCGAGTTGGCCTGCGCCAGCATCGCGGTACCTGCCTGCTGCAGGATCTGGTTGCGCGTCAGGTTCGACGTTTCCGCCGCGAAGTCCGCGTCCTGGATCCGGCTGCGCGACGCGGCCAGGTTCTCCGAAGTCGCGGTCATGCTGGAGATCGCCGACATGAAGCGGTTCTGGTAGGCGCCCATTTCCCCGCGCGACACGTTGATCTGGCCCAGCGCGGCGTCGACGACTGCGATGGCGAGCTGCGAGTTCGCTGCACTGGTGAGGCTCACCGCATTCAGTGCCGAGAACGCGCTGGCCTGCGTTGCCGAGGTGAACACGTCGGTGCCCGCGCCCGCCAGAGTGATCGTGCCCTTGGTGCTGGACAGCGACACCGACCCGCTCTTGATCGCGGAGTCGTTGCCCGCGCCGGTCAGCGTGACGCCGGAGAACACCGCGGTCTTGGTCGCACCGGAGTTGGTGAAGTCCAGGATGCTGATGTCCCGCCCGTCGGTCGTCGACAGCGTGAGGGCAGCCTTGGACGAACTCGAGCTGAACGTCGCGGTGAGCCCCGTCGCGCCCTGCGCCGCGTTGATCGACCCCATCAGCGCGGTAAGGTCGGTCGGGTCGGTGAGGACCGCCGAGATCGAACTGCCGCCGCTGAGCGCCGTGCCGCCGATGAGGTTGAAGCTCACCGTGCCGGCGACCGCAATGCCGCTCAACGACGCACTGTTGCTGGCGGTCGCGGAGACGCCGACGCCACTCGATCCGGCGTTGATGCCGGCGGCGACGCCCTTGGCGTCGGTCAGCGCGGCGTACGACAGTACCCCGCTCGTGCCGCCGCTCAGCGTGCCGGCCGTGAAGGTCGCGCCCGAAGCGGCGACCAGATTGCCGCCGGTGAGGTCGGCGCCTGCGGCCTTGGTCTTTCCCACACCGCCCAATCCGATGATCGAGCCGACGCCGGCGAGGATGTCGCTGCCGAGCGCGCTGGCGCGCGCATCGGAGATCTTGGACACGTCGATCGTCTGGTTGGCGTTGGCGCCGACCTGGAAGCTCTGCGCGGAGAACGAACCGTCGAGCAGCGTCAGGCCGTTGAACGACGTCTGCGAGGCAACGCGGGTGATTTCCGAAATCAGGCTTTGCGCTTCCGCGTCCAGCGATGCCCGGTCGGTCGCGCTGTTGGTGGCATTGGACGATTGCAGCGCGAGTTCGCGAACCCGCTGCAGGTTGTTGGAGATTTCGGCTTGCGCGCCTTCGGCGGTCTGCGTCAGCGAGATGCCGTCGTTGGCGTTGCGGGCGGCCTGGTTCAAGCCGTTGATCTGCGACGTAAAGCGCGACGCGATGGCGAGGCCGGCCGCGTCGTCCTTGGCGCTGTTGATGCGCAGGCCCGACGACAGGCGTTGCAGCGAAACCTGCAGGTCGTTCTGGCTCTTGGCGAGTTGCCGTTGCGAATTGAGCGACGATACATTGGTGTTGACGACTGATGCCATTGTTAGCTCCTTAGTGTTTTATCCGGCGAGGTTTCACGTCGACTTCAGTGGCTCCGGACCAGAGGTGAATACACCGTCCTCTCCTGTGTTATCGGATGCGTTTCCGCGAAACTTGAGCGGATTCGCGCAAAGAGAGTTGACAAACTGCGGCGGCGCGGTGACGCGGCAGACCGGCACAGCGCAGCGCATCATCGGCGCTGCGCGACACCTGCCACCGCAGAATCCTTTCGTTATCGGCACGCGGAGCGCATTGCAGCACCGCGACAAACGGCCGGCGCCGTGCGCGCAACGGCGTTGTTGCCGATATCGATGCAAGTTGTATCAGGCGAGGCCGGAACCCGCCGGCCGGCGCGAGTCGCGTGGCGACGGCGAGCCGCCAGGCGGCGGGCAGCCCGGTCTTCCTGTAACGTCGCTTGATGGCGCAGCGCATGAACCCGAGCATAGCCGGCGGGTGCGCACCGCGATGGCGCGAGATGGGGCGGTAAACTGGTTCAATTCCGCCGCCGGGGCCTGGCCGCGGGGCGGCCCCCGATCCATGCCGATGGCATAGCGTGTCAGCAAAGCGCCTACAGCGAGCAGGGGCATCCCCCGGCAACAGATCGCGGCGCCCGCCGATACAAGTTTCCCGCCGCGGGGCCGATGATCTCGATCAAGGAGTCCTGTCTCCTATCGGAAGCGAAATGAACAACACCCGCCTGCTCGAAGAAATCCGCGAAGCCAACGCCACGTACCTGATCCTCGCCCAGCGCCTGATACGCGAGGACCGGGCCGAAGCGATGTTCCGCCTCGGGATCAGCGAGGAGGTCGCCGAAGTGGTGGGCAACCTGTCGGCCGGGCAGATCCTCAAGATCTCCGCCACCAACATGCTGGTGTGCCAGTTCCGGTTCGACGACGACGTGGTCTGGAACCTGTTGACCAGCCACGGCCGCGAGCGCGGCGTCGCCGGCATCCACGCGGCGATCCTGATGAACACCCGGATGGCCGAGGCGGCGTAAGTGGCCACCAAGAGCGTCATCGACGACGCGCGCGAAGTCCGCCGCGCGAGCGACCTGATCGAGCTGGGTGCGAGGCTGCAGCTGGTCGAGTCCGAGACCAAGCTGTCCCGCGAGCGGCTGCTGCGCCTGTACAAGGAAATCCGCGGCGTGTCCCCGCCCAAGGGCATGCTGCCGTTCTCGATCGACTGGTTCACGACCTGGATGCCCAACATCCACTCGTCGCTGTTCCTCGGCATCTACCAGAACCTGATCCAGGGCAGCGAGCTCGACGAGGTGGTGGCGATCACCAAGGCGTACCGGCTCTACCTCGAGCAGTGCGCGACGCAGGAGCAGGAAGTTGCCCTCTCGGTGACCCGGGCGTGGCGGCTGGTCAAGTTCGTCGACGCCGGCATGCTGCGCACCATCCCCTGCACGCGCTGCGGCGGCCACTTCGTCGTGCGCACCGACGACCTGCACGACGGCTTCGTCTGCGGGCTGTGCCACATGCCCTCGCGCGCCGGCAAGAAGAACGCCGTCCCCGTCGTGGGCGAAGCGAAGCTCACCCGCGTCCACTGACGGCGGGCACCCTTCGCGGCGCCGGGCCGCGGCCGGCAAGGGCCATGGCCTCTCTCCGTCGCATAGGCCTGCGGTCGGGCCTCGGTGACCAAGCCTCTGGCCTCGCACCTCCTGAGCATGCGACTCTTCCTGCTGCGGTTGCGCAAAAAGGCGACACGTGGCATGATCAGAACGTCACATGTCGCGCGAGGTTCGAGAACCATGAGCCACCCGATCCATCAGTCCACGCCGGGCGCCAAGCCGGGCGGCCAGAGCCCGCTCCAGAAGATCATCCAACTCCTTGGCGGACCGCAGGTGCTGGAGCGGCCCATCCTGTCCAAGCTCGACGTCCACGAGGCCATACTGAAAGGCATTCCGGGCGGCGCCCTGGTGTTCATTGTCGAGCACGTGAAGTCGATGGAGCCCTCCGACGTCACGCGCGCGGTGGGCGTGAGCCTGCGCACCGTTCAGCGCCGGACGAAGACTCCGGCAACGCGTTTGAGCCAGGAGCAAAGCGGCCGGACGTGGAAGTTCGCCGAAATCCTGGCCAGGGCGACCGAGGTCTTCGGCGATCAGGCCGAAGCCGAACAATGGCTCGCCAGACCCGCGATGGCGCTCGACGAACGCCGCCCCCTCGACCTGCTGTCCTCGCCGGCAGGGGTCGAAATGGTAGAGCAGGTGCTGGGCCGGCTGGAACACGGCGTCTACACGTGACGCCGCTGCCCGCTCCGCTGGGCGGCACCGCGCTCGTCGCATGGCGGCTGGACGAGAGCCGGTTTGCCCCGGCGTGGGACAGCGGAGAAGGCGCGCGACTTTACGGCGGCCGGTGGAATTCGGTCGGCAGGAGGATCGTCTATTGCTCGGTGGACCCGGCCACCGCCATTCTCGAAGTCGCGGTCCACAAGGGATTCCGGGCGCTCGACGCGGTTCCCCATGTGTTGACCGCGGTCGTGATCACCGACCCGTCATCCGTCCACGTCGTGCAGCCGGCCGCCGTTCCCGACCCAACCTGGCTGAGGCCCGGATTCCCGAGCGTGGGGCAGCAGCAGTTCGGCGATGCGCTGCTGTCGGCGAATCCTTTCCTGCTCTTGCCCAGCGCCGTGTCCACGCACAGCTGGAACCTGCTGTTCGACGCCGAAATCGCCGCGAATCTGGTCTCGCTGCAGCGGCAGGAGCGTTTCGTGCTGGACCCGCGCCTCCACGCGCGGGCGTCGCAGTGACCCGCCCGCGGCGCCCCCCCGGCGCGAGCCTCACCGCTGCCGCAGGCACCTCATTGGCCCCCCGCAAATCGGCGGGGTTCCTAAAGAAAGCCCCCCGACTGCCGACAACTAAGCAGGGCGCGAGCCACGTCGCTCCCTGCCTTGTCGCGGCCCGCCGCCGCGGCGGCGGCGCAGGACGTCCGAGTCGTGGCATGCGGAATCGACCATGTTCGTCGTCATCGGTTATCTGATCATCCTGGGCTCGGTGTTCGGCGGGTTCGCGCTCGGCGGCGGCCACCTGGCGGCGCTGCTGCAGCCGCTCGAAGTGCTGATGATCGTCGGCAGCGCCATCGGCGCCTTCCTCGTCGGCAATTCGATGAAGGTGGTCAAGGCGACGCTGGGCGCGCTGCCGTCGTGCCTCAAGGGCTCGACCTACACCAAACCCATCTACATGGAGTTGATGAGCCTGCTCTACGAGATCCTGGGCAAGGTGCGCAAGGAAGGCCTGATGTCGATCGAGCGCGACGTCGAGGCGCCCGAGGAGAGTGCGCTCTTCGCCAAGTACCCGACGGTCGCGGCGCACCACCACCTGATCGAATTCCTCACCGACTACCTGCGGCTGATGGTCAGCGGCAACATGAACGCCTTCGAGATCGAGGCGCTGATGGACCAGGAGATCGAGACGCACCACCACGAGGCCGAAGTGCCTTCGCACGCCATCCAGCGCGTAGCCGACGCGCTGCCGGCGTTCGGCATCGTCGCCGCGGTGATGGGCGTCGTGCACACGATGGGATCGGTCGGCATCCCGCCGGCCGAGCTGGGCAAACTGATCGCCGCGGCGCTGGTCGGCACCTTCCTCGGCATCCTGCTCTCCTACGGCTTCGTCGGTCCGCTGTCGAGCCTGCTGTCCGAGCGGGCGGCCGAGTCGACCAAGGTCCTGCAGTGCATCAAGGTGACGCTGCTCGCCAGCCTCAACGGCTACGCGCCGGCGATCGCCGTCGAATTCGGGCGCAAGGTGCTGTTCTCCAGCGAGCGGCCGGGCTTCCTCGAACTCGAGGAACGTGTGAAGCAGAAGCGCTGACCGCCCCCGCGGCGGACCTCCGATGGCCAGCGATTCCTCCCAGAACATCGTCGTCAAACGCGTCAAGAAGGTCGCGGGCGGCTCGCACGGCGGCTCGTGGAAGATCGCCTACGCCGACTTCGTGACGGCGATGATGGCGTTCTTCCTGCTGATGTGGCTGCTGGGTTCGACGACCAAGGGCGACATGCAGGGGATCGCCGACTACTTCAACACGCCGCTGAAGGTCGCGATGGCGGGCGGTTCGGGCAGCGGCGACGCGTCGTCGGTGGTGACCGGCGGCGGCAAGGACCTGTCGCGCCAGGCCGGCCAGGTCAAGGAAGGGGAACTGCCGCCGCAGCGCCGCAACATCAACCTGCGCGCCGCCGAGGCCGAACTGCAGGCGCGCGAGAAGGCGCGCCTGGGCGAGCTGAAGGGCCGCGTCGAGGCCGCGATCGAGGCCAACACGGCGCTGCGGCCCTTCTCGAAGCAGATCAAGGTCGACCTCACCGCCGACGGCCTGCGCATCCAGATCGTCGACGAGCAGAACCGGCCGATGTTCGACAGCGGCAGCGCCGTGGTCAAGGACAGCATGCGCGAAGTCCTGCGCGAGATCGGCCGGCTGCTGAACGACGTTCCCAACCGCATCTCGCTGGCGGGCCACACCGACGCCAACAAGTACGCGATGGGCGAGCGCGGCTACAGCAACTGGGAGCTGTCGGCGGACCGCGCCAACGCGTCGCGGCGGGAGCTGATCGCCGGCGGCATCCTGGAGGCCAAGATGCTGCGCGTCGTCGGGCTGGGACCGGCGGTGATGCTCGACCCGGCGAACCCCGCCAACCCGATCAACCGCAGGATCAGCATCACCGTGCTCAACCAGCAGGCCGAGCAGCGCATACTCGACACCGGAAGCGACGCGGCAGCGGAAGATCCCGCCGTCGATTCCGCCGAGCCGGCCGGTG
>CAIWHR010000470.1 GCA_903912485.1 uncultured beta proteobacterium | reverse complement strand
CGAACTGGAGCTGGCCGCGGCCGAGGCGCGCACCCGCCTCATCGTCGACTCCAGCGCCGACGGCATCATGCAGCTGGACAACGCGGGGCGCATCGCGCTGGTCAACCCCGCGGCCTGCGCGATGCTCGGCTACGCGCCGGCGGAGCTGCTCGGCCGCGACCTGCACGACGCGGTCCACCGCGCGCCCGGCGAGGACGCCGAGCCGGAGCACGAGACCTGCAGGCTGCGCGTCGCGATGATCGCCGGGCGGGTGCTGCGCGACGATGCCGAGACGTTCTGGTGCGCCGACGGCAGGCCGCTGTCGGTCACCGCGGCGGTCCACCCCATGCGCAGGGGCGGGGCCGTCATCGGCGCGGTGATGACCTTTGCCGACAACACGCGGCGCCAGGCGGCGGACGACGCGCGCGAAGCGGCCCGCGCTGCGGCCGAGCGGCTGGCACGGACCAAGAGCGAGTTTCTCGCCAACATGAGCCACGAGATCAGGACGCCGCTCAACGGCGTGCTGGGCATGGCGCAGATCGGTTACCGCGACAGCGTCGGGCGCGGCGGGGCGCAGGAGGCTTTCGCACGCATCCTGGAGTCGGGAAGGCTGCTGTCGGCGATCGTCGACGACATCCTCGACCTGTCCAAGATCGAGGCCGGCAAGCTCGCCGTCGAGTCCCTCCCCGTCGACCCGCGCCGCAGCGTCGACGCGGCGGTGGCGGCGTTGGCCGAACGCGCAGAGAGCAAAGGCTTGGCGCTCGTCGCGGAAAAGGCGCCGAACCTCCCCGCTGCCGTTCTTTCCGACCCGACGCGCATCGCGCAGATCCTGCTCAACCTGCTCTCCAATGCCATCAAGTTCACCGCCCACGGCGAAGTTCGCCTGACCGCGCTGCGATCCGACGGGCAGCTGGTGTTTCGCGTCGGCGACACCGGCATCGGCATGACGCCCGAACAGGTCGGATTGCTCTTCAACCCATTCCAGCAGGCCGACAGCAGCACCACGCGCAGGTACGGCGGCACCGGGCTCGGGTTGACGATCAGCCGGCAACTGGCGCGGCTGATGGGCGGCGACATCCATGTCTCGAGCGAAGCGGGAAGCGGCAGCACGTTCGAGCTGCGCCTGCCCTGCATCGAGGCCGCGGCCGCTGTCGGGACGGCGGGGTCATCGTCCGTTGCCCTGGTCCACACGGGGACACGCCTGAGGGGCCTCCTCATCCTTGTCGCCGAGGACAATGAGGTCAACCAGCTGGTGCTGTGCGACATGCTCACCAGCGAGGAGGCGGAGCTGGAGGTCGTCGGCAACGGGCAGCTGGCGGTGGACGCCGTCCTGCGCAATCCGGCCGCGTTCGACCTGGTGCTGATGGACGTGCAGATGCCCGAGATGGATGGGATGGAGGCAACGCGCAGGATTCGCGCCATCGCCCCCGCGTTGCCGGTGATCGGCCAGACCGCCCACGCGCTGGCCGAAGAGCGCGAGAGGTGCCGCGCCGCAGGCATGGTCGAAACGATCACCAAACCGCTCGACCACGAGGCGCTGATCGCGGCGATCCTGCGCCATGCAACAAAGGCACCCGCGGCCGCGCCGGCGCCGACGCCGCGCCCGGCGACGGATCGGACCGCGGCGGCCACGACGACGATGGTCGACTGGGCGCGGCTCGAGCGCAGGCACGCCAAGCGCCCGGACTTCCTGAAGAAGTTGCTGGGCATGACGCTCGACAGCCAATCGGGTGCCTCGACCCGCATCCGGGCGGCTGCCGCCGCCGGCGACCTGGATCGGTTGGCATTCCTCGCCCACGGCCTCAAAAGCACCGGCGGCCTCCTGTTCGCCGGCGAACTGCAGGCGCAGGCGGCGGCGGTCGAGGCCGCCATCCGCGCGGCGAGCCCGGGCGCGGCCGCGTACGCCGGGCAACTGGCCGCGACGCTCGACGCGATGCTGGCCGAGGTCAGGGAGTACCTGTCAAGTCATCGCGGCTGACAGGATGATCACTTGGTATCCGGACGCCATTGTTCGGGAAGACCACTTCAGTCCGCATCCCTCCAGAACCGATATGTCGAATGACCCTGAAATCTCTGTCGAAGTCGATCCCACAAGAGAGCTAACGCGCGTCCTTTTCGACGCGCTGAGTCTCTCGAACATAGAGCGGACGAACGATGGCCAGATCGCGCAGGTCTGCGTTGTCGCGAGGGACAGTGCCGGTGAGCTCGTCGGTGGCACATACGGCGAGGTCTATTGGGGCTGGCTTCATGTCTTGGTGCTTTGGGTAGATCCGACACAGCGCCGCCGTGGTTTGGGCGGGCAGCTACTCGCGCGCGCTGAAGCCGAAGCTCTTTCCAAGGGCTGCCGTGCGGTTTGGCTTGATACGTTCACCTTTCAAGGCCAGCACTTCTACCTCCGCGCGGGGTACGAAATATTCGGCACCCTTGACCAATACCCCGTTGGGCATTCACGTCACTTTCTTCGCAAGCATCTGCAAAGCGCTACCGACTGACGCACCGTTTTCCGTGCTCGATGAATGGCCGCTTTCGAGAGGGATCACCGGCGGCTTGGGGTCGACAGCAGCAATCACCCGGGGCCGCCGTAAGCTGACCTTGGCGTCGCGAGGCATCATCCTCGAACAACGGCCAACGGGCGGCGCCGCGAACTCACACCATCGGTTCATGCGCGGGCAGCGCGTCCGCATCCTCAATGTCCCGAGCAGAGGGTTCCCGTTGAGGCAAGGTCATAGCGCAATTCCCGCATAATCCGGTTCGGCCGGCTCGGGGATGTGAAATGATCTATCCTTTCGTGGGGGAGGCGTTCGATGGAACTGACCGAGCGGAAGATCAAGTGGATCGTCTTTGCCATGATGTTCCTGACGTTCCCCGTCCTCTATTTCGTCCTGTATTCCGGAGGGGTATTGCCCCTCGTGTCGATAGCAGCAATGGGTTTTGACAACTGGGCATTCGGACTTGTGAGCTTCGTGCACATGGTCGTCTATTGCCCCGTGTTCTATTTTCTGTCCTGGGCGGTCTCGAAGAGGCTGGGTGCGGTG
>CAIWHR010000469.1 GCA_903912485.1 uncultured beta proteobacterium | reverse complement strand
GGTCACGTGCATGGAGATGGTCGAGCACGTGCCCGATCCGGCCGCGATCGTCGCCGCCTGCGCGGCGCTCGTGCGCCCGGGTGGGACTGTCGCGTTCTCGACGATCAACCGCAATCCGAAGGCGTACCTGCTGGCGATCCTCGGTGCCGAGTACGCGCTGCACCTCCTGCCGCGAGGAACGCACGACTACGCGAAGTTCGTCCGGCCGGCCGAGCTCGCGAGCTACGCGCGCGCTGCCGATCTCGCGCCCGCGCGGATCACCGGCATGACGTACAACCCGATGACGAAGACGTTTCGTCTGGGCAGCGACGCCGACGTCAACTACCTGATGGCGTTCACCCGCAATGCCGACGGCTGACGCCTCCGCGAAAGGCGCGCGCGCGCCGCGCGCGCTGGCGGTCGGCGCGGTGCTGTTCGACCTCGACGGCACGCTTGCCGACACGGCGCCCGACCTGGCCGCCGCGCTGAACCGCGTCCGCGGCGACCGCGGCCTGGCATCGATGCCGCTCGCCGCGCTGCGCCCGCACGCCTCGCACGGCGCGCGCGGGCTGCTGGCGGCCGGCATGGGCGTCGGTCCCGGGCACGCGACCTACGAGCCGCTGCGCGAGGCCTTTCTCGACCACTACGCCGCCGCGCTGTGCGTCGAATCGACGCTGTTCGCCGAAGTCGCCGCGCTGCTCGACGCGCTGGAAGCGCGCGCCTTCGCCTGGGGCATCGTCACCAACAAGGCCGAGCGATTTGCCGCGCCGCTGCTCGACGCGCTGGGCCTGGCCGCGCGCGCCGGGGTGCTGGTCTGCGGGGACACGACACCCCACGCCAAGCCGCACCCTGCCCCGCTGCTGTTCGCCGCCGAGCACCTGGGCGTCGCGCCGCAGCGCTGCGTCTACGTCGGCGACGCCGAGCGCGACATCCTCGCCGGCGCCGCCGCCGGAATGCCGACGCTGGTGGCGCGCTACGGCTACATCGAGCCGCAGGATCGGCCCGGGGACTGGCCGGCGGACGGCATCATCGAATCACCGGGCGGGCTGCTCGCCTGGCTGCCGGCGCGCGGCGGCTGAGGACCCGCCGCCGGGCTCGCCCCCGGCGCCGGCGAAGGCCAGGCCCGGGATCTGCGCGAACCCGGACCGTTCCGGTCGGCGCAGCGCCAACGTGTCCGGTCAGGCCGGACAGGCCCCGGCGTTGAGGAACAGCCACTCGCGCGGCCTGCCGTTGCGGGTTCCCGAAAGCCGCACCGGCCGGCTCGCGGTCAGCGGCTTGACCACCGCGCTGAACACGTCGTCGATCGCCGCGAGGGCAATCCCGTTGGCCTGCATGAGGCGGTCCCCGGTCCTCATGCCGAGCATCGCCGCCAGCCCCGTCTCGTCGCGCACGACCAGCGCCCCGGCGGCCGGCGCCAGCAGCGCCGCCCAGCTCTCCGGCTGCGCGGCCATCCCGGTCAACAGTTCGGCGTTGAGCCGATAGACGGGACCGGAGAAGCCCGCCGGCAAAGCGCATCCCGCGCGCGACGGCGCGGCCGCTGCCGCGACCGCCGGACGGGCAGCGGGCGCTGCCGCGCCGGCTTCGTGCCGCAGCATGATGTCGCGCGACTGGCCCCGCTCGCGAATCCGGATGCCGTGGGGGATCACCGCTTCGAGCGTCGCACCGGCGGCGATGTCCTGCCCCTTTCTGAAAAGAACGACGCCCCGCTCGGGCAACCGGATCAGCGCGTAGCCGTCGCCGTCGCTGCCGGCGAACACGCCCAGCAGGCGCAGGTCGGCCGGAAGCGAACTGGCCGCCGGCGACGCTCCGGCGGCCGGCCGCACGCTTGGCTCGGCCGCGCGACCGAACGGCGCCGCCGCGACGATCGCCTCGGCGACCGGACCGGTCGCTGCCGGGGCTCGCGGCGGCGGCGACGGGCCGAACCACCGCCATCCCCAGTTCGCGATCGCCAGCGCCAGCAGCGCGCCGGCGGCCAACGCCGCCAGCACCGCGGGAACGCGCCACGTCCACGGCGTCGGCGCGGAAGACCCGTCCGCGACCGCGGAAACGGAGTGCATGAGCGCCGCCTTCACGCCGTTCCAACCCGGAGCGCGGCGCGAGCGCTCCCGTATAATCCGGCGATCCCCACCTCGCTGCGTGCGTCCATTGAACCCCCGTCTGTCACGTCTGAAACCCTATCCGTTCGAACGGCTGCGGCTGTGGCTCGCCGACGTCACGCCCAATCCCGCGCTGCCGCCGATCAACCTTTCGATCGGCGAGCCGAAGCACCCGACGCCGCCGTTGATTCTCGAAGCGTTTGCGGCCGGCGCCGCGGGACTCGCGCATTATCCCACGACCATCGGTACGCCCGCGCTGCGCGAGGCGATCGGCGGATGGCTCGCGCGCCGGCACGGCCTCGCGGCGATCGACGCGGCGACGCAGGTGCTGCCGGTGCTCGGCAGCCGCGAGGCGCTGTTCGCGTTCGCGCAGACGGTCGTCGACGGCAGCCGCGCCGGCGCGACGGTGGTGATGCCGAACCCCTGCTACCAGATCTACGAGGGCGCGGCGCTGCTCTCCGGTGCCGAGCCGTACTGCGTGAACGTGGATGCGGCGCGCGGCTTTGCGCCCGCCTGGAGCGAGGTGCCCGACGACGTATGGGCCCGCACGCAGCTCGTCTACGTCTGTTCGCCCGACAACCCCACCGGCCGCGTCACGACGCAGGCGGAGTGGCAGCTGCTGTTCGATCTGTCCGACCGGCACGGCTTCGTCATCGCCGCCGACGAATGCTATTCGGAAGTCTACTTCGACGAGGCGCGGCCGCCGCTGGGGGCGCTCGGCGCCGCGCACGCGGCAGGACGCCACACCTTCCCGCGCCTCGTCACCTTCGGCAGCCTGTCGAAGCGGTCCAACGCGCCCGGCTTGCGCTCGGGCTACGTCGCCGGCGACGCGGCGCTGGTGAAGGCGTTCCTGCTCTACCGGACCTACCACGGCTCGGCGATGTCGCCGGCGGTCGCCGCGGCGAGCGTCGCCGCCTGGCAGGACGAAGCGCACGTGCGCGCCAACCGCGCGCAGTACGCCGCCAAGTTCGCGGCGCTGCAGCCGCGGCTGGCCGCGGTGCTGCCGGCCGCCATGCCCGACGCCGCGTTCTACCTGTGGGCGCCGACGCCGATCGACGACACCGTCTTCGCCAGGCGGCTCGTCGCCGAGCAGGCGGTCACCGTGCTGCCGGGCAGCTATTTCGGCCGCGACGCGCACGGCGCCAACCCGGGTCGGGGCTACGTCCGCATTGCGCTGGTCGCGAGCCTCGACGAGTGCACGCAGGCGATCGAGCGCATCGTCGCGCTGGCGCGCACGCTTTGATGCGGTCCGCCGCCGGCGTCACGCCGTCGCGCCGGTCCGGTCGCGTCCGCGTCCACGCCGGAATCCGTTAGCCGCCGTTCCCGCAGCGCCCTGTCGCTGCCGGGGGCGTTTCGTCGCGCCGCTCACGGCGGGCGCCGCGTCCGTCTAGAATCCCCTGCATGGTCACGCGCTCGCACGTTCGCTGGTTGGCTCCGCTGGTCGCGGGACTGCGCGTCTCGTGGCTGACGCTGCTGCTGATCGCCGCGATCAACACCGGTTTCGCCGGCATCCTCTGGATCGAGGACCCGCGCCCGTTCTGGCACCCGCTGCTGTCGGCGCAGTGCTTCGGCTTCGCCATCGCGTATTGCGTCAACGTCGCGTCGCCCTGGGAAAAGAGCCGGCCGGTCGCGCGCCTCATCGTCGCGGTCGCGGCCGGCGCGGTCCTCGGCATGCTGCTCATCATCCTGCTGAAGGGCTACACCGTCGCCGACCTGCAGGAACGGGCGTCGATGTTCGGCCTGACGCTGCTCACCGGGTTCCTCAACGGCGTGTTCGTCGGCCTGTTCTTCTTCATCAAGTTCCGCGAGACGCGCGCCGCCGCTGCGCTGCACAAGGCCGCGGCCGAGCATCACCTGCTGTCCAGGCAGGCGGTCGAAGCCGAACTGAAGCTGATGCAGGCGCAGATCGAGCCGCATTTCCTGTTCAACACGCTGGCTTCGGTCCAGTACCTGGTCGAGACCGACCCGCCGCAGGCGACCCGGATGCTGGGGCACCTGCTCGCCTACCTGCGCGCGGCGCTGCCGCAGCTGCGCGTCCCGTCGACGACGGTGGGCAAGGAGATCGAACTGGCCGAGGCCTACCTCAACATCCTCAAGATGCGCATGGGCGAGCGCCTCGCCTTCGCGATCGAGGTTCCCGATTCGCTGCATTCGCACCGCATCCCGCCGATGCTCTTGATGACGCTGATCGAGAACGCGATCGAGCACGGGCTTGAGCCGACGGCGGAGGGCGGCAGCGTGCGGCTGACGGCACGCCGCCGCGACGACACGCTGGTCGTGGCGGTGACCGATTCCGGCCGCGGGCTTGCTGCGGGCGGCCGCGTGCGGCCGGGGCACGGCGTGGGATTGTCCAACCTGCGCGAACGCCTGCGCGCGCTCTACGGCGACCGCGCCCGGTTCACGCTCGAAGACGCGGCGCCGCACGGAGCGTGCGCGACAATCGAGATTCCGTTCGAAAGCGCCTGACGCCACACTGACGGCCATGACCGCACCCCATTCCGCCTCCGCCGCGCCCACCGCGCTGATCGCCGAAGACGAGCCGATGCTGCGCGCGATGCTGAAGGCGCGGCTGGCCGAGGCGTGGCCCGAACTGGTCATCGTCGCCGAGGCCGGCAACGGCGCCGAAGCGCTCGCGCAGTTCGCGGTGCATCGCCCCGACATCGCCTTCCTCGACATCCGGATGCCGGTGACGAGCGGGCTCGAGGTCGCGCGCGAGATCGCCGCCGCCTGCCACGTCGTGTTCGTGACGGCGTACGACGAGTACGCGGTCGCCGCCTTCGACGAGGGCGCCGTCGACTACGTGCTCAAGCCGCCGGCGCCGGAGCGGATCGCCAAGGTCGTCGCCCGGCTCAAGGCGCGGGTGAGCGCGACGCCGCTCGACCTGGCCGCCGTTCTGGCCCGGCTCGCCGCGCGCGAGGGACTCCCCGCGGCCGCGCCGCTGAAGTGGATCCGCGCGTCGCTGGGGCCGTCGATGCGGCTGATCGCCGTCGACGACGTCGTGTACTTCCAGGCCGAGGACAAGTACACCAAGGTGGTGACGGCCGACGGCGAGGCGCTGATCAGGAAGTCGATCCGCGAGCTGTTCGACGAACTGGACCAGGACGCATTCTGGCAGGTCCATCGCGGAACCATCGTCAACCTGCGCGCCGTCGACCGCGTCGACCGCGACTGGCGCGACCAGCCCGTCGTCGTGCTCAAGGGGCGCGCCGAAACGCTGACGGTGAGCCGCACGTTCGCCCACCGCTTCAAGGCGATGTAGCACGCGCCGCCCGTCGCCGGCGCGCCCGGCGCCGCAGCTGCCGCGCCGATGGTTCGCGGGCAACCGGCGATTCGCGCTAAAATGCGGCGCTTTGCCGTGAGTTCACAGATGCCCGACCTGCAGACGACCATAGATTCCGCGTGGGAGACCCGTTCCTCGCTCGCGCCCGGCGCGGCGCCGGCCGCGGTCCGCGACGCCGTCGCCCACGTGATCGCCGAGCTCGACGCCGGCCGCCTGCGCGTCGCCGAGCGCGTCGACGGCGCGTGGATCACGCACCAGTGGCTCAAGAAGGCGGTGCTGCTGTCGTTCCGCCTGTCCGACAACGCGCCGATGGACTTCGGCGGCGGAGCGCACGGCGCGGCGCCGCTGCAGTTCTACGACAAGGTTCCGACCAAGTTCGCCGACTATACGCCGGAACGCTTCGCCGCCGCCGGCGTGCGCGTGGTGCCGCCCGCGACGGTGCGGCGCGGCGCGTACATTGCGCCCAACGTCGTGCTGATGCCCTCGTACGTGAACATCGGCGCCTACGTCGGCGAAGGCACGATGGTCGACACCTGGGCGACCGTCGGCTCGTGCGCGCAGATCGGCCGCAACGTCCACCTCTCGGGCGGCGTCGGCATCGGCGGCGTGCTCGAACCGCTGCAGGCCAACCCGACCATCATCGAGGACAACTGCTTCATCGGCGCGCGCTCCGAGGTCGTCGAGGGCGTGATCGTCGAGGAGAATTCGGTGCTGGGGATGGGCGTGTTCATCGGCCAGAGCACCAAGATCCACAACCGCGCCACCGGCGAGACCAGCTACGGCCGCGTGCCTTCCGGGTCGGTCGTCGTCGCCGGCAGCCTGCCGTCGGGCGAAGGCGGCTGCAGCCTCTACTGCGCCGTCATCGTCAAGCAGGTCGACGCGAAGACGCGCTCCAAGACCAGCATCAACGAACTGCTGCGAACCTGATGTCAGTGAACCTCAAGTCGGCCGACGACATCGAGAAGATGCGCGTCGCCGGGCGTCTCGCCGCCGAGGTGCTCGACTACATCGCGCCGCACGTGCAGCCGGGCGTTGCGACCGGCGAACTCGACCGGCTGTGCCACGAGTACATGGTCGAGACGCAGCGCACGATCCCGGCGCCGCTGCATTACGCGCCTCCTGGGCATCTGCCGTACCCGGCGTCCATCTGCACCTCGGTCAATCACGTGGTGTGCCACGGCATCCCGGGCGACAAGAAGCTGAAGCCCGGCGACATCGTCAACCTCGACATCACCGTGATCAAGGACGGCTTTCACGGCGACACCAGCCGGATGTTCTGCATCGGCTCGCCTTCGATCCAGGCCAGGCGGCTGGTCGACGCCACCTACGAGGCGATGTGGCGCGGCATCCGCGCCGTGCGCCCGGGAGCGCACCTCGGCGACATCGGCAGCACCATCCAGAAGTTCGCCGAAAGCCAGGGCTTTTCGATCGTCCGCGAATTCTGCGGCCACGGCATCGGCAGGCAGTTCCACGAGGAGCCCCAGGTCCTGCATTACGGCCGCCCGGGAACGGGCCTGAAACTGGTGCCGGGAATGACGTTCACCATCGAACCGATGATCAACGCCGGACGCGCCGGCATCCGCAGCCTCGCCGACGGCTGGACGATCGTCACCGCCGACCATTCGCTGTCGGCGCAGTGGGAGCACACGGTGCTGGTGACGGCCGACGGGCACGAGGTGCTCACGCTTTCCGCCGGTGCGCCCGAGCCGCCTGCGGCCTGAGAGCGCGGCGGCACCGATGGCCACCCCCGCTGCGACGCCGACACCGCCCGACGCGACGCCGGGCGGCACGGCGCAGGCGGTGCGCCGCTGGCGCGAGGAGCTCCGGGCCGGCCGCGCGGCGCTCAAGGCCTCCTTCTACGCGCGGCCCGGCACGTCCGCGCTGCTCACCGGGCACGCGCGCCTCGTCGACCGCGTGCTTGCGGGCGTCTGGCGCGAGGACGGCGAACGCGACACCCCCGCCGGCGTCGCGCTGATCGCGGTCGGCGGCTACGGCCGCGGCGAACTCTTTCCTCACTCCGACGTCGACGTCCTGGTGCTGCTGCCGAACGCTCTCGACCACGACGGCGCCTCGTTCGTCGAGCGCTTCATCGGCATGCTCTGGGACATCGGCATGGAGGTCGGCCACAGCGTGCGCACGATCGCCGACTGCACAGCGGCAATGGCCGACGACATCACGGTGAAGACCAGCCTGCTCGAGCACCGCCTGATCCAGGGCTCGCACGCGCTGTACGCCGACTTTGGCCGCATGCTCACCGACGCGATGGACGTCCGCACGTTCTACGAAGCGAAAGTCCTCGAGCAGCAGCAGCGCCACCTCAAGTACCACGACACCGCGTACAACCTCGAGCCGAACATCAAGGAAAGCCCCGGCGGGCTGCGCGACCTGCAGGCGGTGACCTGGATCGCGCGCGCCGCGGGGCTCGGCCACACCTGGGGCGAACTGGCCGACGCCGGGCTGATCCTGCCGGGCGAGGCGCGCACGGTGGCACGGCAGCAGCGGTTCATCGGCGAACTGCGCGTGCGGCTGCATTACCTCGCCAGGCGCCGCGAGGACCGGCTGGTGTTCGACCTGCAGAACGCGCTGGCGCAGGAGATCGGCCTCGCCGACACGCCCGCCCGCCGCGCCAGCGAGCAGCTGATGCAGCGCTACTACCGCGCCGCGAAGCTCGTCCGCCAGGTCAACGTGATTCTGGTGCAGAACCTGCACGCGCGCCTGTTCCCGTCCACCGCGCTGCCGCTGCCGCTTGACGACGATTTCCAGGCCGCCGACGAACTGCTCGACGTCCGCTCCGAGGACCTGTTCGAGCGGCGCCCCGCGGCGATGCTCGACGCCTTCCTCGCGCTGCAGCGCCATCCCGAACTCAAGGGCATGTCGGCGCGCACGCTGCGCGCGCTGTGGCGCAACCGCGCCCGCGTCGATGCGCGTTTCCGGCGCGATCCGGCGAACCGCGCGCGGTTCCTGCAGGTGTTCCGCGAGCCGCGCGGCCTCACGCACGAGCTGCGGCGGATGAACCTGTACGGCATCCTCGGCCACTACCTGCCGGCCTTCGGCCGCGTCGTCGGCGAGATGCAGCACGACCTGTTCCACGTCTACACGGTCGACACGCACATCCTGATGGTGATCCGCAACCTGCGCCGCTTCTGCGAGCCGCAGCACGCGCACGAGTATCCGCTTTGCTCGCGCCTGATCGCCGATTTCGAGCGCAAGGAAGTGCTGTACCTCGCCGGCCTCTTCCACGACATCGCCAAGGGGCGCGGCGGCGATCACTCGCGTCTGGGCGAGCGCGATGCGCTGCGCTTCTGCCGGAGCCACGGCCTGACGGCCGAGGACGCCGAGCTCGTCGCCTGGCTGGTCGGGCGCCACCTGTGCATGTCGGCGGTGGCGCAGAAGCAGGACATCACCGATCCCGACGTGGTGGCGGCGTTCGCGGCCACGGTGCAGACCGACCGCCGCCTCGTGGCGCTCTATCTGTTCACCGTCGCCGACATCCGCGGCACCAGCCCGAAGGTGTGGAACGCGTGGAAGGCGAAGCTGCTCGAGGACCTGTTCCGCGCGGCGCGCGCCCGGCTGGTCTCGGCGTCCGGCGCGCCGACGCTCGCCGACAGCCTGCAGGAGCGGCAGCAGGAAGCGCACCGCCTGCTGCGGCTGTACGCGATCCCCGACGGCGCCGAGCAGAAGCTGTGGTCCAAGCTCGACGCGGTCTACTTCCAGCGCCACACCGCCGAGGAGATCGCGTGGCACGCGCGGCACCTCTACTACCGCGTCGAATCGGCCGTGCCCGTGGTCAGGGCGCGTCTGTCGCGCGCCGGCGCGGGTCTGCAGGTGCTCGTCTACCTGCCGGACCAGAAGGACCTGTTCGCCCGCGTCTGCGGGTTCTTCGGTCGCGCGGGGCTGTCGATCCTCGAGGCGAAGATCCACACGACGCGGCACGGCTACGCGCTCGACACCTTCGCGGTCCACGATCCCGCAGATCCGGACGCGTCGTACCGCGACACCATCCAGCTGATCGAGTTCGAGTTGAGGCGCGTCTTTGTCGAGCAGCTGCCGCTGCAGCCGCCGACGGCCGGCCGCGTCAGCCGGAGGGTCAAGCATTTCCCGCTGTCGCCCGAGGTCAGCATCTTTCCCGACGACAAGGAAACCCACTACATCCTGGAGATCGTCGCCAGCGACCGTCCGGGCCTGCTGGCGCAGATCGCGTACACGCTGACGACCGCGCAGATCAACGTCGCCAGCGCCAAGATCAACACGCTGGGCGAGCGGGCCGAGGACACCTTCCTGATCGACGGCGCCCGCCTGCGCGACGCGCAGTCGCTGCTGCAGCTGGAAACCGCGCTCTACGACCAGTTGCGGCTGCCCTGAACCTGCGCCGGTCGGCGCCGGGGCTCGCCGGCGGCGTCGTGGGCGCACAACCCGGGTTGCGCCGGTCGGCGCCGAGGCTCGCCGGCGGCGTCGTGGCCGCTCCACCCGGGTTGCGCCGGTCGGCGCCGAGGCTCGCCGGCGGCGTCG
>CAIWHR010000468.1 GCA_903912485.1 uncultured beta proteobacterium | reverse complement strand
GACGAAGGCCGCGCCGCGGCGCACGAGCACCGACTTCACCGCGCTGCACATCGAGCCGGCGATGCTCGACCGCAAGCACTGAGCCTGCCGCGAAGGACCGCAGCGCTGCCGCGCCGCCCGCCGCCGACCACCCGCTGCCACACCACACCCACCGACGCCCGCCCCGCCATGGCCGTCCCCGCCCCGCGCTCCGCCACGCTCGAACTCGCGCGGGCGCTGATCGAGCGGCGCTCGATCACCCCCGACGACGCCGGCTGCCAGGCGCTGGTCGCGGCGCGGCTCGAGCCGCTCGGCTTTCGCTGCGAGACGCACGCGATCAACGGCGTGACCAACCTCTGGGCGCGCCGGGGCAGCGGCCACCCGCTGATCTGCTTTGCCGGCCACACCGACGTCGTTCCGACCGGCCCGCTCGACCTGTGGCGCTCGGATCCCTTCGCGCCGACCGAGATCGACGGCTGGCTCTACGGGCGCGGCGCGGCCGACATGAAGGGCTCGCTGGCCGCCTTCGTCACCGCGATCGAAGCGTTCGTCGCCGCGCGTCCCGACGCCGCCGGATCGATCGCCGTGCTGCTGACGTCGGACGAGGAAGGCCCTTCGGTCGACGGCACCGTCCGCGTCGTCGAGCGGCTCGCGGCCGAGGGGGAGTCGATCGACTGCTGCATCGTCGGCGAGCCATCGTCGGTGGACCGACTGGGCGACATGATCAAGAACGGCCGCCGCGGCACGCTGTCGGGAACGCTGACCGTGAAGGGAATCCAGGGCCACGTCGCGTATCCGCAGCTGGCGCGAAACCCGATCCACCTGGCGGCCCCCGCGATCGCCGAGCTCGCCGCCACGCGCTGGGACGACGGCAACGAGTATTTCCCGCCGACGACCTGGCAGTGCTCGGGCATCCACGCCGGCGCCGGCGCGACCAACGTGAGTCCCGGGCGCCTCGAACTGACGTTCAACTTCCGCTACGCGACGGCGAGCACGCCCGAGTCGCTCGCGCAGCGCCTGGAGTCGATCCTTGTGCGGCACGGCCTCGATTGCGAGATCGCGTGGACGGGGTCCGGACGGCCTTACCTCACGCCGCGCGGCGGCCTCGTCGCCGCGGCCGAGGCGGCCATCCGCGACGTCACCGGCGTGAACCCCGAACTGTCGTGCACGGGCGGGACCTCGGATGGCCGGTTCATCGCCGCCATCTGCCGCGAAGTCGTCGAACTCGGACCCGTCAATGCGACCATCCACCAGGTCGACGAGCGCGTCTCGATCGCCGACCTCGATGCGCTGACCGCGATCCACGTCGGCATCCTCGACCGCTTGCTCGGAGGAAACACACGGTGAGTTCGACCCTGCACGATCTGGAGTCGCTGCGCGACTGGCTGCGATACGCGGTGACCCGCTTCGGCGAAGCGAAGCTGTCGTTCGGGCACGGCACGACCAATGCGTACGACGAGGCGGCGTACCTGCTGCTCAACGCGCTGCACCTGCCGCTCGACCGGCTGGAACCGTTCCTCGACGCCCGGCTCACGCTGCAGGAGCGCGCGCAGATCGTGCAGCTCTTCGACCGCCGGATCGATCAGAGGATTCCCGCCGCGTATCTGACGCACGAGGCGTGGCTCGGCGACTTCCGTTTCTACGTCGACGAGCGCGTGCTGATTCCGCGTTCGTTCATCGCCGAGCTGATCCCCGACGGTCTCGCGCCCTACGTCGGCGACGCGGAAGGCGTCGCCTCGGCGCTCGACATGTGCACGGGTTCGGGCTGCCTGGCGATCCTCGCCGCGCACGCGTATCCCGCCGCCGACATCGACGCGGTCGACATCTCGTCCGATGCGCTGGCGGTCGCGCAGCGCAACGTCGCCGACTACGGGCTCGCCGACCGCGTCAACCTGATCCGCTCGGACCTCTTCGCCAACCTGCCGGAGAAGAGCTACGACCTCATCATCAGCAATCCGCCCTACGTCACCGACGTGGCGATGGCGAGCCTGCCGCCCGAATACCTGAAGGAGCCGCGCCTGGCGCTGGCCGGCGGCGACGACGGCCTCGACGCGGTGCGCACGATCGTCGCGTCCGCGCCGCAGTTTCTGGCGCCCGAAGGCTCGCTCGTGGTCGAGGTCGGGCACAACCGGGCGGCGGTGGAGGCCGCGTTCCCGCGGGCGGCGTTCGTCTGGCTCGAGACCGCGTCGTCGACCGACAGCGTGTTTCTCGCCCGGCGCGAGGACCTGATCGGGTTGCGATGATCGGCGCGCCGCCGCCGCGTGCCGCGGCGATGATCGGCGCGGCGACGGTCAGATGGTGAGCTTGCGCAGCGTGTCGGGGTTGGTCGTCACCGCCCGCTGGCGCCCCGGCGGCACTGCGTACAGCCACGCCGGCGGATACGTCTCGAGCCGCGACAGCACCGCGGCGTCGGCGCAGCGCGGATCGAAGGCGACGCCGACCTGCTCGCCCG
>CAIWHR010000467.1 GCA_903912485.1 uncultured beta proteobacterium | reverse complement strand
TCCCCGCGGCGCAGCGGCGGCTCCCGTGGCCGAGAATGCCCCGATCGCCGGCGGCGACCCGGCCGACGACCTGGAGCCGCCGGCGGATCCCGCCGCGCCGTCGCCGTCCGCGGGCCAGCCGACATCGTGGCCCGAGCCGGCGTCGACGCTGCGCGCCGACGCGTTCAAGGCGACGCGGGGCGACCGGCTGCCGCAGCCCGATCCCGACGTCGAGTGCGTGATCGCGCTGCAGCCGCCGCGTCCGGTGACCGCGGGTGCGCTGGCCGTGGGGCTGCACGCCCGGGTCGGCAAGCCGCTGCGCTGGTTCGGCCGCGACCGCGCGGGCGCCCCGTGGCAGCTCCTCCACTCCGACACCGCGGGCGAATGGTGCGAGCTGGCCGCGTGCCTGCTGCTCGCCGATCGGGCCGGTGCCGCGAGCCGTCCCCTGATCGACCGCTTCATCCGGCTGGTGAGCGATCAGGCGTCGTCGCTCGCGGCCGCCTTCACCGCGCCCGACGCGCCGGCGGAGGTCGCGCGCGCCGAAGCGCTCGACCGGCTTTGCGCGGATCTCGACGTCCAGATCGGCCTGACGGTGCTCAAGACCGGGCCGGCGACGATTCAGGGCACGCGCCTGCGCGGCGTCGCCGAGGCGGCCGGGTTCCGCCTCGCCGACAGCGGCCGCTTCGAGTGGGTCCAGGAAGACAGCGGCACCGTGCTCTACACGCTGCAGAACTACCGCACCGAGTCGTTCACCGCGGACAGCCTGCGCCTCGCTTCGACGCCGGGAGCCGTGTTCATCCTCGACGTGCCGCGGGTGGCCGATCCCGCGCGCGTCTTCGACCAGATGAAGCTGGCGGCGAAGCGGATGGCGCAGACGCTCGATGCGGCGCTCGTCGACGACAACCGGCGGCCGCTCGACGACGCGGCGCTCGCCGCCATCCGCCAGCAGGTGCAGGCGACGGCAGCCGCGCTGAAGGCGATCCGGGCCGATCCGGGCAGCCCGCGCGCACTGGCGCTGTTCGGCGGCTGACGCGGAACCCGCCGCGACGTCGCGCATGGGGTCCGCCGTGACCGCGGCCACGCCTCCGGCCGCCGCCG
Organism: uncultured beta proteobacterium; assembly: GCA_903912485.1. GTDB lineage: Bacteria > Pseudomonadota > Gammaproteobacteria > Burkholderiales > Casimicrobiaceae > CAIWHR01. Next base: position 3,779 of record CAIWHR010000467.1, on the reverse strand, counting down.
CCAGGGCGGCCGCGCTGCGGCAGACCATCGCGGAGCACAACTTCCGCTATTACGTGCAGGATGCGCCGACGGTCAGCGACGCCGAGTTCGACGGCCTCTTCCGCGAACTGCAGGCGCTGGAGCACGAGTATCCGTCGCTGGCCACCGCCGATTCGCCGACGCAGCGCGTCGGCGGCGCGCCGGCGGCAGCGTTCGACGGCGTCGCCCACCGGGTGCCGATGCTGTCGCTCGCCAACGCATTCTCCGACGACGAGGCGGCAGCGTTCGACCGCCGCGTGCGCGAGGCGCTCGGCGTCGACCTCGTCCTGTACGCGGTCGAGCCCAAGTTCGACGGCCTTGCCGTCAGCCTCGTCTACGAAGACGGCGTGTTCACCGTCGGCGCGACGCGTGGCGACGGCAGCAGCGGCGAGAACGTCACCGCCAACCTGCGCACCGTGCGCGCGATCCCGCTGCGGCTGCCGATCGATGCGCCGCCGCTGCTCGAAGTCCGCGGCGAGGTGCTGATGTTGAAGCGCGACTTCGAGTCGCTCAACGCCGCGCAGGCCGCGAAGGGCGACAAGCTCTTCGCCAATCCCCGCAACGCCGCGGCCGGGTCGCTGCGTCAGCTCGACGCAAGGATCAGCGCCAGCCGCCGGCTGACGTTCTTCGCCTACGGCATCGGCAGCGTCGACTGGGGCGGCCGGGACGCGGCACCGCCGACGCAGGACGCCTTGCTCCGGCATCTGGCCGAGCTGCGCCTGCCGGTGACCCGCGAGCGCGCGGTTGTCCTCGGCCTGCCGGGGCTGCTCGGCTACTACCGCGCGATTGGCGCGCGCCGTGGCGCGCTGCCGTTCGACATCGACGGCGTCGTCTACAAGGTCAACGACTTCGCGCAGCAGGAGCGGCTGGGTTTCGTGTCGCGGGCGCCGCGGTTCGCGCTGGCGCACAAGTTTCCGGCCGAGGAGACGGCGACCGAGGTGGTGGCCATCGACGTGCAGGTCGGCCGCACCGGCGCGCTGACGCCGGTCGCGCGCCTGAAGCCGGTGTTCGTCGGCGGCGTGACCGTGACCAACGCGACGCTGCACAACGAGGACGAGGTCCGGCGCAAGGACGTGCAGGTCGGCGACACGGTGATCGTCCGCCGCGCCGGCGACGTGATCCCGGAGGTCGTCCGCGTGGTCCCCGGAACGCGCGCCGCCGGCTCGCGGCCGTTCGCGATGCCGACGGCCTGCCCCGAATGCGGATCGGCCGTCGTGCGCCTGCCCGACGAGGTGATTGCGCGCTGCAGCGGCGGGCTCGTCTGCCCGGCGCAGCGCAAACAGTCGCTGCTGCATTTTGCCGGCCGGCGGGCGATGGACGTCGAGGGTCTGGGCGAAAAGCTCGCCGACCAGCTGGTCGATGCCGGGATCGTGCGCACGCCGGCGGACCTGTACCGTCTGGACGCGGCGAGCCTCGCCGCACTGGAACGCATGGCCGACAGGTCTGCCGCCAACGTGATCGCGGCGATCGAGGCGAGCCGGGAGACGACGCTGGCGCGGTTCATCTTCGCGCTCGGCATCCGCCACGTCGGCGAAGCGACGGCCAGGGACCTGGCGCGGCATTTCGGCTCGCTCGAGGCGCTGATCGACGCCGGCGAGGCGGCCCTGCTCGAGGTCCGCGACGTGGGCCCGGTGCTGGCCGAGAGCATCGCGCGCTTTTTCGCCGAGCCGCACAACCGCGACGTGATCGGGCAGTTGCGCGCCGCGGGCGTGCGCTGGCGCGACGAGGCTCCGCAGCGCTCGCCGCCGGGACGTTTCGCGGGCCTCGCCTTCGTGCTGACCGGCACGCTGCCGTCGCTGTCGCGCGACCAGGCCAAGGCGCTGATCGAGGCCGAGGGCGGCAAGGTCGCCGGCAGCGTGTCGGCGAAGACGAACTACCTCGTGGCCGGTATCGATGCCGGCAGCAAGCTCACCCGGGCACGGGAACTGGGAATCTCCATCCTCGACGAGGACGGCCTCCGGCAGCTCCTTGCCCCCCCTCGCGACTGACGACCAACGGACGAACCAACGATGCGCAAGATCACCAAGGCGGTATTTCCCGTGGCGGGCCTCGGCAGCCGCTTTCTCCCCGTGACCAAGGCAAGCCCGAAGGAGATGCTGCCGATCGTCGACAAGCCGCTGATCCAGTACGCGGTGGAGGAAGCCGCCGCCGCCGGCATCACCGACATGGTGTTCATCACCGGCCGCAGCAAGCGCGCGATCGAGGATCACTTCGACAAGGCCTACGAACTCGAGACCGAGCTCGCGCTGCGCAACAAGACCGCGCTGCTCGAGCTGGTGCAGTCGGCGGTGCCGCCCGGCGTCAACTGCATCTACATCCGCCAGACCGAGGCGCTCGGCCTGGGCCACGCGGTGCTGTGCGCCGCGCCGGTGATCGGCGACGAGCCCTTCGCCGTGCTGCTCGCCGACGACCTGATCGACGCCGAAGTGCCGGTGATGCGCCAGATGACCGAGCTCGCGATCGCGCGCGACTGCGCCGTGATCGGCGTGATGGAGGTGCCGCCGGCGGACGTCGGCAGCTACGGCATCGTCGAGACCGGCGCGCTCGAGGGCCGCTCGGCGCCGATCACGCGGATGGTCGAGAAGCCGAAGGCGGGCACCACGCCGTCGACGCTCGCCGTGGTCGGGCGCTACGTGCTGACGCCGCGCCTGTTCCATCACCTGCGCACGATGCCTCCCGGCGCCGGCGGCGAGATCCAGCTGACCGACGGGATCGCGCGGCTGCTGCACGAGGAAAGGGTGCTGGCGTACGCGTTCGAGGGCCGGCGCTACGACTGCGGAAGCAAGCTGGGGTACCTCGAAGCGACCGTCGATTTCGGACTCAAGCATCCCGAACTCGCCGACGATTTCGCCGCGTTCCTGCGCGAGCGGGGCGCGCACTTCCACCGATGACGTTCACCGAGCTGCGGTATCTCGTCGCCGTCGCCAACGAGAGAAGCTTCGGCCGCGCGGCGCAGAAGTGCTTCGTCAGCCAGCCCGCGCTGTCGGTGGCGATCCAGAAGCTCGAGGAGGACCTCGGCACCCGGCTGTTCGAGCGCGGCAGCAGCGAAGTCACCGTGACGCCGGTCGGCAGCCGCATCATCGAGCAGGCGCAGAAGGTGCTGGAGGAGATGGCGCGGATCCGCGAGATCGCGCAGGCGGGCAGCGACCCGCTGGCCGGTCCGCTGCGGCTGGGCGCCATCCACACGGTTGCGCCCTACCTGCTGCCCGACCTCATCCCGGCGCTGCACGACATCGCGCCGCGGATGCCGCTCGACATCGAGGAGAACCTGACCGAGAACCTCGAGATCGCGCTGAAAAGCGGCCGCATCGACGTGGCGATCGTCGCGCTGCCGTTCGCGCCGGCGGGCGCGACGACCGAGTTCCTGTACGAGGAGCCGTTCCAGGTCGTCGTTCCGCGCGGCCACCGCTGGGCGAAGCGCAAGTCCATCCGTCCGGACGAGCTTGCGGCCGAGCACACGATCCTGCTCAGCGTCGGCCACTGCTTTCGCGACCAAGTGCTCGACGCGTGTCCGGAGCTGAACCGCGCCGGTGCGCAGGTGACGCGCACCAGTTCGCTCGAGACCGTGCGCAACATGGTCGCCTCGGGGCTCGGCGTGTCGGTGCTGCCGCGCGACGCGCTGACGCCGAAGTACCACAGCAGGCTGGTGGTGCCGGTGCCGTTCACGCGGCCGGTGCCGACGCGGCGCATCGCGCTGGCGAGCCGCAAGAGCTTCCCCCGGCCCGAAGCGGTGGCCGCGATCCGCGATGCGGTCGCCGCCT
>CAIWHR010000466.1 GCA_903912485.1 uncultured beta proteobacterium | reverse complement strand
GCGGCGGGCAAGGGCTTCGCGGTGGTGGCCACCGAGATCAAGGACCTGTCGCGGCAGACGGCGGGAGCGACCGAGGAGATCAAGAGCCGGATCGAGGGCGTTCAGGCGTTCGCGGCCTCGGCCGTCCTCGACATTCAGGCGATGACCGACATCGTGAGGAGCGTCGACGACGTCGTGACCAGCATCGCGGCCGCGATCGACGAGCAGTCGGCAGTGACGAGGGACATCGCCCAGAACATCGCGCAGGCGTCGCACGGCGTGCACGAGGTCAACACCGGCGTGGGCGAAGCGGCGAAGTCGGCCGATGCGATCGCGTACGACATCCTCAAGGTGGACAGCGTCACCGGCGACATCGTCGCGTCGAGCGCGCAGATCCTCACGGCGTCGGAGGAACTGTCCGATCTCGCCGGGCAGCTGCGCGCGGTCATCGGGCGGTTCCGGCTTTGAGCGGCGCCGGGTACGCCGCCTGCTCGCGGGTTCGACGCCGGCTCTAGCCGTCGCCGGAAGGCCCGCGCCCGCTCGCGACGGCCAGCGCTCGACCTCGGCTACGAGGCTTCCTGCGAAATGGCCAGCTGCACCAGCGTTCCGTCGTTTTCCGTGGCGGCGGTGACGCCGCACTGGCGATTGCCCTTCCTGGCGGAAATGATCGACATGTCGCCCGCGCTCATGCTGCTCTCGATCACCCAGCCCTGGCCCTTCAACGCGTCGTCGTAGAACTTTGCCGCATCGGCAACCGGTGTCGAAGCGTACAGGTGCACGATCATCTGCCGGCCCTGCGTCATCGCGACCTTCACCGTCGCGCCCTTGAGGATCGGCACGTCCCTGGGGAAATCGGGGGGCAGCGCGACGCCCTTGTCGCCCGTGGCCACCGTCAGCTTCTCGCCGTCCTTGCCGGTCGCCTCGTAGGTGACCTCGCCGCTCTTCTGTTTGACCTTGACCTCGCCGTCGGGGGTCTTGTAGGTCTTGTCGCTCTTGCCGCACCCGAAGGAAAACGCAACCAGCACCGCCAGTGCGATGGCCACCTGTTTTTTCATGATCGATTCCCGGTCCTTTTGTTCGCCGTGACGCATAAGCATAAACCATCCTGGAGCGTCGCCTCGGCGGGCAAGCGCTCCGGCGCCGGAAGCGCGCCGCGGTGAGGCGGCCTTCCCGATCCGGTTGCTCAATGGTCCGCCGCGCGCGATACTTTGGCGATGGCCCGGCCCCCGAAGACCCTTGCGAAGATCGTTGGAGCGCTCGAAGAAGACATCCTCTTTGGCCGCTTGCTCACGCGTGAACGCCTGGTCGAGGATGAACTGATCGAGCGCTTCGGCGCGACGCGGCACGTGGTTCGCCAGGCGCTGGTCGAACTCGAGCGCAACGGCATGGTGGTGAGGGAACGGGGTCGCAGCGCCGTCGTTCGCGATTTCAGCCGCGACGAGATCGAGCAGATCTGCGCGGTGCGGGAGATGCTGCACGCCAGCGCCGCCGCCCTGATTCCGCTGCCGGCGCCCGTGCCGCTGATCCGCAGGCTCGAACAGTTGCAGCAGGATCATTCGGCGCAGGTCGAGGCCGGCGATCCGTCGGGAATCCATCGCGTCAACAACGCATTTCACGAGGCGATGTTCGAGGCCTGCGGCAATCCGTTTCTTGCACAGACCATCCGCGACTATGCGCAGATGTCGATCGGATTCCGCTGCCACGTGATGGTGAACCCCGTCCTGGCGCAGCGCGCACGGGACGAACACAGGGCGATGATCGCCGCGCTCAGGAAGGGCGACCGCGCCAGGCTCGTCCGCCTCTGCGTCGAGCACACATTGCCGTCCAAGCGCGTCTACATGACCATGCAGGGCTGGGGGGAACCCGACGCGCTGCAGCTGCGAAAGCGGCGGTCCTGAGTCCGGTCTCAGGCGCTCGCGCCCGCGGCCCGATACGCGCTTTCCGCCAGCGCCAATACGCGCAGGTGCACCTCGGGGGAGGTGGCGAAAGCGTGCCCCCGCAGGACGGCGTCGGCGAAATGTCCGATGGCGCCGTCGTACGAGGCCTGATAGCCGGCATCGAGGTCGAACTCGACGCTCCGGCGGTCCGGGCCCGAACGGCTCAACCGGTTCCCATCGAGCACGATGTCGCCCGCGGATCCCGTGAGGTTCATGCTGTCGGTGAGCGGCAGTGGAGCGCCCTGCAGCGCCAGATTGCCCTCGAGCGTCGCTCGCGAGCCTTCGCCGGCCAGTTCGATGCGCGCGGCCGTTTCGCCGCGAATGTCCCCGAATTCGCGGCAGATCGACGCGCCGGCGACCTCGAGAGCGCCGAGCAGGCTGACGGCGACGTCGAGGTGGTGAACCAGCACTTCGCCGATCATCAGGCGCTCGACCGTAGCCAGCATCGGCTGCCGCTCCAGCGCCGGCCGCTTTCCCTGCTGCGGGATGAAGCCGGAGGAACGGGTGGCGAGCGCAAGCCGCAATGGCACGCCGATGGCGCCTTCGTCGAGCCATCGCCGTGCCTGGCGGTACCAGGGACGGAAGCGCCAGTTCTCGTGGACCATCAGGCGCGCGCGCGCGCCGACCGCGTCGACGATGGCCCGTGCCTCGGCCAGCGACGGCGCCAGCGGCTTCTGGCACAGCATCGCGATCCCGCGTGTCGCCGCGGCGAGGCAGAGCGGGCCGTGTGCTGCGTGCCCGGCACTGATGTCCAGAACGTCGGGGCGCTCGGCGTCCAGCATCTCGGCCGCATCGCCGTACGCGGCGCCGATGCCGAACTCCGCCGCGCGGCGCGTCGCCCGCGCGAGTTCCGGATCGGCGATGGCGACGACCCGGGCGCCGGGTGTCGCGCGCCAGGCGCGCAGGTGGTGCAGGCTGACCATTCCCGCACCGGCCAGGGCGACGCGCAGCGCGGTCATGGCGTCGTGCCGTCAGCGAGCGCCGAAGCCGAACAGCCGCGCAGGCGTGTCGCCGAGGATCGCGCTGCGGTCCGCCGCGTCGGGAACCCAGCTCGCGAGCCGGCGCAGTTCCGGGCCGTAGTCCAGCCTGCCTTCGGCGCGAAGATAGGGCCAGTCCGAACCCCAGCAGCAGCCTGCGGGGGTGAATGCCTCGAGCAACTTTTCGATGAACGGCAGCGCGTCGGCGAACGGCGGCGGCTCGCGCGAGAAGCGAAACGGACCCGACAGCTTGACCGCGTGGCCCAGTCGCCCGAGTTCGAGCAGCGCCAGAAAGCCGCGCTGCTGCACCCCCAGCGCGGGGTCGGGGCGGCCGCAGTGGTCGACGCAGACGGTGACGCCCGACTTGGCCAGCACCGGAAGCGCGTCGGCGAGCTGGTCGCGCTCCACCTGGATCACCAGCGTCTTGCCGCGTTCCCTGAGCGCATCGAGCAGTCGCCGATTTCCCGGATGATCGAGCGCGGCCGCTCCGTCGCCCATGAGATCCAGGCGCGCACCGGCGACGGCGGCGCGGTCGAGCAGCTTTTCGTCGCTCTTCGCCCGGTCCGGGTCGATCTTCACGACGGCGCGCAGGCGGCCGGCGGCACGGTCGACCGCGTCGAGCGTCACGGCGTTGTCGAACCCGTGACCGGCGGTCGGCTGGACCACGACCGCGTGACTGATCGCATGCGCGTCGAGCACCGCAAGATAGCGCTCGACCGGACCGATCTCCTGCCCGGCGGGACGATACGCGGCATCCGGCGCGTAGGGGAAGCGCGCCGGATCGACGACATGCGCGTGCGTGTCGATGGTCCGCTGTGGATTCAGGCAATCACCTCGTTTGCGAGCGGCTCGCCGCGGAAGAAGCGTTCCATGTTAGCAAACGCCGCGTGCATCTTGGTCGTCAGCGCATCGCGTGTTCCCGCCGCAATGTGCGGCGTCACCACCACGTTGCGCAGCGCGAACAGAGGATGCGCCGGATCGGGCGGTTCCCTGGCGAACACGTCCAGCCCCGCGGCGGCGAGGCGACCGCCGGCAAGGGCGACCGCCAGCGCGTCTTCGTCGACGATCCCGCCGCGCGCGGTGTTGACCAGGATCGCATCGGGCTTCATCGCCGCCAGCGCTTCGCGTCCGATCAGCCCGCGCGTCGCAGCGGTCAACGGAACGTGCAGCGACAGCACGTCGGAGCGGCGCAGGAGTTCGTCGAAGCCGACGCTGCGCGCCGCCAGCGCCT
>CAIWHR010000465.1 GCA_903912485.1 uncultured beta proteobacterium | reverse complement strand
GCCGCCCGCGGGCGCGGCGACGTCTGCCTCGACTGCTATCCGTACACGGCTTCGTCGACGATCCTGCGCGCCGACGCGGCGCGGCAATCGAAACGCGTGCTGGTCACCTGGTCGAAGGCGCGCCCCGACGCGGCCGGGCGCTGGCTCGACGAACTCGGTGCCGAATGGGGGCTCGCCGGCGACGCGCTGATCGACGCGCTGCAGCCGGCGGGCGCGATCTACTTTTCGATGGACGAGCCGGACGTCGAGCGCATCCTGGGCTACGCGGAGACGATGATCGGCTCGGACGGCCTGCCGCACGACGCGTTCCCGCACCCGCGGCTGTGGGGGACGTTCCCGCGCGTGCTCGGGCACTACGCGCGCGAGCGCCGGCTGTTCACGCTCGAAGCCGCGGTGCACAAGATGACGGGGCTGACGGCGGGCCGCTTCGGCCTGGCGGAGCGCGGCCTGCTGCTGCCCGGCTACCGCGCCGACGTCACCGTCTTCGATCCGGACAGGGTCATCGACACGGCAACCTTCGAGCGCCCGACGACCCCCGCCGCCGGCATTTTCGGCGTGTGGGTGAACGGCGTCCTGGCCTGGCGCGACGGCGCGGCGAGCGGCGCGCGCGCGGGGCAGGTCGTCCGGCGAACTGCCGGGCCGCGGATCGCCGCGTGAGCAGGGAGGCAGCCATGGGCAGGAGCGAAGCGAACGTGCCGACCGCGGCCGCAATCGCCGCGCTGCGCATCGACGGTGACCGGCTGTGGCAGAGCCTGATGGATCTGGCGCGCATCGGCGCCACGGCCAAGGGCGGCGTCCGGCGTCTGGCGCTGACCGACGCCGACCGTGCCGGGCGCGACCTCGTCGCCGGCTGGTGCCGCGACGCGGGGCTCGCGCTGCGCGTCGATCGCGTCGGCAACATCTTCGCCCGGCGCGAGGGCAGCGACTCCGGGCGCCGCGCGGTCGCCGCGGGCAGCCACATCGACACGCAGCCCTCGGGCGGCAGGTTCGACGGCAACTTCGGCGTGCTGGCGGCGCTGGAGGTGATGCGCACGCTCGACGACCACGGCATCGAGACCGCGGCGCCGCTGGAGGTCGCGATCTGGACCAACGAGGAGGGGACGCGCTTCACGCCGGTGATGATGGGCTCGGGCGCCTGGGCCGGCATCTACGACGTCGACCACGTTCACGGGCAGTGCGACGCCGACGGCGTCAGCGTCGGCGCCGAACTGGCGCGCATCGGCTACGCCGGCGACGCGCCGATGGGCGGCAGCGCCGGCGGGCCCGGCTTCGACGCCTACTTCGAGGCGCACATCGAACAGGGCCCGGTGCTCGAAGCCCGGGGGCTGCCCATCGGCGCCGTCGTCGGCGCGCTGGGCCAGAACTGGTACGACGTCGCCGTCGACGGCATGGACGCGCACGCGGGCCCGACGCCGATGGCGCTGCGACGCGACGCGGCACTGGGCGCGGCGCGGCTGATCGAGGCGGTCAACGCCATCGCGCTGGCCGAAGCGCCGGAGGGGCGCGGAACCGTCGGCATGGTCGCGGTGACGCCCAATTCGCGCAACGTGATCCCGGGCTTCGCGCAGCTGTCGGTCGACTTCCGCCACCCGACGGCGGCGGGACTGGCGCGGATGGACGCCGCACTGCGCGCCGCGGCGGCGGACATCGGCGAGCGCGGCGGCGTCGGCGTCACGGTGAAGCCGCTGGTGTCCTTCGCGCCCTGCGTGTTCGACGCGGAATGCGTCGGCCTCGTCCGCGCGGCGGCGCGGCAGCTGGGTCTGCCGCAGATGGACATCGTCAGCGGCGCCGGCCACGACGCCGTGCACGTGGCGACGGTCGCGCCGACGGCGATGATCTTCGTGCCGTGCAAGGACGGCGTCAGCCACAACGAGATCGAGGACGCGCTGCCGGAGCACGTCGCCGCCGGCGGCAACGTGCTGCTGCACGCGATGCTGGCGCGCGCGTGCTGACCGGGCGCCGTTGCCGCAGCGTCCGGGCGGGGGGGGCGGCGTCATGACCCTGCGCGTCGTGCTCGCCCGGATGAACCACGAGACCAACACGTTCTCGCCGGTGCCGACTCCGCTGGCCGCGTTCGGCCCCGACGGCCCGACCTTCGGCGACGCGGCGATGATCGACGCGCGCGGCACGCGCACCGCGCTCGGCGCGTTCATCGCCGCCTGCGAGGCGCGCGGCTTCGAACTGCGCGTCGCGGTCAACGGCACCGCCAACCCCAGCGGCCCGGTCGACGACGACGCCTACGAGGCGATGGCCGGCGCCATCGTCGCGGCGG
>CAIWHR010000464.1 GCA_903912485.1 uncultured beta proteobacterium | reverse complement strand
TGCGCCTGCTGCCGCGGCCGCTCTACGACGCCGTCTTCGCCCGGGCGCCGCGCAAGTCCCGGCAGCCCTGACGCCGGGCGCACCGGTGCGCCCGCCGCCGCGGGTCCGGCGCCGATGCCGGAGGCGCAGCCGCGCCCCCATGCGACGAGGCCGCCCGGGGGCGGCCTCGTGATCTCTCTGCCAGGCCGCAATGCGCGGCCCGGAGTGTCGCGCTACAGCGGCACGCGGATGCCGACCGTCACCGCGTAGTAGTCGCCGTCGCCCTTGCCGGCGGTGCCCGAACCCGTGATGTAGCCCGTCACCTTGCCGAATTCGGTGGACGCGCCGATGTTGAACAGGCCCCAGTTGTTGTCGGGCTGGTACGCCGGGACGGTGAACGATCCGCCCATGCCGTACACGCCCGCAGTGACCGAGCGGGCGTCGGACTGGCCCTCGTATTCCCAGGTCGCGCGGGCGAACGGACGCACGCCGCCGATCTGGCCCGTCACCTGCCAGCCGGCGCTGGTGACGAACGACTTGACCTCCTGCTGGCCGAACCACATCGTCGTCGCGTTGGCGCCGTTCTCGTAGAACTGGCGGACGCGGCTTTCCTGGAACGTCAGCTTGACCGTCGGTCCGTGCACCAGGTCGCCGGCCTTGAACCAGTAACCGCCCATCAGGCGGCCGACGAACTGCCAGCCCTTGGTCGTGCCGGTCTCGGTGCGCGTCGCCGCGCCCAGCGCGATGTTCCGCGTCGTGTCGAAGTCGAGGCTGCCGCCGCCGAGGGTGGCGCCCAGGTACCACGGCCCGTCGCCGTAGCCGGTGTAGAACGTGAACATCGGCTCGTGCAGCGTGAAGCCCATGCCGCCGAAGTCGGCCTTGTTCTCGCTGTAGTTGAACATCACGCCGGCCAGCAGGCGGTCGGAGAGCTTCATGTCGCCGCCGACCGCGACGGTGTTGACGTCGCCGTTGCCGTTGAAGAAGCCGTTCGAGAAATCGGGCGAGGCGTAGTCGTACGCGGCCCAGGCTTCGAGCTTGCCCTGGCTGCGCGGCGCGTTGATGCCGGACACCATCCTGCCGTCGAGCGTGCGCCAGTTCGCCTGTTCGGTGGCGAGCGGCGCCTGGCCGAGTGCTGCCATCTGCTGCGGTGCGTTGAGCGTGGCGATCGCGTACTGCGCCTCGATCGCCTGCGCGGCCGTCGTCGGGTGCACGCTGTCGGCGAACATGTACGTCTGCGCGGCATTGGGCGTCACCAGGCTGGCCGAAGTGCACAGCAGCGAAGGCGTCGCGCCGCAGGCGGGCGCCGTCGCGTTGGCGAAGCCGTAGGCGCCCGGGTTGGCGATGATCTCGTTGAGCAGGCCGTAGCTGTTGAGGCGGATGGCGTTGACGCCGGCCTTGTCGAGGCCCGCCAGCAGCGTCTGGTTGAAGTACTGCGAAATGGCCGTGATCGACGATCCCATCCCCGAGCCCTTGCCGAACGGCGTCGAGCCGATGTCCGGCATGTTCCAGACGATCACGTAGCGTGCGCCCGCGTTCTGCAGGACGCTGACCTGCTGCGCGAGCTGCGCCGCGGCGAGCCCGACGTTCGCCTGCGCCTGCGCTGCGGTCACCACGCCCGCCTGCAGCAGCCCCAGCTGCGTGAAGATGTCGTTGGCGCCGCCCCAGACCGAGTAGACGGCGTTCCGGTCGACGGGCCCCTTGGCGATGAACTGCGCGACCTGCGTGGCGATAGGAACCGCGGTGCCGGTGGGCGGCGAATTCGGGACGCCGGGCAGTTCGGTGACGCGCGCGCCGCCCTGGGCGTAGTCGTTGCCGCCCTGGTTGGCCGGGCTCACCGTCGCGCCGTAGTAGTTGGCGAACGGCGTGACCCAGACCGGGCCCGGATTGGTCGTGAACAGGCCCGTGCCCGCCGGCAGCCCGGGCTTGAACGACCCGTCGTCGGTGAGGCTGTCGCCGAAGAAGTACACGTTCGAGTACTGTGCCGACGCCGCGCCGGACAGGGCCAGCGCAAGGGTGACGCCGGTGGCGAGCAGGGTACGTTTGAAGACGCGCATGCGAAGACTCCTCCTGAAATTGGTCCCGAGGGCGGGCTGCGGCCGAAGCCGCGAACCGCGCATTCTACGTCAAACCGGAGGAGTACCGGCGTGCCGGCGTCTATTTCGGTCTATTTCGTGATCAGCGCCAGCCGGTTGCCGTCGACGATCTTCACCCGCTCGCCTTCGCGCACCGTCGGCGCGGCGCTCATCGACAGCGTCTGCGTCTTGCCGTTGTCGAGCCTGACCGCGACCGAGTAGTAGGACTTCTTGTTCTTGTTCTTCTCGATCTGGTTGCCCGCGTAGGCGCCGCCCGCCGCGCCGGCCACCGTGGCGACGGTGTTGCCCCGGCCGCTGCCGATCTGGTGCCCGATCACGCCGCCGACGACGCCGCCCGCGACCATGCCGAGGCCCGACGACTGCCCCGCCTGCTCGACGTAGCGGATCGACTGCACGACGCCGCAGGTCGAGCAGGGCTTCGACTGCGCCGGCGCCGCCGGAGCGAAGCCCAGCAGCGCCGTCGCGGCGAGCGCGGCGGCGAGTTGCGAAAGTGCGCGGTTCATCCGGAAGCTCCTGTGACGGGAAATCGTGTCGCTACGACAGCGCAGGGGCGGCGGTGGTTCACTCGGCCGACGCGTCGAGGCGAAGCTTGGCGAAGCTGCCCGGGGCGGCCTCCAGCACCTTGAGCTTGCCCTTGCCGGGGACTCGGGCCGCGACCTGCGGGCCGGTGTAGGGGGCGAGCCACGCGCGCCAGTCGGTCCACCACGAGCCTTCGTGCTGCTGCGCGCCTTCGAGCCAGGCGTCGGGCGAATCGGGCAGCGCGTCGTTGGTCCAGAATCCGTACTTGTTCGCCGCGGGGGGGTTGATCATGCCGGCGATGTGGCCCGAGCCCGACAGCGTGAAGCGCCCCTTGCCGCCGAGGAGGCGCGGCCCTTCGTACGTCGTCTTCCACGGCGCGATGTGGTCCTCCATCGCCGAGACGAAGTACGTGGGCGTCGACACCTTGGACAAGTCGATCGCGACGCCGTCCATCGTGATCCCGCCCGGCACCCGCAGCCGGTTGTGGAGGTACATGTTGCGCAGGTAATAGCTGTGCATCCGCGCCGGCATCCGCGTCGAGTCGGTGTTCCAGTGCAGGAGGTCGAAGGGGAACGGATCGCGGCCCATCAGGTAGTTGTTGATGACGAACGACCAGATGAGGTCGTTGCCGCGGAGCATGTTGAACGTCCCGGCCATTTCCGAGCCCTCGAGGTAGCCGCGCTCGTTCATCTTCTTGTCGAGGCTGTCGAGCTGGTCCTCGTCGATGAACACGCCCAGCTCGCCCGGGTTGGAGAAATCGGTGAGCGCCGTCATGAACGTCGCGCTGACGATCCGCCTGTCCTTCTTCGTCGCCATGTACGCGAGCTGCGCGGCGAGCAGCGTGCCGCCGAGGCAGTAGCCGACAGCGTTCACCTCGGTCTCGCCGGTCGCCTTCTCGATGGCGTCGAGCGCCGCCAGCGGTCCCTCCAGCAGGTAGTCCGCGAACTCCTTGTTCGCGTGGTTCGCGTCCGGGTTCACCCACGAGATCACGAACACGGTGAGCCCCTGATCGACCATCCACTTGACGAACGAGTTCTTCTCGCGCAGGTCGAGGATGTAGTACTTGTTGATCCACGGCGGGATGATCAGCACCGGGCGCTTGGCCACCTTCGGTGTCGCCGGTTCGTACTGGAGCAGCTGCATCAGGTCGTTCTGGAACACGACCTTGCCGGGCGTCGTCGCGATGTTGACGCCGAGCTCGAACGCCTTCGGGTCGGTCATCGAGATCTTGAGCTGGCCCTTGCCGCGCTCGATGTCGTCGAGCAGGTTGTGCAGCCCCTTCACCAGGTTCTTGCCGCCGGTGTTGATCGTCTCGCGGAACACTTCCGGGTTCGTCAGCGCGAAGTTCGACGGCGCCAGCGCGTCGATGTACTGACGGGTGAAGAAGGCGACCTTCTTCT
>CAIWHR010000463.1 GCA_903912485.1 uncultured beta proteobacterium | reverse complement strand
CTCCAGCTGCGCGATCAGCCACCACGGCTTGCCTTGCGCGTCGTAGGTGAACCAGGTGGCGAACACGATGCCGCCCTGGTGCGCGAAATTGATGCCCCAGCCCGACTCGCCCGCGTTCCACCACAGACCCTGGTAGTTGGGCGCCCCGGCCACCGGCAGCGCGGCGCCGGTCAAGGGAGCGCACATCGCGACGCGGTTGGGGGTGCTGCCCGTTCCCTCCAGCGTCCAGCCGCCGTCGATGAGGATCGAATCGCGAAGGTCGACTTCGGCCGTGTAGCGCCGACGCGGCGGGTTCGCGTTGTCCAGGAAGCGAAAGACGGGATGCGTGTTGGCGGGGCAGGCCCCGGCGCCATTGGGCAGCTGCAGGTAGAACGCCGCGCTGCTCTCCTGGACGAAGTGCTGCCCGGCCTGCGCGAGCATCCACGCGCATTCCGAAGGCGACGCCGAATAGAAGCGCGTGTCGCCGTACGGCGGCGGCGAGTACAGCCGGCACACCGGCTGCGTGCCGGCCGGGGCGACCGCAGGATCGGTGAAGGCGAGGAAGCGGTAGCCGGTGCGCACCCAGCCCGCCGGCACACCGTTGTCGCGGCCCGCGATCTCGAACGGGTCGGCGGTGATGAAGTAGTTGTCCTGCAGCGCGCTGTAGTACTCGATCACCGGCACCGTCCTGGTCGGGTCGGCTGCCGTCGGCACGAGGTACTGGGCAAGCAGCGGGTAGGCGGCGTCCAGCCGCGCGTACAGGTCGGTGCCGGTCTGATTGGTGCAGGAGGAATCGCCGCCGGAAAGCGTGCCGCGAACCTCGAAATAGTTGGCGGCCGCGTTGAGCGTGAACAGGCCGCTGCCGCTGCTTCCGGGCTCGGTGACGCCCCTCGACCAGTCCACCTCGATGAAGCTGCTGCCGTCGCTGAACTTCTGGTAGGCGCGGACGTTCGCCTGGCTGAACTTCTTGAGATCGCCGGACGGATGATGGATGGCGTCGGCCGCGGTGCCGACGGCGAGCGGCCCCGCCGCGTTCCACGCCGAGAACGTCGCGCCCGACGGCGGCGTGGCGTTGAGCTTCACCAGAGCCCAGTCGTAGTCGACGCTGCGCGCCAGCAGCTTCGCGCCGCCGACCAGTTGCACGTAGTTCGGCGTGGCAAGGCTGCCGCAGGTCGCCGCCTGGAAGAACCAGTCGGTGAGGATCGTGCCCGCCGACGCCGACGCGGTGCCGCGCCCGGCCGCAGGATCGACGTTGTCCTCGAGGCAGTGATCGGCCATCAGGAAATACGGCGTGAACGACGAAGCCGAATCGTTGAGCAGCGTCCCCGTGCACATGTACGTGTTGCCGTCGATGGTCACCGTCAGCCGCGCCACCGCGTTGGTCGCCGAGGCGAGCTGCTGCTGCAGCGCGGGGGTGAGGCAGGCGATGTCTACTTCGCAGGATCCGGCATTGCCGATGGCGTTGCCGAACGCCCGCAGGCTGCGGCCCGTGGCGTTCATGTGCGAAATCAGCGGCAGCGCAAGCTGCGTGGCGCCGGGCGCCGTTCCGGCGGGCAGCTCGAACTCGATGCTGCCGGTGTCGCCCTCCAGCACCGGCGACCCGTAGACCGCCTCGGCGGCAACCGCGGCGCCGGGGAAAGGCCCGTAGGCAGGCGCGCCGCTCGCCGAGCCCTGGAAGCGCACGACGAGGCCCGGAGGGGCGTCCTTCAGCACCAGGCCCAGACGCAGCGCGGCGGCGCCGGGCGAGGTCAGCGCCACCTGCGCGGCGCGGGTTCCTGCGGCGGTGACCTGCCACGACAGGCCGGCCAGCGGCAGCGACCGTTCGGCGTCGGGGATGGCTCGGGCAAAGCCGAGCGCCAGCCTGCCCCCCTTGTTCTGCAAAGGCCGCGCCGCCGGGTTGCGCCGCGGCGCCGCTCCGGGCGCGAGGCTTTCCGCGGCGGTGGGCAACGGCAGCGCGATGCGACGGGCGGGGGCGCCGTGGGGGAGCCGCAGCGCGGGGGCCGGCTCGGCCTTGTCGACCCGTGCCGGCCGGTATTCGGCCGGCGGCACCGCCATCTGCGCCGTCGCCGTCGCCGCCG
>CAIWHR010000462.1 GCA_903912485.1 uncultured beta proteobacterium | reverse complement strand
GCGCTGGTCTTGGCCGTCAGGAACGAGGATTCCTTGATGATCCCGCCGAGGTCCGAGAGCGCCTTGATCACCGCATTGCCGCTCTTCGCCTGCTTCGCCGCCACGTAGCGGTAGACGCCGGCCAGCAGGAGGCCGCCGAAAGCGCCCACGGCGGCGGCTTCGGTCGGTGTGGCCAGGCCGAAGACGATCGAGCCCAGCACGGCGACGATCATCACCGCCAGGGGGAAGAACGACGCCAGGAGCATCTTGAAGATCTCCAACCGCTGCCAGCTCATCAGCGCATTGACGAGCACGAGGCCGACGACGCCGACGCCGAGAACGATCCAGAACCAGGTCGGTGCCGGGACGCGCTCGGCGGCCTCCGGCGCCTTGGCGGCGACCGTCGCGACCACCGCCGGCTGCGACGCCGCGGCCGTCGGTTCGGCCAGAGCCGGCGCGACGGGAGGCGCGTTGAGATCGGCACCCTCCTTCGGCGGCTCCTGCAGCCCGCCTTCGTCCTTCGGCGGCTCCTGCAGCCCCAGCGAATCGGTCGATTTCTCGTCGGCATCGACGATGGCGCCGCCTGCCTGGACCAGGCCGGTCGTATCGACCACGGTGGGCGGTGCGGTCGCCCCGGCGTACATGACCAGCAGCAGCGCAACGATGAAGACCGTGGGCAGCAGCGAAACGGCCAGCTGACCGGCAACCTGGCGCTTGGACAGCGAAGCGATGCCGAAGGCGCCGAACAGGCCGGCGAGAACGTTGCCGCTGCGCGAACTCAACGTCTGCGACAGCGGCGGCAACGGGACGAAACGCTCGGCTTCGGACAACGGCGGCGCCAGGTGCGGCTTCAGCTTGGCGACGACGATGACGTAGCCCACGTACAGGGCGGCCAGCATGATCCCGGGGAAGAAAGCGCCCGCGTAGAGCTTGACGACGGAGACGCCCGCGGTGGCGCCGTAGACGATCAGCAGCACCGATGGCGGGATCAGGATGCCGAGGCAGCCGCCGGCGGTGATGGCGCCGGCGGCAAGCTTGATGTTGTAGCCGGCGCGCAGCATGGCCGGCAGCGCGAGCAGCCCCATCAGCGTCACGACCGCGCCGACGATGCCGGTGGCCGTGGCGAAGATCGCGCAGGTGACGATGGTCGCCACCGCCAGCGCGCCGGGGATGCGCGCCATCGACAGATGCAGGCTCTTGAAGAGCTTCTCGATCAGGTTGGCGCGCTCGACCAGATAGCCCATGAACACGAACAGCGGGATGGCGATCAGCACGTCGTTGGACATCACCGAATAGGCGCGCTGCACCATCAGGTCGAGGATCTGCTGCACCGCCAGGTCCGGGTTCACGCTTCGGTACGCGAGCCAGCCGAAGAACACCCCCATTCCCATCAGCGTGAACGCGGTGGGGAAGCCGAGCATGATCGCCACCACGATCAGCGCCAGCATCAGCAGGCCGAGCGCCCCGAGGTCGGCACGGGTGAGATGCCCGTCGAAGAAACTGGCCCACGGCGTGAAGACGAGCACCACGCTGAGGATGATCGCCATCAGCGAGAAGCCGAACCACAATTCCCGGCGGATCTTCATCTGTCTGCCCCTTGCTGCACGATGAACTGGTCGAGCTTGGCGATGTCTTCGTCCTTCACGTGCACCATCTCTTTCAGCTTGTCGACGTCGACCTCCTCGACGTCGTCCTCGCGCGAGGGCCACGCACCCTGCCTGATGCAGATCACGCAGCGGATGATTTCGACGATGCCCTGCGCCAGCAGGAACGCGCCGGCCAGCGGCAGCACCGTCTTGAACGGGTAGATCGGCGGTCCCTCCGCGGTGATGTTCGACGTCTCATGGATTGCCCACGACTCGGCCGCGAAGTAGTAGCCCGCATAGGTGAGCGCGAACACGCCGGGAATGAAGAACAGGATGAACAGGATCAGGTCGATCGTGGCCTGCGTGCGCGGCCGGAAGAACCCGTACAGCACGTCGCCGCGCACGTGGCCGGCCTTGGCCAGCGTATAGGCGCCGGCCATCATGAACAGCGTGCCGTACATGATGATCATGACGTCGAAGGCCCAGGAGTGCGGACGGTCGAGCGCGTAGCGCGAGTACACCTCCCAGGTGATCATGAACGTGAGCGCCACGATCAGCCAGGAGAAAGCATGGCCGACGAAGGTGCTGATCTTGTC
>CAIWHR010000461.1 GCA_903912485.1 uncultured beta proteobacterium | reverse complement strand
TCGCAAATGGCACTTCGGTCACGGTACAATTTGGCATCGGCGGAATCTCCACGGCGATCAGTCTCGACAACCGATTCAACGTGGGAAGTTACGATTCCGCCGACCTCATTTCACATTTCCGGATGAAATATTCGGGCTAGCTCGGCCGGGGTCACGCGGTCGCGGCGCCGCCCACTGCCTTCGTGGCAGGACAACGGTCATATCGACGCAACCCATTCGCCCACAGCAGCGACTCAGGGGAACCGACCGCGGATCGGCACGCGGGAGACCGCGCCGGACGATGCGGCGCTCAGTTGTGCCATGTGGGCGCTGACCAACGCGACGGCGGCACGTAATATCGGTGTAACTTTGCTGCTGCACGATCACTTTCTCAGGAGTCGCCAAATTGGGCGACAACCTCGGGCGTAGCAGCGAGAGGGAATTCGTCCATGAAGGTGTCGCCCAAGTTGGCGACTCCTGTGTAAGTTCTCAAAATGAACAAATCAAAGGCACGATTCCACCGCGCAAGTGCATCGCGCTGGGCAACCGATCTGCGACGCGTAACCGTAGGCGCAGACCGTGTAGGCGCGATGGGATCGAAAACTCCCCCGCGTTCACCAGGCCACCCTTCAACGACGCCAGCGGGCGGATGGAAGTCGGGTCAAGTCCATCAGCTTGTATTGTCGCGTCCACCCATTTGACGCTGGCGTCACCCTTCAACGGCCCGCTCCCGATCTGCGACGCGTAACCATAGGCGCGATGAGATCGAAAACTCCCCCGCGTTCACCGGGCCACCCTTCAACGTCGCGCCGGCCCCGGCGCCCATCGCGGTGGCGATGACCTTGGAAACGTTGTCGTTATTGACCGCCGGCAAGGTCACTCCGGGATTGACCGAACACAGGGTCTTCTCCCTTACCGCGGCGCCACCCCACATCGGTCCTGGCCCCCGTAGAACGGCTCAGGAGCGATTCTGCGGGAGCTTTGCCTACCAGGATGGCTGCATCCCGGTTCGCTCTACGGCTGGGAGGGAGCCACCTGTTTGCGATTCCGGGTTCGCGGAACCTATACTCCGCCGAAGGGCAACTCGTTCCGGCGTCCCGAGTCACGAAAGGGAGATGTGATGAAAGCAGTTCGCAGCATCATCGTTGTCTTGGTCGGGTTCGTCGGTGCGTTATCGCTGCCGGCGTTCGGAGCCAACAATCAGACAATTACCACGTCGTTTTCCAGCCAGTCCGGGGCGATCAACGCAGTCTATACCGCGCTCGAAGAGACGATTGGACCTGGGGTCGCCATTACCGGGACGCTGATCGGATGCACTTTGGTCCCGCCACCATCGCTTGCGAACTGCAACCCCACAAGCGGCTCGGGCATTCCCGGCGAGCCATATCAATGTTCGCCCACGGCGCTGGTCTTTGTCGGGTGCAGCGGCGGGCAACCGTTCGCCGTATTGGCCGAAGCAAGCAATCTCAACGCACACACGCACACCGTCACCGCCATCGCCCCAGTTGTCGCTGCAGCCACAGTACCGCTATCGCCTTGGGTGCCGCCCGCCATCGTCGCCGCTGTGCTGCTCGTGATGCTGTTGCGACGGCGCCAGAGCCTACGCGGCTGATTGGCGCGCGACCGCGCGCTGGTTCTTGCTTGGTGTCCCGACAGGTGTGAGGTCTCGCGATGAGAACGGGATTCGCAATCGTTGGAGCGATAGCGGCCGGGCTGTACTGGCGACATGCAGTCTTCGCCGGCGCTTCGCTTCGGATACACAGTCACGAGGAACGTGCCACGGCACCCTGAAACATCCTGCGCCATATGGTCGCCGGAATGACTTGCTTCCGACCGGATCTGCGGGCCTTTGCACAAACTTTACATCGAGAGGTCTAGCATCGGATCATGACAAGGTGATCCCATGGCGACAGAACATCAAGTTTCTCCACGACAAACCGCTGGCGCGGCGAAAGCGTCGCTGATCGCGCTGGCGGGCTGCGCGGCGGTCACGCTTTTGGCGTTGCCGGTCGCGTCGGCGCTGGACCATGCCAACATCGTCATGGTCTACCTGCTGGCGGTGGCGCTGGTCGCGATGCGATACGGGCGGACGGCGGGCGTCGTCGCGGCCTTCGCGAGCGTGCTGCTGTTCGACTTCTTCTTCGTCGAGCCGCGCTTCTCCTTCGCCGTCCAGGATGCCCAATACCTGATCACGTTCGTCGTGATGCTGGTCGTGGCATTGCTTATCGCGACGCTTACGGCCCGCCTGCGCGGCGAGGCCGAGGCTGCCGAAGTAGCTGAAGCGCGTACTTGCGGCCTCTACCGGCTGGCGCACGATGTTTCCGGCGTTCTCGATGTCTCGCAGATCCAGTCGCTGGTCGCGACCTACCTCGCGACCGAATTCGCCGTCGAAGCCGAACTGCTGCTTCCGGGTCCGGACGGGCAGCTCGGGTCCATCGCGGAGGGGTCGAGGCAGTTGCCGGCAGACCTGGCTGTGGCCGCGCGGGTGCTGGCGACCGGCGAACCCATGCCGCTCTTCGAGTCGGAAGTCGGTGCCATGGCACTCGCGCTGCCGCTCAACGCGCCGATTCGCCGACGCGGGGTCCTGATCGTTCGCTCCCGGGAACGCGACTCGGTGGTTTCCGCAAGCCAGCGCCCGCTGCTGGACGCGGTGGCGGCGCTGACCTCGACCGCGGTCGAGCGAGTGCATTTCGCCGAGGTTGCCGGCCGGACACAGGTCGAGATCGAATCAGAACGGCTGCGCACGTCGGTGTTGTCGGCGGTATCGCACGACCTGCGCACGCCGCTGACCGTCGTGGTCGGGCTGGCCGACACGCTGGCTCGCGGCGAGCCGTCGCTGCCGCCCGAGTCGAGCCGAGTTGCCGCCGAGCTGCGCGAGCAGGCGATGCGCCTGTCACGGATGGTCGAAAACCTGCTCGATATGGCCCGCCTGCGCGTGGGACGGGTGAAACTCCTCAAGGCCTGGCAGCCGCTGGAGGAAGTCGTCGGCAGCAGCGTGAGCGCGGTGGAAGCCAACTACCCCGGCCTGACGGTCGGGATCGAGCTGGCCGCCGACTTGCCGGTGCTCGAGTTCGATGGCGTGCTCATCGAGCGTGTGCTCGTCAATCTCCTCGAAAACGCGGTCAAGCACGGAGCGGGGAATCCGATTGCCCTTCGTGCCACCCGGCAGGGGCCCGCCGTGGAGATCGACGTCGAGGACCGCGGCCCCGGACTCCCCGCCGGCGGGGCCGAGCGCCTGTTCGAAGTGTTCGAACGGGGAAGTCCCACGGCGCAGTCGGTCGGCACCGGACTGGGCCTCGCCATCTGCAAGGCGATCGTCGAGGCCCACGGGGGGGCGATACGCGCCGGCAACCGCGATGGCGGAGGAGCGCGCTTCACGCTCTCGCTGCCGGTGATGCCCCCGCCCGACGGGATCGAGGCGGCGCTCCCTGCGAACGACAGCACGCGATGAACATCGACCGCTCTCCGATTCTGGTCGTCGAGGACGAGCCGCAGATCCGGCGCTTCGTCCGCGGTGCCCTCGAGCGCGAGGGCTTCCGGGTCTGCGAAGCATCGAATGCGGCCAGCGGGCTGGCGGTGGCGGCGCAGGCACATCCTGCCGTCACCGTGCTCGATCTCGGCCTCCCGGATCGCGATGGCCTGTCGTTCATCAGCGACCTGCGTCTCTGGTCCAAGGCGCCGATAGTCGTGCTCTCCGCCCGCTCCGGCGAACGCGACAAGGTCGAGGCGCTCGACGCTGGCGCCGACGACTACCTCACCAAGCCGTTCGGCGTCGCCGAACTGCTCGCCCGGGTGCGCGCGGCCCTGCGGCGGAGCGAGTCGTCGTCGGTCGCGCAGGTCCCGGTATTCCGCTTCGGCGACGTGCTGGTCGATCATCTGAGTCACCGCATCGAGAAGGCAGGCGCCGAGATCCGCCTGACGCCCATCGAGTATCGTCTGCTGGCGTTCTTGATCGCGAACGCGGGCCGCGTCCTGACGCATCGCCAGATGCTGCTCGACGTCTGGGGATCGGCTTCCCCGGAAGCCAGTTCCTATCTCCGGGTCCACGTCGGCAACCTGCGCCGCAAGATCGAAGGCGATCCCGCGCGGCCGCGCCACATCCTGACCGAGACCGGCGTCGGCTACCGGTTCGCGCCCTGACCCATACCATGACCACTTCAACGGCAGCGCAAGGCAAGCGCACCGCGCTTGCGCTCGCGGCGCTCGGGGTCGTGTACGGCGACATCGGCACCAGCCCCCTGTACGCGCTGAAGGAGGTGTTCGGCAGCGAGCACCATCCCGTGCCGATCGAGCCGGCGAACGTGCTGGGCATCCTGTCGCTCGTGTTCTGGGCGCTGATCCTCGTCGTCACCGTCAAGTACGTCGCGGTGGTGCTGCGCGCCGACAACAACGGCGAAGGCGGCATCATGGCGCTGATGGCGCGCGTGCTGTCGCAGAAGAGGCTGGGGCCGCGGCGCACTCGCGTGGTGCTCATGCTCGGCCTCGTCGGTGCCGCGCTCTTCTACGGGGATGGCGCGATCACCCCGGCCATTTCGGTGCTCTCCGCAGTCGAGGGGCTCGATATCGCGACCGACGCGTTCAAGCCCTGGGTCGTGCCGCTGACCGTCGGCATTCTCATCGCGCTGTTTCTGGTGCAAAAGCAGGGCACGGCGAAGGTCGGCGCGGCGTTCGGTCCGGTCATGATGCTGTGGTTCTTCACCATTGCGCTGCTGGGCGCGTGGCAGATTGCGGGGAATCCGCTGGTGCTGACCGCGCTCTGGCCGGGGCACGCGCTGGCCTTTCTCGGCACGCACCCCAGGCTGGGCTTCTTTGCGCTCGGTGCGGTCTTCCTCGCGCTCACCGGGGCGGAAGCGCTCTATGCGGACATGGGCCATTTCGGGCGGGTGCCCATCCGGCAGGCGTGGTTCGGCGTCGTGCTGCCGGCGCTGGTCGTCAACTATTTCGGCCAGGGCGCGCTGCTCCTCGCCGATCCGACCGCCGTGCGCAATCCGTTCTATCTCCTCGCCCCGGGCTGGGCGCTGATCCCGCTGGTGATCCTGGCGACGGCCGCCACGGTCATCGCTTCCCAGGCGGTCATCACCGGCGTCTACTCGATGACGAGCCAGGCGATCCAGCTGGGCTATGCGCCGCGGATGACGATCCGCCATACGTCGGGAGCGGAAATGGGGCAAATCTATCTGCCCGGCATCAACTTCGCTCTGCTGATCGCGGTCATCGTTCTGGTGCTGACGTTCCGGTCGTCCTCGAACCTCGCCGCCGCCTACGGCATTGCCGTGTCCGGCACCATGATCATCACGACGCTGTTCGCCTACCTGGTCGCGCGCGACGACTGGCGCTGGCCGGCCGCGCTGGCGCTGCCGGTCTTCGCGGCGTTCGTGCTGTTCGACAGCGCCTTCTTCGCCGCCAATACGATCAAGTTTGCCGACGGCGGCTGGTTCCCGCTCGTCTTCGGCAGCGCCGTCCTGCTGCTGCTGACGACCTGGAAGCGCGGGCGCGAGGTTCTGCGCTCCCGCTTTGCCACCGGGACGCTGCCGCTCGATGCGTTTGCGAAGTCGTTGGAGCCGGATGGCGTGGTGACGGTGCCGCTGACGGCCGTGTTCCTGACTTCGTCCGGGACCGAGGTTCCGCGGGCGCTGCTGCACAATCTCAAGCACAACGGCGTGCTGCACGACCGGACCGTCGTCTGCAGCGTCCAGATCCTTCCCATTCCGCGCATCCCGGCCGCGCAGCACGTCGCCGTCGAACGCCTGACGCGGCGTTTCTACCGCGTCACGCTTCATTTCGGATTCATGGAAGCCCCGGACGTTCCGGCGGCGCTGGAGTGGTGCGGCGAACAGGGTCTCGAACTCGACCCGATGCAGACTTCCTACTTCCTGGGACGGGCGAAGCTGCTTCCGGCGCCCAAGAGCGACATGGCGCTCTGGCGCGAGCGGCTGTTCGCTGCGATGTACCGCAACGCCGGTACCGCAGCCGATCACTTCCGACTTCCACCCAATCGCGTGGTGGAACTCGGCGCCCAGGTCTCGTTGTAACGGTTGGCCGTCGAACGGACAACCGAAGGACTATATCTGGCCGGCCAAGGCTCGCAACAAAGCCATAGGCGCGACGGCTGACGTTGGCCGATTCCGAGCTTGCGCGCCTGATCCGGCAACGCCAACGCGGCATTGACGGCGCTGCACTCACATCGGCGCGGGGGGCAGCCCGCGGTCGAACGATCTGCGCCGATGACCGACGGGTCCGCAGCCGTTAGCGGTCGGTCAGCGGTTTCATGGGAAACCCTGCCTGAACTCATCTGTTGTGCGTCGCACCATCGCATCCGATCCGCCGCAAACGCCGACCATGACCATCATCTATCGTACAAATCACGACATCAAACATCCTGATCGCGCTCAGCAGAAGCGGCTCCGCCATGCACAGCGACTTGGCGCGGACCTTGACTTATCGCAAAGAACAATGAAAAACATCCGCATAGACTAAACGGCCGCCTCGGGCGGAGCCAAGCTGGGAGACCGATAATGCGGGCAAACAAGGGGTGGGGCCAGTTCATCGCAAAAGTGGTCGCGTTCGCCATTGCAGGCTGCACAGGGATCGGCGGAGTTGGTGCCAAGTCCTTGAGTCCGAACTTCTCCGATATCTGGTGGAACCCGTCTGAGTCGGGCTGGGGCGTGCAGTTGGTGCACACGGGTACGTTCATCTTTGCCACCGTTTTCGTCTACGGCCAAGACGGAAAGCCGACTTGGGTAACTGGCGAACTCGAATCTAGTGTGCCGCCCGGCTTGAGCGATCCCGCACCGGTCTCATTCAGCGGACCCCTGTATGTGACCACGGGCCTGTATTTTGGTGTCCCCTTCAGCGTCCCTGCCAACGCCAGACCCGCGGGAGAAATGACGTTTACGCCCAGTACTCTGAATACTGTGACGGGCGCCAACAGCGGGCAACTTACCTATTCCGTCGATGGGGTGTCGGTGACGAAGGCTATCGAGCGGCAACCCCTCACGCTCGACAACTACAGCGGCACCTATCAGGGGCTTTGGGCGGCGGAGTTTACCGATTGCACGGACCCTGCAAGAAACAGCTCCCGGAGCTTGTGGAATCTGGAATTTTCGATCACGCAGAATGGACCGTCGATAGCTATGTCAATGACGGAATCGGATGGACGTAAGTGCACGTACAACGGCACATATTCGCAAATGGGGCGGATGGGGCTGGTCCAGATGGAGTACACGTGCCCGTCGGGGGATGTCGGCACAGGGACCTTTTTCGAGATGAGTATCCGGCCCCACATCGTCAGCGGTCGGCTATTGGGGCACAGCACCAGTCGCGGCTGCAATATGTCTGGGGACTTTACAATGATCGACCCGAACTAGCGTCGGCAAAGGCGGCGTTAGACAGGGGCCATCAACGTCGTCACCGCCGCCACCATCATGATCAACGCCAGCATGGTCGACACCGCTGCCACGGCCACCAGTCGCGGCGCAGGCACGGCGGGGGGACTACGCCACGGGCAGCATCTGGGCACGAGGCAGCCGGTTCTGGACGGCGCTGCCATCGTGGCGGCGGGGCAGGGCTTGATGTCGACCCGCTCCCGCAATTCCTTCCCCGCCTTGAAGTGGGGCACGGCTTTGGGGGGAACTGTCACCCGTACCCCTGTCTTCGGATTGTGCGCTGCGCGCGCTGGCCTGCGATTCAGGCCGAAGCTGCCGAAGCCGCGTATCTCGACGCGCTCCCCCTGGATGAGCGCCATTCGGATTGCATCCAAGATCACCTTGACGGCGAGCGTAGAGTCAATCAGTGGTAGTTCCTGCTGGTCTGCGGCCAGGCGGGCGACCAATTCAGCGCGGTTCATGGGCGAATTCTACGGTGCAGGGGCTGACAACGCTGGTGAGGGCGCCGCGCGGCGACTTCGGCTTCCGGTTTCTGGTTCCCCAAGTGGACGCTGCTGCGCCTCCGGGGATTGGTCAAGCCGTCACCACCGCACGCGGACTGCTTTCTCGAAATCCTTGAGGGTGGACTCCAGCGCACCGCGCCTTGCGGCAATCCGCCACGCCGCCTCGGTTATCTGCGCGGCGAGTTGCTGGTCGTCTGGCGAGTAAGGCAGCTCCGGTCGCCGCCGAACAACTAGACTCGAGGCCGTCATTCTCCCGGATAGGCCGGGACACGAACGCCCGCTCCGCGATGGTCGGTGGTATCGTGAACACGGGTTCGGCGGACCGCGTGCCGGGGGGCTGACGCGGCGCGATGTGTGCGAAACTCGCGGATCATCGGTCCCATCGACACGTCGGTGTGCGCTCTAACAGCAGAGGAGGACTACGTCATGACTTCGCTTAACGCGCGTCGATTCAGCGCAATGATCTTTGGCGCAGCGCTGTCGGTCATGGCCGGTTCCAGCGTCGCCGCGGGCAACCTGATCATCAACCCGGGGATGGACACCAGTCTCGGCGGATGGTCCTTCCCGTTCGGTCGAACGGCGAGCTGGAGCTCGACCGACGCGCGCGGCATCCCGGACTCGGGGTCGGCAGTGATGGTCAACGAGGGACTCAGCAACGGCGCCACGCCGTTGACGATGACCCAGTGCGTGACGCTCAGCCCCCGCACCAACTACACTTTCGGGGCGCGGACGTACATCCCCGCGCGGCAGCCGGCGGGCGCCGCTGCGGTGATGTGGGTGTATACCTACGCCTCCAGCGACTGCGGCGGCACGGTCCTCGCCGACTACAGTGTCTCTGGATCGACCGCGGGAGCGTGGGAACTGCAGAGCGACAGCTTCACCGCTGGGTCGTCGGTCCACAGCGCCTACATCCTGCTCGGCGTGTGGAAGTCGACTGGGGTGAGCCTGAATGCCTCGGGTAGCTTCGACGACGTGTTCGTACGCCAATCCGGCGGGGCTTTCGCGGTGGGGCCCTCGATGTCGGCATCGTGGTACAACCCGAGCCAGTCGGGGCACGGCATCATGCTCGAATTCATGAATGCGAGCAGCGCGTGGATGTGCTGGTTCGCCTTCGACCTCGTCGGCAACCGATCCTGGATCTGCGGAGTCGGGAACGTCAGCGGCAACAGCGTCGACTTCCCCGATGCCTTCACCGTGTCGGGCGGCAAGTTCCCGCCGCTGTTCGACCCCGCAGCGATCGCTGAGGTACGCTGGGGCAGCATCACGGTCGCGTTCACCGGCTGTGATGCCGGCACGATGACCTGGACGACCAGCACCTCGGGCTTCACGTCGGGAAGCATGCCGGTGGCGCGTCTGACCTCGGAGTGGGGCAACACCTGCCCGTGATGGCCGCGCTGGCCGGTTGATCGCGCGGCGCCATCGCAGGCCAGGCCCGTTGCCGTTACTTGTCGGCCTGTAGGTTGGCCTTCTTTGCCGGGGTCCCGAGGCGATCGTGGTCGGCGCTGATGAAGGCGGCGAAGTTTGCGGAGGCGCCCGGCTCCGGTTCGATCCCGGACGGCAGCGTCTTGTCGCGAAATTCGGCCGACCTGACGGTGGCTCCGAGTTCCCTGCTCATGCGTTCGACGATCTACGCTGCCCGGCAGCGCCGACCCACGAAGGAGACCACGCCATGATCCTGCGTTATCGCCCGCTGTTCTCGCGCGTTGCCGGTCACGGGTCCCGCGCCCGATCCCCGTTCGGCGTCATGGCATTCGCGCTCGCCCTCGCGCTGGGCTCCGTCCCGGCCATGGCGGCGGTCTTCACCGTCAACAGCACCGCCGACGTCGCCGATGCGAACACGCATGACGGGATCTGCAACGACGGCGCGGGACATTGCACGCTGCGCGCCGCGATCCAGCAGGCGGATGCGTCCGGCGGCGCTAACACCGTCAACGTGCCGGCAGGGAGCTACCGACTCGGCATTGCCGATCTGACCGTCGCCAACGCGACCGGCGACCTAACCGTCGTCGGCACCGGCGCCGCGGGAACGACCGTCATCGACGGCCAGGGTGCGCTGCGGATCTTCAACCTTCATGGCGGCGCCGTAGTGCTGATCAATCTGGTGATCCAGAATGGCCGTGTCACGGTCGGCAGCGGCGGGGCCGGAGCCTGCCTCGGCGCAGGGATTCTGGTCTACGGGGCGGCGACGGTCAGGGTCGATTCCAGCGTTATCCAGAACAACGCCGCCGACAACGGCTCGGGCAGCGGCATCTGCGTCATGTCCGGCGCCGTCAACATGACCCGGACCACCGTGCGCAACAACGCCAGCACCTATGGCGGTTCAGGCCTGCGGATCCAGGACGGCACGCTGGTCGTGTCCAACAGCACTTTCAGCGGCAACACCGCATCGAAACCCAGCGCCTCGGGAGCCGCGATCGAGTCGCAGGCGACGGTCGAAGTCGTGAATTCGACGTTCAGCGGCAACGCGCTCGCCGGCCGCGGCAGCGCGATCGCGGTGTTGGCCGGCACCACGACGTTGAGAAACGTCAGCATTGCCGGCAACGGCGCCGGGCCGCAGCTGTCGGCTTCCCCGGGCTCATCGGTGGTGCTCGAGTCGACGATCCTCGCCGATCCGAACGGGGGTACCAACTGCGACGTGTTCAGCGGCGGCAGCATCGTGTCGCATGGCCACAATCTCGACAGCGCCCACAGCTGCGGTTTTGCGGCCGCGGGGGATCTGGTCGACCGGAACCCGCTGCTGGAGGCGCTGCAGGATCGCGGCGGCCTCACCGCCATTCATGCGCTGGGGGGCGGCAGCCCCGCGGTCGATGCGGGCTCGAATGCGGTCGGGGGCAGCTTCGATCAGCGCGGAACCCCCTTCGCCCGCGTCGTCGGCGCGGCCGCCGACATCGGCGCCTACGAGCAGGCGGTGGTGCCCTCGGGTGGGTTCCAGGGGTTGTTCTGGCGCTCGCCGGCGGGGTCCGAGTCGGGCTGGGGTATCAACTTCGCGCACCAGGGCGAGCTCGTCTTCGCCACCTGGTTCACCTACGGCGCCGACGGCAAGCCGCTGTGGCTCGCCGCGGTGCTGCAGCAGGGTTTGCGCGGCGTCTTTGCCGGCGACGTGTTCACCACCACGGCGCTGCCGTTCGACGCGCTGCCGTGGGACAAACCGGCGACGGAGACGACCGTCGGCACGATGACGGCGGCGTTCTCGGACGCCGACAACGGCGTGCTGACCACCACGGTGTACGGCGTCACGCAGACCAAGCCGATTACCCGGCAGTTGTTCGGCGCGGCACCTGTCTGCATCTGGGGCGGGCAGCCGAACCTCGCGCTGGCGACCAACTATCAGGATCTGTGGTGGAACGCCGGCGAGGCAGGATGGGGGGTCAATTTCACCCATCAGGACGACATCGTCTTCGCCACCTGGTTTACCTACGATGGGCAAGGCAAGCCGTGGTGGCTGATCGCCGTGCTGGCGAAGAGCGCGACCGGCGTCTACGCAGGGCCGGTGTCGACGGTCGGCGGGCCGCCGTTCAACAGCGTGCCGTGGGGCGCGGTCGCCGAAACCGAGATCGGCAGCGCCACCGCCACCTTCGCCAACGGCAACAGCGCGACCTTCGCCTACACCGTCAATGGTGTGTCGCAGACCAAGGCGATCACGCGGCAGGTATTCGCGGCACCGGGAACGGTCTGCCATTAGCCCGACCCGGCGCCACGCCACAACGGCAGCAAGCCGATGAGTGGACGGATAGGGGGATGGGTATGAAGGCGCTGCTTCGGATGTTGCTGTTGATCTGCATGGTCGTCGCTCCCTGGGGCGCGTTGCCGTTGCGGGCTTCGATCCCGGCGGCAGCCGCGGTCGCCAACTACCAGGGACTGTGGTGGAACCCGCAGGAGTCGGGCTGGGGGATCAACTTCTCGCACCAGGGCGACGTCTTCTTCGCCACCTGGTTCACCTACGACGGGCAGGGCAAGCCGTGGTGGCTGATCGCGG
>CAIWHR010000460.1 GCA_903912485.1 uncultured beta proteobacterium | reverse complement strand
CTGCGCGGTCGTCGTCAGCGGCGTCGTCGACTACTGCCTCGACCGCGACCGCGAGGTCCGCGTGCACAACGGCGTCGCGATGATGGCGCGGATCACCGGCATGGGCTGCACGGCGTCGGCGCTGTGCGGAGCCTTCGCCGCGGTGCAGCCGGATGCGCTGCGCGCCGCCGTCGACGCGATGGCGGTGATGGGGATCGCCGGCGAGGCGGCGCTGGCGGCGGCGCGCGGACCCGGGACGATGGCCGCCGCCTTCTTCGACGCGCTGCACGGGCTCGACCTCGCGCAGATCGACGCCCGGCTGCGCATCGACGCGCCGGCTTAGCGCAGCGACCGCGATGAAAGCCCCCGAATTCGATCTCGGCGTCTACCTCGTCACCGACCGCGCCTGCTGCGGCCCGCGCGGCGTCGAGGCGGTGGTGAGCGCCGCCATTGCCGGCGGTGTGACGCTGGTCCAGTTGCGCGACAAGCAGGCGGACGCCCGGCCGATGCTGGCGCTGGGCCGCAGGCTGCTCGAGCTGCTGCGGCCGGCGGGCATCGCGCTGGTCGTCAACGACCGTATCGACGTGGCGCAGGCGCTCGACGCCGACGGCGTGCACATCGGGCAGCAGGACCTTCCGTACCCCGAGGCCCGGCGCCTCCTCGGCCCGGGGAAGATCATCGGCGTTTCGATCGGCGGCGACGCCGAGGCGCGCGAAGCCGCAGGCTGGGACGTCGACTACGTCGGCGTCGGCCCGGCGTTCGCGACGGCGACCAAGGCCGATGCCGGCGCCGCGCTGGGCATCGGAGAGACCGCGCGCCTCGCGCGGCTGTCCGGGCATCGCGCCGTCGCCATCGGCGGCATCGACGGCAGCAACGCGGCGGCGCTGTACGCGGCCGGCCTCGAGGGCGTGGCCGTGATCTCGGCGATCTGCTCCGCCGCCGATCCCGACGCGGCGACGCGCCGGCTGCTCGGCCTGATGCGGGAACACCGCGCACCGATCGGAGCCACTCGATGAGCCACCGCTCGCGCAGCCATCACGCCGCCCACCTCGACGACGATCCGCTGGAGGACGTGCCGGAGATGGCGCTGGTCCACCGCGGCGATCCGGTCCTGGTCACCACCGACGAGGCGCTCGCGCAGCTGCTCGCGACGCTGCGCGACGACGGCTCTTTCGCCTACGACAGCGAGTTCATCAGCGAGCAGTCGTACCACCCGCGGCTGTGCCTGGTCCAGGTCGCGTCGTCGAGCACGCTGGCGCTGATCGATCCGCTGGCCGGGCTCGACCTGACGCCGTTCTGGGAACTGCTGGCCGATCCGTCGGTGACCAAGATCGTCCACGCCGGCGACAGCGACATCGAGCCGGTGGCGCGCCACCTGAAGCGCCCGGCCGCAAACGTTTTCGACACCCAGATCGGCGCCGGATTCGCCGGATTGCCGTTCCCGGTGTCGCTGAAGAAGATGCTGGCCGAGTTCACCGGCGCGCACCTGGGGCGCGACCTGGGCTTCAGCAACTGGCAGCAGCGGCCGCTGTCGGCGGTTCAGCTGCGTTACGCGGCCGACGACGTCCGCTACCTGCCGGCCGCGCACCGGCAGATGCTGGCCCGGCTGGAAACCCTCGGCCACGCCGGCCACGCCGAGGAGGAATGCGCTGCGGCCTGCGCGATCGCGCGCTTCGGCTTCAATCCGCACACGCACTACCTGCGCGTGCGCGGCGGCAACCTGCTGTCGCCGCACTCGCAGGCGGTGCTGAAGGAGCTGACGGTGTGGCGCGACGCCGCCGCGCGCCGCCACGACAAGCCGGCGCGCGCGTTCCTGAAGGACGAGGTGATGGTCGAACTGGCGCGCGAGCGATCGGGCTCGATCGCCGAACTCGCCAGGGTCCGCAGCCTGCCCAAAGCGATCGCGGAAGAGTTCGGCGCCGACATCGTCGCCGCCGCGGCACAGGCGCGCTCGCTGCCCAAGTCGGAACTGCCCGCGGCGGAGCCGGAGCAGGCCGCCGCCGACAGATTCCGCGCCGACGCGCTGTTCGCCGTGCTGCAGTGCCTGTGCGCCGGATCGTCGCTGGATCCGGGCCTGGTCGCCAGCCGCAAGGATTTCGACCGTTTCTACCGGCACGTCGCGCACGGCGCGGGCGAGGCGCCGTCGCTGCTGCAGGGCTGGCGCCGCGAGGCCGTCGGCGAACTGCTGCAGTCGTTCGTCCGGGGCCAGAGCGGACTGACGATGGCCTGGGAGGACGGCGCGCTGCGCACCGGCGCGGCGATGGTCAACCGCCCGCCGGCTCTCCCGCAAACGACACCGTAACCGCCAGCCCGACGCCCGGGGCCGTCTCGGCAAAGGCGATCGTCGCGCCGTGGATCTGCGCGATGCGCTTGGCGATCGACAGGCCGAGCCCCGATCCGGTCGCCGACGTTCCGAGCAGCCGGTGAAAGCGCTGTCCGAGCCGTTCGCGTTCCGCCGCGGCCACGCCCGGCCCCTCGTCGGCGACGGTGATGACCGCGCCACGCTCGCCCGCGTCGACGCGCACGTGTATCGCCGTGCCGGGCGGGCTGTAGCGCACCGCATTGTCGAGCAGGTTGCGCAGCAGGATGCGCAGCAGGCGGGCGTCACCCGGCACGGTGACCGGCGGCCCGCCGGCGAGGTCGATCTCGATCGCCTTCTCCAGCGCCGCCGGAACGGTTTCGGCCGCCGCGAGCCGCGCGATTTCGTGCAGCTCGCAGGGCTCGCGCTGCGCGCGGAAGCTCTCAGGCTCGAGCCGCGCCAGCGTCAGCAGCTGGTCGATCAGGTGCGAGGCGCGGTCGCAGGCGGCGATCACGTTGTCGAGCGCGCGCAGTCGCCCGGCCTCGTCGCCGGCACCGCGCGCCACCTGCGCCTGCGCGCGCAGCGCCGCGAGCG
>CAIWHR010000459.1 GCA_903912485.1 uncultured beta proteobacterium | reverse complement strand
GGAGATGGTGATGCCTGGGGACAACGTGTCGCTGACGGTGGATCTGATTGCGCCGATTGCGATGGAAGAGGGATTGCGGTTTGCGATCCGCGAGGGCGGCCGGACGGTGGGTGCCGGCGTCGTCGCCAAGGTCATCGAGTAGCAGAGAAGGCCAGTAGCTCAATTGGCAGAGCGACGGTCTCCAAAACCGTAGGTTGGGGGTTCGATTCCCTCCTGGCCTGCCACTCCAGCCGGCAGGCGCCGGCGGCGGGCGGCAGACGATGCGACGGGTTGCGGCGGTGAAGCAAGCGAATGCGGGTACGGACGACCGCCGACTGAAGGCTGACGGCTCAAGATGGACAAACTGAAAATTGCGTTGGCGGTGGCGTGCGTGGTCGCGGGCGTCTGGGGCTACTACTACTTCTCCGAAGCCGCGCAGGTGCTGCGCGTGCTGATGGTGATGGGCGGCCTCATCGCCGCCGGCGGCGTCGCGTGGCTGTCGGTGCCCGGCAAGGAATTCTTCGCGTTCGCGCAGGAAGCCTGGGCGGAGGCCGGCCGCGTGTCGTGGCCGACGCGCAAGGAGACGATGCAGACCACGGTGATCGTGTTCGCTTTCGTCGTCGTCATGGCGCTGTTCCTGTTCGCCGTGGATACGACGCTCGCTTGGATTGTGAAGTTGCTGACCGGGCGGAGCGAATGATGGCGAAGCGGTGGTTTGTCGTGCACGCGTACTCGGGCTTCGAGAAGAGCGTGCAGCGGGCGCTGATCGAGCGCATCAAGCGCTCGGACATCGCCGAGCAGTTCGGCCAGATCCTGGTGCCGGTCGAAGAAGTCGTCGAAATGAAGAAGGGCGCGAAGGCGATCAGCGAGCGCAAGTTCTTCCCCGGCTACGTGCTGGTCGAGATGGAGATGACCGACGACTCGTGGCACCTCGTCAAGAGCACGCCGAAGGTCACCGGATTCGTCGGCGGCACCGCCAACAAGCCGACGCCGATCTCGCAGAAGGAAGTCGACGCGATCCTGCAGCAGGTGCAGGAAGGCGTCGAGAAGCCGCGGCCGAAGGTCCTGTTCGAGTTCGGCGAGGCGGTTCGCATCAAGGAAGGCCCGTTCACAGACTTCCACGGCAACGTCGAGGACGTCAACTACGAAAAGAGCAAGCTGCGCGTCTCGGTCACCATCTTCGGGCGGTCGACGCCGGTGGAACTGGATTTCTCGCAGGTCGAAAAGGCGTGACTGGCGGCACCGGCGCAGCCGGTGCCAATCGTGTGTCGTAGCGGGGAGGCGGGTCGGGCTGGGCGGTTGCGCGCTTGTCGCTAGGCGCCGTAAGCCGCAGGCCGGACCGCCGTTCGAACCCGCAAGGAGCGAGCAATGGCAAAGAAAGTCGTAGGCTTCATCAAGCTGCAGGTGCCCGCGGGCAAGGCGAACCCGAGTCCGCCGATCGGCCCCGCGCTGGGCCAGCGCGGCCTCAACATCATGGAATTCTGCAAGGCGTTCAACGCGCAGACGCAGGGGCTCGAGCCCGGCCTGCCGATTCCGGTCGTCATCACCGCCTTCGCCGACAAGAGCTTCACCTTCGTGATGAAGACGCCGCCCGCGACGGTGCTCATCAAGAAGGCCGCGAAAGTGGACAAGGGCAGCAAGACGCCGCACACCGACAAGGTCGGCAAGCTGACCCGCGGCCAGGCGGAAGACATCGCCAAGGCCAAGATGCCCGATCTCACCGCCGCCGACCTCGACGCCGCGGTGCGGACGATCGCCGGCAGCGCGCGCAGCATGGGCATCACCGTCGAAGGAGTGAAGTGATCATGGCCGCCCAGCAAAAGCTCCCGAAGCTGTCCAAGCGCATGACGGCGGTCCGCGCCAAGGTGGATCGCAGCAAGACGTACCCGGTCGACGAGGCGCTGAAGCTCGTCAAGGCCACCGCCGTCGCCAAGTTCGACGAGTCGGTCGACGTCGCGGTCAACCTCGGCGTCGACGCGAAGAAGTCCGACCAGACGGTGCGCGGGTCGGTGGTGCTGCCCGCGGGCACCGGCAAGAGCGTCCGCGTCGCCGTGTTCGCGCAGGGCGAGAAGGCGAAGGAGGCGCTGGCAGCCGGCGCCGACATCGTCGGCTTCGACGACCTCGCCGCCAAGGTCAAGGAAGGATTCATGGAGTTCGACGTGGTGATCGCCACGCCGGACGCGATGCGCGTCGTCGGCCAGCTGGGCCAGATCCTCGGTCCGCGCGGCCTGATGCCGAATCCGAAGGTCGGCACCGTCACCGCGGACGTCGTCACCGCGGTCAGGAACGCGCGGGCAGGCCAGGTCCAGTACCGGACCGACAAGGGCGGCATCATCCAGTGCACGATCGGCCGCGCGTCGTTCGCGCCCGAGCAGCTCAAGACCAACCTGCTCGCGCTGATCGAGGCGCTGAACAAGGCCAAGCCTTCGGGCTCGAAGGGCGTCTACCTGAAGAAGATCAGCGTGTCGTCGACGATGGGCGCCGGCGTGCGCATCGATTCGTCGAGCCTCGCGCAGCAGGCGCAGGCGTAACAGGCAGCAATCGACAGATTTGAGGGAACGCCGCGCGGCACACTGCGCGGCGGGCCGTCAAAGACCGCGGGGGCCCAAAGCTCAAACGAACGTCGCCGTCGGTGGCCAGTCGTGTCCTGCGACAGCCGCCTGCAGGCAGCCGAACCCAGCGCAGATGGTGCCCCGAAGACAGGATTCTCCTGGCCCAAGGTCACCGCAACAACCGTCCGGCATTCGCGGACGGCGGGTGGGGGAAGGGCGGCGTGCCGTCCTCTCCCGAACAGACGGAGGTAGACCTTGAGTCTAAATCTACAACAGAAGCAAGCGGTAGTCGCGGAAATCGCGAAGGAAATCGCCGGGGCGCAGGCCATCGTCATGGTCGAGAACCGCGGCATGGTCGTCGCCGAAATGACGAAGCTCCGTGCGAAGGCGCGGGACGCCGGCGTGTATTTCCGGGTGGTGAAGAACACGCTGGTGCGCCGTGCGGTCGCCGACACGCCGTTCGCCGGACTGTCCGACAAGATGGTCGGACCGCTGGCGTACGGCATCGGCACCGACCCGGTCGCGGTGGCCAAGGTCCTCAACGACTTCGCCAAGGGTCACGACAAGTTCGTGATCACCGGCGGAGCGATGCCGGGCCACGTGATGTCGGCCAAGGACATCGCGGCGCTGGCGGCTCTGCCGTCGCGCGACCAGTTGATCGCCACGCTGCTCGGCACGATGCAGGCGCCGATCGTCAAGTTCGTGCGGACGCTCAACGAAGTTCCGACCAAGTTCGTGCGATGCCTCGCGGCGGTGCGCGACGCCAGGTCGGCGGCCTGAAGCCCCACGCTTTCGATTTCCCCATTTCAACACTTATGATTCAGGAGCTGAAAAATGTCAGTTGCCCAAGCTGAAATCCTCGACAAGATCTCGTCGATGACCGTCCTCGAGCTGTCCGAGCTCATCAAGGCGATGGAAGAGAAGTTCGGCGTGTCCGCCGCCGCCGCAGTCGCGGCCGCCGCTCCCGCCGCCGCCGCCGCCGCACCGGTGGAAGAGCAGATCGAATTCACCGTGATGCTGACGGGGTTCGGCGAGAACAAGGTCAACGTGATCAAGGCCGTGCGCGAGCTGACCGGTCTCGGCCTCAAGGAAGCCAAGGACCTGGTCGACGGCGCGCCGAAGGCCGTCAAGGAAGCGGTGTCGAAGGCCGACGCCGAAGCCGCGAAGAAGAAGCTCGAAGACGCCGGCGGAAAGGTCGAAGTCAAGTAAGGAAGCACCGGCCGAGCGTCCGGCATCCTGCGTCCCGCGCGGCCCCCGACCGGGGTCGGCGCGAGACGCAGGGCGCCGGACGCCCGGCCGTCTTCGCGAGGGCGGAGAAGAGCGGATTGCGCGGCGCCCCGCGCGAGTCCGCTCCTCTACGTCTTCTGAAGCGACTGCAGAGGGCAGGCATGGTCGGGCAGCGCGCGCAACGGGTTCGACGCGCGCGTTGCCGTCCGCCAGCGGTTGGTAGCGGCCAACCACCAAGCCGGGGAGCGCAACGCTCCCGGAACAGTCGATGAACGATCGGCGCCGCCACCGGCGGCGCATGAGGCGACCGGCCG
>CAIWHR010000458.1 GCA_903912485.1 uncultured beta proteobacterium | reverse complement strand
TGCCGCTGCCGCTGCCGCTGCCGCTGCCGCTGCCGGCGCAGCGGCGCCGTCGCTCGATCTCGACGTCGAGCTCGACCCCGGCGCACGGCATTTCCGCGCAGTGGCCGTCGTGGTGCCCGCGTCGCGCGACTTCCGCTTCGACCTGCACGACTCGCTGCAGGTGACCGCCGCTTCGGTCGACGGCAGGCGCCTGCCCGCCGAGCGTGCGGGGCGCGACGGGCCGATCCAACGCTGGCAGCTGCGGCTGCCGGCGGGGGCGGCCGGCGTGCGCATCGAGTACGCCGGCACGCTGCCCGCGCTGGATACGGCGCTCGACCATCGCGGCGTGCTGCGCGGCCTGGCGCCGATGGCCTCGGCCGAGGGCAGCTATCTGCCCGCGTCGGGCGCGTGGTATCCGCAGCCGGCGCCGCGGTTCGCCTATCGGATCGCGCTGTCGGTGCCGGGCGGGCAGCGCGCGCTGGTGCCCGGCCGCCTGCTTTCCGAGGCGGTGCCGGCGGACGCTTCGGGCCGCTACCGGGCCAGCTTCGAGCTGGCGCAGCCCGCCGCCGGCATCGACCTCATGGCGGGGCCGTGGGTCGTCCGCGAGAAGATCGTGCCGCGCGCGAACGGCGCCCCGCTGCGGCTGCGCACGTATTTCCCGCCCGATCTCGACGCCAATCCCGGACTGGCCGAAGGCTATCTCGACGATTCGCGCCGCTACCTCGAAGGCTACGCGGACGCGATCGGCGCGTATCCGTTCACCGAGTTCTCGGTCGTCGCGAGCCCGCTGCCGACCGGCTTCGGTCTGCCCACGCTGACGTACATCGGCGCCGACGTGCTGAAGCTGCCGTTCATCCGCACGACGTCGCTGGGCCACGAGGTGCTCCACAACTGGTGGGGCAACGGCGTCGCCGTCGACGCCACCGAGGGCAACTGGTCGGAAGGGCTGACCACGTTCATGGCCGACTACGCGTACAAGGAGCGCGAGTCGGGCGCGGCCGCGCGCGCGATGCGGCTGGCGTGGCTGCGCGACTTCGCCGCGGTGCCGGCCGGGCGCCGACAGTCGCTGGCCTCGTTCCGCTCGCGCACCCACGGCGCCGCCGCCGCCGTCGGCTACGGCCAGTCGGCGATGCTGTTCGTGATGCTGCGCGACGCCATCGGCGACGACGCCTTCCGGCGCGGCGTCCGCGCGTTCTGGGAGCGGCGTCGCTTCGAGGCGGCTTCCTGGCGCGACCTCCAGGCGGCGTTCGAGCAGGCGTCCGGGAAGTCGCTGGCGCCGTTCTTCGACCAGTGGCTGGAGCGTCCCGGCGCGCCGGCGGTGACCATCGCCAGTGCCGCGGCGAAGGCGCACGCCGGCAAGGTACGCCTGACGCTGACGGTGGAGCAGGCGGCGCCGGCGTATGCGCTGCGCCTGCCGCTGGAGATCGCCGCTGCCGGGCGTTCCGAGACGCGCTGGATCGACGTCGGCGCGCTGCGCGACGTGGTGACGCTGGACGTGGACGCGATGCCCGACGGCGTGCGCCTGGACCCGGACCTGCGCGTCTGGCGAGCCCTCGAACCGGAGCAGCTGCCGCCGATCCTGCGGCAATGGATCGTCGCGCGGGCGCCGCGGCTGGCGCAGGCCTCGGCCGCTCCCGAGGTGCGCGCGGCGGCGCAGGCGCTGGCGCAGCGCCTGTTCGAGGCGCCGCCGCAGCCGGCGTGCGGGCGGGGCGGCGCGTGCCGTCCGTCGGCGCGCGTGGGCGCTGTCTGTATATCCGGCCCATG
>CAIWHR010000457.1 GCA_903912485.1 uncultured beta proteobacterium | reverse complement strand
GGCAGCGCCCTCCGGCAACGAGGGAGCGCTGGCGCTGACGTACCGCGATGCGTCGTGGACCGAGGTGAAGGACGGCCGCGGGCGGGTGCTGGTGTCGCAGATGATCACCGGCGGCCAGACCCGCACCATCAGCGGCGTGCCTCCGCTCGACGTGGTGATCGGCAACGCCGCCGTGGTCAGTGCGACCTGGCGCGGCCGGCCCTTCGATCTGGTGCCGGCCACGCAGA
This sequence comes from uncultured beta proteobacterium, assembly GCA_903912485.1. GTDB lineage: Bacteria > Pseudomonadota > Gammaproteobacteria > Burkholderiales > Casimicrobiaceae > CAIWHR01. The sequence goes on along the minus strand of CAIWHR010000457.1, from coordinate 3,232 downwards.
AGAACGTGGCCCGGTTCACCGTCGAGTGAAATTGCCGCAGCGACGCGCACGATGAGCGAGAACTCCCCCATTTCCCGGCGCCGCACGCGCGGCGTCGACGTCGCGGGCGTGCGCATCGGTGCCGGCGCGCCGGTCGTCGTCCAGTCGATGACCAACACCGACACCGCCGACGTCGCCGCCACCGTCGCGCAGGTGCGCGCACTCGCCGACGCCGGCTCCGAACTCGTGCGCATCACCGTCGACACGGCGGCCGCCGCCGCCGCGGTTCCCGCGATCCGCGACGCGCTCGACGCCGCCGGCTGTCGCGCACCGCTGATCGGCGATTTCCATTTCAACGGCCACAAGCTCCTCACCGATTATCCCGGCTGCGCGCAGGCGCTCGCCAAGTACCGGATCAACCCGGGCAACGTGGGCAGGGGTTCGAAGCACGACCCGCAGTTCGCGGTGATGATCGAGAAGGCGATCGAGTACGGCAAGCCGGTGCGCATTGGCGTCAACTGGGGCAGCCTCGACGCCGAACTGCTGGCGCGGATGATGGACGAGAACGCGGCCCGCGCCGCGCCCTGGACTGCCGGCGCCGTCATGCACGAGGCGCTGGTCGTCTCGGCCGTCGACAGCGCGCGGCGGGCCGAGGAGATCGGCCTGCCGGGCGACCGCATCGTGCTGTCGTCGAAGGTGTCGACGGTGCAGGACCTGGTCGCCGTGTACGGCGAACTCGCGCGCCGCTGCGACTACCCGCTGCACCTCGGCCTCACCGAGGCGGGGATGGGATCGAAGGGCATCGTCGCGTCGACCGCGGCCATGGCGGTGCTGCTGCAGCAGGGCATCGGCGACACCATCCGCGTGTCGCTGACACCCGAGCCCGACGGCGACCGCACGAAGGAAGTGCAGGTCGCGCAGGAGATCCTGCAGACGATGGGGCTGCGCTCGTTCGCGCCGATGGTCAGCGCCTGCCCCGGCTGCGGCCGCACGACCAGCACCGTGTTCCAGGAACTGGCCGCCCGCATCCAGCGCTACCTCCGCGCGCAGATGCCGTCGTGGCGCGCGCGCTACCCCGGCGTCGAGGCCATGCACGTCGCGGTGATGGGCTGCGTCGTCAACGGCCCGGGCGAGTCGCGCATGGCGAACATCGGCATCTCGCTGCCGGGCTCCGGCGAGACCCCGGTCGCTCCCGTCTACGTCGACGGCGAGAAGACGGTGACGCTCAAGGGCGAGCGCATCGCCGAGGAGTTCCAGCGGATGGTCGACGACTACGTGCGCACGACCTACGGCGGCGAAGCGCGCGCCGCGCACCTGTCGCCGTCGAAGCGGACCATCGCCGTGAAGGCCGTCGCATGACGCGCGCAACGGTCGCCCCGGCGCCGGAGGCGCCCGCCGCCGCCCGCGCGCCGCGCGCGCTGCAGGCCGTGCGCGGGATGAACGACGTGCTGCCCGACGAAGCCGGGCTGTGGGAGCAGGTCGAGGACGCCGTGCGCGGCGTGTTCCGCCAGTACGGCTACCGGAACCTGCGGGTGCCGCTGGTCGAGCCGACGGCGCTGTTCGTCCGCGGCATCGGCGAATACACCGACGTCGTCGAGAAGGAGATGTACACGTTCGAGGACCGCCTCAACGGCGACTCGCTGACGCTGCGCCCCGAGGCCACCGCCGGCATCGTCCGCGCGGCGATCGAGCACAACCTGACCTACGAACGGCCGCAGCGGGTGTGGACCGCCGGCCCGATGTTCCGCCACGAGCGCCCGCAGAAGGGCCGCTATCGCCAGTTCCACCAGTTCGACGTCGAGGCGCTGGGCTTTGCCGGCCCCGACGTCGACGCCGAGCAGATGCTGATGCTCGCGCGGCTGTGGAAGGCCCTCGGCGTCGCCGAAGGCATCACGCTGTCGATCAACTCCATCGGCGACGCGCCCGAGCGCGTTGCGCACCGCGCGCGGCTGATCGAGCACTTCGAGCGCCACGCAGCGATCCTCGACGACGACGCGAAGCGGCGCCTGCACACCAATCCGCTGCGCATCCTCGACAGCAAGAACCCCGCGCTGCAGGAGATGGTCGCCGCGGCGCCGCGCCTGCTCGACCTGCTCGGCGCGTCGTCGCGCGCGCACTTCGACGGCGTGCAGCGGCTGCTGTCGGATCACGGCGTCGCGTTCCGCATCGAAGCGCGGCTGGTGCGCGGGCTCGACTACTACAACCGCACGGTGTTCGAGTTCGTCACCGACCGGCTGGGCGCGCAGGGCACCGTCGCCGGCGGCGGCCGCTACGACGGCCTGTTCGAGCAGCTGGGCGGCAAGCCGACGCCCGCCTGCGGATTCGCGCTGGGCGTCGAGCGGCTGATCCTGCTGCTGCAGGAGAGCGGCTCGGTGGCCCGTGCCGCGCCGCTCGCGTACATCGTCCATTCCGGCGACGCCGCGTCGGCGCTGGCCGGGCGCGCCGCCGAATCGCTGCGCGACGCCGGCCACGCGGCCGTGCTGAACGCCGGCGGCGGCAGCTTCAAGTCGCAGATGAAGCGCGCCGACGTCTCGGGCGCGCGCTTTGCCGTGCTGATCGGCGACGACGAGGCGGCCGCCGGGACCGCGACCGTCAAGCCGCTGCGCGGCGGCGGCGAGCAGTTCACCGTGCCGGTCGCCGAACTCGCGACGGCGCTTTCGGCGTCCCCGCCCTCACCCATCTGAAACCCGGCGCGCCGGCTGCGGCGCCCACTACATCAACCAAGGGAAGCACATGGCCGTTTACGATCTCGAAGAGCAGGACCAGCTCGAGGACCTCAAGGCGTGGTGGGTGCAGTGGGGCAATACCGTCACCGCGATCGTGCTCGCGCTGTGCGTCGGCATCGTCGGCGTCCAGGGCTGGCGCTGGTGGCAGCACAACCAGGCCGAGCAGGCGTCGGTGCTCTACGCTGCGATCAGCACTGCAGCGCGCAGCAGCGACAACGCCAAGGCGAAGGACGCGATGGCCGAACTCGCGGCCAGGTACGCGGGGACGGGCTACGCGCCCCGCGGCGGACTGATCGTCGCCAAGATGCTGTTCGACGCCGGCGACAAGGCCGGCGCGAAGGCGCAGCTCGAGTGGGTGATCGAGAAGTCGGGCGAGGACAACCTGCGCGAGATCGCGCGCTACCGCCTCGCCGAGGTGCAGTTCGACGACAAGCAGTACGACGACGCGCTGCGCACGCTGGACGCGAAGCACGACGACGCGTTCGCCGGTCTCTACGCCGACCTTCGCGGCGACGTCCTCGCCGCCG
>CAIWHR010000456.1 GCA_903912485.1 uncultured beta proteobacterium | reverse complement strand
GGCGCCTGGGGCGGCGCCGGGGTCTCTGCCCGCGCGGCGTCCACGAGCTTCTTGAGGTCGGAAAGCCTGGCCATCGCAAACTCGTTTGGGTCGGGTTGCGCGACGGCAGGGATCGGGGATGGTCAGCCCTGCCCTTCGAGGTAGGCCTCGGCGTCGAGCGCCGCCATGCAGCCGGTGCCGGCGGAGGTGACCGCCTGCTTGTAGATCTGGTCGGCGACGTCGCCCGCCGCGAACACGCCGGCGACGCTGGCGGCCGTCGCGTTGCCCTCGAGGCCGCTCCTGACCTTGATGTAGCCGCCGGCCATGTCCAGCTGTCCGGCGAAGATGCCGGTGTTCGGCGTGTGGCCGATGGCGATGAACACGCCCAGCACCGGGACGTCCTGCGCGGCACCGCTGAGCTTGTCCCTGACGCGCGCGCCGGTCACGCCCGACTTGTCGCCCAGGACCTCGTCGAGCGTGTGGTTCCACAGCACGCGGACGTTGGTCTTGGCGAGCAGCCGGTCGACCAGGATGGCCTCGGCGCGGAACTTGTCGCGGCGGTGGACGACGGTCACCGACCTGGCGATGTTGGACAGGTAGAGCGCCTCCTCGACCGCGGTGTTGCCGCCGCCGACGACGACGACGTCCTGCCCCTTGTAGAAGAAGCCGTCGCAGGTCGCGCAGGCGGAGACGCCCTTGCCCATGAACGCGGCCTCCGACGGCAGCCCGAGGTACTGCGCCGACGCGCCGGTGGCCACGATCAGCGCATCGCAGGTGTACTCGCCGTTGTCGCCGACGAGGCGGAAGGGACGCTCGGCCAGCTTCACCGTGTGGATCTCGTCGAAGACCATCTCGGTGTCGAAGCGCTCGGCGTGCTTCTGGAAGCGCGCCATCAATGCGGGACCCTGGACGCCGTCGGGGTCGGCCGGCCAGTTCTCGACGTCGGTCGTGGTCATCAGCTGGCCGCCCTGCGCGAGGCCGGTGACGAGGACGGGCTTGAGGTTCGCGCGCGCGGCGTATACTGCCGCCGAGTAACCCGCGGGGCCGGAGCCGAGGATCAGCAGTCGGGCGTGCTTGGTGGACATGCGTTTCTCGCGTGGTCGGATGTGTCTCTGGATTGTAATCGATATGGACACGCGCTCCGCCGCCGCCACCCGCGCCGACGCCGTTCCCGCCGGCTCGCCTCGACCGCCCGCCACGTGTATAATCCGCCGTCTGAAGTCAATGCGGCAAACTGATGTTTTTTAAAAGAAAAGAGGATGCAGTCCCGCGTCGCTCCCCGCGCTCCGGGGCGGCGCCCCTGCGTCGCGCCAGCGCGCCGCTGTCCCCGCGCTTTGCCCGCCTGGTGCGCGAATCCTGGTGGCTCGTCGTCGTCGCGGCGTTCATCTGGCTGGCGCTGATCCTCGCCACCTACGTCAAGACCGACCCGGGCTGGTCGTATTCGGGCACCGGCGGGGCGATCGGCAACCGGGGCGGCGTCGCCGGCGCGTGGCTCGCCGACCTTCTGCTGTACCTGTTCGGCTTCTCGGCCTGGTGGTGGGTGGTCGCGGGCATCGCGCTGGTGGCGGCCGGATATCGTCGCATCGGCCGTCCCGAACTCGAGACCGACCATCCGCTGTCGCTGGGCATCCTCGGCTTCGGGTTGGTGCTGCTGGCCAGCACGGCGCTCGAAGCGCTGCGGTTCTACCGGCTGCCGGTCGCCCTGCCGCAGGCGGCGGGCGGGGCGATCGGCGATCTCGTCGGCTCGAATCTCGCGCGCTCGCTCGGCTTCAACGGCGCGACGCTGCTGTTGATCGCGCTGTTCGCCGCCGGTTGCTCGCTGTTCTTCGGTCTGTCCTGGCTGAAGCTGATGGAGCGGGTGGGCGGCGGCGTCGAACGCCTGTTCCTGTGGCTGCGGCGGCGCGCCGACGCCCGCGCCGATCGCCGGCGCGGCGAGCAGGCCGCCGCCGAGCGCGACGCGGTGTTCGCGCAGGCGAAGCACGAGGCGCCCGAGCGCGAGCCGCTGCTGGTCGTTGCCGCCCCCCCCGAAGTGCAGAAATCGGCGCGGGCGGTCAAGGAGCGGCAGCGGCCTCTGTTCAAGGAACTGCCGGACTCGCCGCTGCCGCCGCTGGAGCTGCTCGAGGACGCGCCGCCGGCGCAGGACACGGTGAGCGCCGAGACGCTCGAGTACACGTCGCGGCTGATCGAGCGCAAGCTGGCCGACTTCGGCGTGGCGGTGAGAGTCATCGCCGCGTATCCCGGACCGGTGATCACGCGCTTCGAGATCGAGCCGGCGGTCGGCGTGAAGGGAGCCCAGATCGTCAACCTGATCAAGGACCTGGCGCGCGCGCTGTCGGTGGTCAGCATTCGCGTCGTGGAGACGATTCCCGGCAAGTCGTGCATGGGCCTCGAGCTGCCGAACCCCAAGCGCCAGATGGTGAAGCTGATCGAGATCCTGTCGTCGGCCACGTACAACGACAATCCGAGTCCGCTGACGATCTCGCTGGGCAAGGACATCGGCGGCAAGGCGGTGATCGCCGATCTGGCCAAGATGCCGCACCTCCTGGTCGCCGGAACGACGGGCTCGGGCAAGTCGGTCGGGGTCAACGCGATGATCCTGTCGCTGCTCTACAAGTCCGAGGCGCGTCAGGTCCGGCTGATCCTGATCGACCCCAAGATGCTCGAGCTTTCGGTCTACGAGGGCATTCCGCACCTGCTCGCCCCCGTGGTCACCGACATGAAGCTCGCCGGCAACGCGCTCAACTGGTGCGTGGGCGAGATGGAGCGGCGCTACAAGCTGATGTCGTCGATGGGCGTGCGCAACCTCGGCGGCTACAACCACAAGGTCGCCGAGGCGAAGAAGGCCGGCAAGCCGCTCACCAACCCGTTCTCGCTGACGCCCGAGGCGCCGGAACCGATCGAGGAACTGCCGTTCATCGTCGTCGTCATCGACGAGCTGGCCGACCTGATGATGGTCACCGGCAAGAAGATCGAGGAGCTGATCGCCCGGATCGCGCAGAAGGCGCGCGCGGCGGGCATCCACCTGATCCTCGCCACGCAGCGGCCGTCGGTCGACGTGATCACCGGGCTCATCAAGGCCAACATTCCGTCGCGGATCGCGTTCCAGGTCGCGAGCAAGGTCGATTCGCGCACCATCCTCGACCACATGGGCGCCGAGGCGCTGCTGGGTCAGGGCGACATGCTGTTCCAGCCGCCGGGCACCGGCTATCCGACGCGGGTCCACGGCGCCTTCGTCTCCGACCAGGAAGTGCACCGCGTCGTCGAATACCTGAAGCAGCAGGGCGGGCCGCAGTACCTCGACGGCATCCTCGAAGGCACCGCCAACGGCGGGAGCGGCGGCGACGAGGGCGTCAGCGTCGAGGCCGCCGACGCCGAATCCGATCCGATGTACGATCAGGCGGTGGCGATCGTGCTGCAGACGCGCCGGCCGTCGATCTCGCTGGTGCAGCGGCACCTGCGGATCGGCTACAACCGCGCCGCGCGCCTGATCGAGCAGATGGAGCGGGCGGGGCTCGTGTCGCCGATGCAGACCAACGGCAACCGCGAAGTGCTGGTTCCCGCCGGCAAGGGAGACGGCTCGTGAGCGCGAAGCGCCGCCCGGAGGGAAGGCGCGCAGCGCCCAGGAGGCAGCAATGAGGGGAGGTCGTGCCGGGCTGGCCGCGGTGGCGGCGGCGCTGTGCGCGTCCGCGGCGCTCGCCGGCCCGGTGCTGGTCACTCGCGAAGGTGCCTTCTGCCCGAGGGACCGGCCCGCCACCGCGCCGCGGATCACCGCCGACCAGGCGGTCGAGCGCGCCAGGGCGCTGCTGCCCGCGGATTTCTGCGGGCCGAACTGGTACGTGAGCGGCTGCGACTTCGACCCCGAGTCGGCTTTCGACACCTGGCGCGTGTTCGCGCAGCAGTACAAGCTCGTCAACGGCGAGAAGGAGTTTCGCGGTCGTGACCACTCGTACGTCGTGCTCGACGCCGTCGGCAACTGCCTCGCCAACATGCCCGGCACCTGAGATGAGCGGCGGCCCCCACGCTCGCTGTGCTCGCTGCCCCCCGGGGGGCGCTGACATGGGTTCGACAGCCATGACCACGCAGCGCTGGCGGGCGCTGGCGGGGGCGCTGTGCCTGGCGCTGGCGACCTCGAGCGAGGGCGCGGGGCTGGACCAGCTGCACGCGTTCCTTTCCGGGGCGAAGTCCGGCAAGGCGACCTTTCGGCAGGTCGTCGCGCCGAAGGGCCGGGCGACGCCGCAGGAGTCGACCGGGACGTTCTCGTTCCAGCGCCCGGGCAAATTCCGCTGGGTCTACGCGCAGCCGTTCGAGCAGCTGATCGTCGGCGACGGCGGCAAGCTGTGGATCTACGACCGCGACCTCAACCAGGTGATCGTGCGCACGCTCGACGCGGCGCTGGGTGCGAGCCCGGCGGCGCTGCTCTCCGGCGACAACGCGCTGGAGAAGAACTTCACCGTCACCGACGGCGGCCGCGCCGACGGGCTGGAGTTCATCGACGCGCGGCCGCTGGCGGCCGACTCGGGTTTCGGGCGCGTGCGCATCGGCTTCAAGGACAACCTGCCGCGACGCATGGAGCTCGGCGACGCCTTCGGCAACGTCACCACGCTCGACTTCGGCAGCTTCGAGCGCAACGCGGCACTCGACCCCGCGCAGTTCCGGTTCGTGCCGCCGAAGGGGGCCGACGTCGTCGGCGAATGAGCCGGCGGCGTTCGACCGGGGCACAGCCATGACCAGCGACCTCTTCGCCGCGCCGAATCCGGCCGCGCCGCTCGCCGAGCGGCTGCGGCCCAAAGCCGTGGCCGAGGTGATCGGCCAGCGCCACCTGCTGGCGCCCGGCAAGCCGCTGGCGGTCGCCTTCGCCTCGGGCAGGCCGCATTCGATGATCCTGTGGGGGCCGCCGGGCGTCGGCAAGACCACGCTCGCGCGGCTGATGGCCGACGCTTTCGACTCCGACTTCATCGCGCTGTCGGCGGTGCTTTCGGGTGTCAAGGACATCCGCGACGCGGTGGCGCGCGCCGAGGCCGCGCTCGCGCAGTCGGGGCGCCACACCATCCTGTTCGTCGACGAAGTGCACCGCTTCAACAAGGCGCAGCAGGATGCGTTCCTGCCGTTCGTCGAGCAG
>CAIWHR010000455.1 GCA_903912485.1 uncultured beta proteobacterium | reverse complement strand
TCCAGTCGGGATAGCCTTCGCCGTGAGCGAGCCAGCGGCCGAGAAACCGGTTGCGGCGGGCCATCGTGTACGCCGCCGGCGCGGCGGGGTCGTCGCCCGCCGCCAGCACGGCGCGGATCGCGGCGGCGAGCTCCGGCGACAGGCGCTCGTCGGCGTCGAGGCACAGCACCCAGTCGTGCCGCGCCTGCCCGACCGCGAAGTTCTTCTGCGCGCCGAACCCTGACCACGCGTGCTCGACGACCCGTGCGCCCCGGGCGCGCGCGATTTCTACGGTATCATCGCTGCTGCCGGAATCGACGACGACGATCTCGCCCGCGAACGGCACCGACGCAAGGCAGTCGGCGAGCTGCGGGGCAGCGTCGCGGGTGATCAGGCAGAGGCTAATGGGGAGCGGCCCTGACATGCGCCGAATGTACGCGGCGCCGGCGGCCCGGCGCGTGAGTGAATTCCGCGCATTCTACGTGGTTTCCCGCCGCGCATCGACCGGGCCCTGCCCATGAGCGCCGCGGCGCCAGCCGCAAGCGTGGGGGCAGACGCACCCGCGGCGCTGGTCATCCGCCCCTCGTCGCTGGGCGACATCGTCCACGCGCTGGCGCTGGTCGCCGACGTCCGTCGCCATCGCCCGGATCTCGCCATCGACTGGGTGGCCGAGGAGCCCTTCGTACCGCTGGTCGCGCTCGATCCCGGCGTGCGCCGCGTCGTCCCGGTCGCGCTGCGGCGGTGGCGTCACCAGCTCCTTGCCGCCGCCACGTGGCGCGAGGCCGCTGCATTTCGCCGCGACCTGCGCGCGACCCGCTACGCCGCCATCGTCGACCTCCAGGAACAGGTGAAGGGCGCGCTGATCGCGCGCCTGGCGCGCGGCCGGCGCCACGGCCCCGACCGCGCCAGCATTCGCGAACCGGTCGCCACGCTGCTGCACGACGTGCACCACCCGATCGAGCGCAAGCAGCACCTGATCGACCGCTGCCGGCAACTGGCGGGGGCCGCGCTCGGCTACGCGCCGGAGGGTCCGCCGCGCTTCGGACTCACGCCGCCGCGCGCGACCGGCGAGGTCGTCGCCCTCGGCCGCCGCTACGTCGTGGCCGTCCACGCGACCAGCCGCGCCGACAAGCTGTGGCCGGAAGCCGACTGGCGCAGCCTCGTCGCCGCGTTCGGCGAGAGCGGCCGCGCGGTCCTGCTTCCCTGGGGCAGCGCGGAGGAACGCGCGCGCAGCGAACGGCTCGCGGACGGCGCAGCCTGCGCGCTCGTGCCGCCGCGCCAGGGCCTGGCCGCGATGGCGGGACTGCTCGCCGGCGCCGACCTGGTCGTCGGCGTCGACACCGGTCTCGTGCACCTCGCCGCGGCGCTCGCCACGCCGACGCTCGCCATCTTCACCGTCACCGACCCCGCGCTGGCCGGCGTCGAGCGCGCCAGCGCGACGGCGCGCGACCTCGGGGGCTCAGGACGCGTGCCGGCGCTGGCCGAAGTGCGCGCGGCGGCCGACGCGCTCGCGCTGCGCGCTCCGCGCCGCTGATCCCGCCGCCGATGCGCGCGCTCTACACGCTGCTTTGGTGCCTGCTGCTGCCGCTGCTGCCGCTGCGGCTGTGGTGGCGCGGCCGCAGCGAGCCGGGGTATCGCCGGCGCATCGGCGAGCGTTTCGGGCGCTACCGCATGAACGCGCCGCCGCCGCCGGTCCTGTGGGTCCACGCCGTGTCGCTGGGCGAGACCCGTGCGGCGGCGCCGCTGATCGATCGCCTGCAGCGCGCGCATCCCGGCGCGACGATCCTGCTGACGCACATGACGGCGACCGGCCGCGCCGCGGGCGCAGCGCTGTACGGCGACCGCGTCGTCCAGGCCTGGCTGCCTTACGACGTCCCGTTTGCCGTGCGCGCCTTTCTGCGCCACTTCCGCCCGCGCGCCGGGATGCTGGTCGAGACCGAGCTGTGGCCGAACCTGGTCGCGCAGTCGGCCGCGGCGGGAGTCCCGCTGTACCTCGTCAACGCGCGACTGTCGGAGCGCTCCGCGGCGGGGTACGCGCGCCTGCCCCGGCTCACCGGGCCGATGCTGGCCGACCTGGCCGGCATCGCCGCGCAGACCACTGCCGACGCCGCGCGCTTCGAAGCGCTGGGAGCGGCGGCACCGGTGGTCACCGGCAACCTGAAGTTCGACCTGCAGGTCCCGGACGCGGCGCTCGCACTCGGCCGCGAACTGAGGACCCGGTTCGGCGCCTCGCGCCCGGTGTGGGTCGCCGCGTCGACCCGCGACGGCGAGGAAGCGCTGATCCTCGACGCTCTGGCCGCCCGCGATCTGCCGCCGGAGACGCTGACGGTGATCGTGCCGCGGCATCCGCAGCGCTTCGACGCGGTCGCTGCGCTGCTGCGCGAGCGCGGCATCGCCTGCGCGAGAAGGAGCGACGCGGCGCCGGTCCCCGCCGACGTGCGCGTCGTGCTCGGCGACTCGATGGGCGAGATGCTGGGCTACTTCGCCGCCGCCGACGTCGTCTTCGTCGGCGGCAGCCTGCTGCCGCTGGGCGGGCAGAACCTGATCGAGCCGATCGCGGTGGGCCGGCCGACGCTGGTCGGTCCGCACATGTTCAACTTCGAGGAAGCGACGGCGAACGCGCGGGCGGCCGGCGCCGCTCTGGGCGTCGACGGCGCCGCCGAACTGCTCGAACGGGTGGGGGAACTGCTGGCGGACCCGGCCCGACGCGCGGCGATGGGGCAGGCGGCGCTGACCTTCCACGCCGCGCACCGCGGCGCCGGCGAGCGGCTGTGGCAGTGGCTGGCGCCGCGGCTTGCAGCGGCGCTTGCGCCGGGGGCCCGCGGGCCGGGCGCCAACCGCGGGGGCGTCAGCCCTTCAACCGGCGGTTGATTTCCTCGAGGTCGGCGTCGGTGAGCGTCCCGACCGCGGACTTCAACCTCAGCACGCCCAGGATGTACGCGAAGTACGCCTGCGCCAGGTCGCGGCGGGTCGAGTAGACGTTCTGCTGGACGTTCAGCACGTCGAGAGACGTGCGCACGCCGACTTCCTGGCCGAGTATGTTCGACGCCAGCGCGCTCTCGGCCGAGACGACGGCCTGCTCGAACGCCTTGACCGACGCCGCCGCGCTGACGACGCCGGAGAAACCCGTCTGCGCCAGGAACAGCGCCGCGCGCCGCGCGCCTTCGACGTCCTGCCGCGACCGCTCCAGCAGCGAAGTCGTCTCGCGCACGCGGGAATTGACGAATCCGCCCTGATAGATCGGCACCGTCAGCAGCAGCCCCACGGTGGCGGTGCGCTGATCGCTGGCGACCGTCTGCGTGACCGCCGCGTTCGAGCCCTGCGCCGTGTAGCTGCCGACGAGATCGAGCGTCGGGTAGTGCCCGCCCTTGGCGCGGTCGACTTCCAGCCTGGCGATCTCGAGGTTGGCTTCGGCGATGCGGACGTTGAGGTTCTCCTTCAGCGCGCGGTCGACCCAGTAGTCGGCCGAGTTCGGCTCCGGCGGCACGGGCTGGTAGCCGCCGCCCAGCTTCTTCAGCTCCTTCGGGTAGCGGCCGATGATCGCGCGCAGCGCGGTGATCCGGTTGTCGTAGTCGTTGCGCGTCGAGATCTCCTGCGCGACGATGGCGTCGAACTTGGCCTGCGCCTCGTTGGTGTCGGTGATCGTCGCCACGCCGACCTCGAAGTTGCGCTTGGCCTGCGCCAACTGCTCGGACACGGCCTTCTTCTGGCTTTCGGCGAGCTCGATGTTGAACTGCGCCAGCAGCACGTCGAAATACGTCGCGGCGACGCGGACGATCAGGTCCTGCTGCGCCACGCCGAGGACGTAGTCCGCCTGCGTCACCTGCTGCTTGGCCTGGTCGTAGAAGACGAGGTTCTGGTAGCGGTAGAGCGGCTGCGACGCCGAGATGGCGCCGGTGATCTGGTGAAAATTGCGGGTGATGTCGAGCGGCGGGTCGCTCTTGACCGTGGCGTCGTAGTTGTAGAAGGTCTCCCCCGCGGTCGCCGAGACGTTCGGCAGCAGCCCGGCGAGCGCCTGCGGCGCCTTCTCCTGCGTCGCCTGCCAGTTGGCCTTGGCCGCGGCGAGCGCCGGGTCGGCCTGCTGCGCCTCGCGGTAGATCTGCATCAGGTCCTCGCCCGCGGCCGGAAAAGCGGCCAGAGCGAAGCAGAGCGCGAGGGTCGCGGCGGGGACCAGCGGTCGTCGTATCGTCATGATGAACCCGGAAAGAGGAGCGCCCGGCGGGGCGATGCGACCGCGGCGCGCGGTGCGGATCAGAACAGGAAACGGGCGGGCTGCGCCGCGTTCTCGAGGGGGTCGATCAGCGTCTCGAACAGGTCGGCCGTGGTCACGACGCCGGGGGCGACCGAGCGCAGGAGCCGCGCGGTCATCACCGGCTGGTCGCCGACGACGGCGAACACGCGCCCGCCGGCCTTGAGCTGCGCCAGGAAGGCGTCGGGCACGACCGGCGTCGACCCGGTGAGCACGATGACGTCGTACTGCTCGGCGCCGTAACCCCGCGCGCCGTCGCCGACGGCAAGTTCGGCCGCGCCGAAACCGGTGCGCGCGAGCCTGCCGCGCGCCTCGGCCGCGAGCCGAGGATTGATCTCGACGCTCGTCACCCGCGCGTTGCGGCTCGCCAGCAGCGCCGTGAAATAACCGCTGCCGGTGCCGATCTCCAGCACCGACTCTCCGGCGGCGACGTCGAGCTCCTGCAGCACGCGCGCCTCCATCTTCGGCGTCCACATCTTCTGGCCGTCGCCCAGCGGGATCTCGAGGTCGGCAAAGGCGAGCAGCCGGTGGGCCGGCGGCACGAAATCCTCGCGCTTGACCGAAAACAGCAGGTCGAGGATGTTCTGGTCGAGCACATCCCAGGTCCGGATCTGCTGCTCGACCATGTTGAAGCGCGCCAGTTCGATGTCCATTGCCCTGCCGGAGTTGTGTCGGGGAGACCAGCGTCGGATCCCTTCAACTGACCCGAAGTCATTTATTATCGGGGAGCCCATTATCGCACGTCAACTCGCGGCTAATCGGCCTGCGCCGGCGTCGCCGCGGCGGCGGCGCCGGCAGCTGCCCTCGCTTCGCGCTTCGCCTTGCGCCGCTCGTGCCACCCGTCCAGGTACGTGTACAGCACGGGAACGACGACCAGCGTCAGCAGCGTCGACGTGATGACGCCGCCGATGATCGCGCGGCCCATCGGCGCCTGCGTCTCGCCGCCCTCGCCCAGCCCGAGCGCCAGCGGCAGCATGCCGCCGATCATCGCCGCCGTGGTCATCAGGATCGGCCGCAGCCGCACCTGCCCCGACTGCAGCAGCGCGTCGGCCAGGCTCGCGCCGGCGCGGCGCGCCCGGTTGGCGAAGTCGACGAGCAGGATCGCGTTCTTGGTCACCAGACCCATCAGCATGATGAAGCCGATGATCGAGAACAGGTTGAGCGTCGTGCCGGTCAGCAGCAGCGCGAGGAAGACGCCGATCAGCGAGAACGGCAGCGACGCCATGATCGCCAGCGGCTGCGTGAAGCTCGCGAACTGCGACGCCAGGATCAGGTAGATGAAGATCACCGCGAGGCCCAGCGCCGCGAGCGCCGCCTGGAACGACTCCTGCATGTCCTTGGCCTGACCGCCGACGTCGAAGCGATAGCCCGGCGGCAGCGTCGTCTCCTTGATGATCCTGTCGACGTCGGAGTTGACGTCGCCCGACGGCCGCCCCTCGGCGTTGGCGTACAGCGCCACCCGCCGCTGCAGCTCCTGCCGCTTGATGATCTGCGGGCTCGTCGTCTCCACGATGTCGGCGACCTGGCGCAGCGGCACCATCCGCAGCTCGCCGTCGGGGCCGCGCCTGCCGGTGGTGAGGTAGAGGTTGCCCAGGTCCGAGGCCAGCCGGCGCCGGTCCTTCGCCAGCTGCACGTTGACCTCGTAGTTCTGGCCGTCGGGGCCGAGCCAGTAGCTGACGGTGTCGCCGGCCAGCAGCGGCCGCACCGTCGCGCCGACCTGCTGCACGGTGATGCCGAGATCGGCCGCCGCTTCGTTGTTGAGGCGGATCGACAGCGCGGGCTGCGCCGCCTTTTCCGAGATCTCGAGATCGGCGATGCCGGGAACCTTGGCGACCTTGGCGGCGAACTCGCCGATGAGCCTGGTCATCGTCTCGGGATCGGGCCCCAGCATGTTGACCCAGACCGCCCGGTCGAAGCCGAACGCCGGGTCGATGCCCGGAATCGGCTTCAGCGCCGCGCGGATCCTGCGCTCGATCTCCTTCTGCGACTCGGCGCGGTCCTTGCGCTCGACCAGCCGCAGGTTGATCCGCGCGTAGTTGCGGCCGTCGTCGGTGCCGACCGTCGTCATCACCAGGGAGATTCCCGGAATCGACTTCAGCGTCTCCTCGACCTGCTTCACCTTGCCGTCGGTGTACTCGAGGCTGGAGCCGACCGGCGTGTTGAGCCGCAAGGACAGGAAGCTCTCGTCGGACTGCGGGACGAACTCGGTGCCGATCAGCGGCACCAGCAGGAAGCTGCCGACGAACGACGACAGCGCGATCAGCAGCACCTTGCCGCGATGGCCCAGCGCCCAGCGCAGCACGTCCCCGTACAGCCGATGCACCCACTCGATCCCGCGCTCGACGCGCTCCATGAACCTGCCCAGCCAGCGCACGCGCTTGAAGCGGTCCCCCGGCGGATCGTGCCAGACCGACGACAGCATCGGGTCGAGCGTGAAGCTCACGAACAGCGACACCATCACGGCGACGGCGACGGTGACGCCGAACTGGAAGAAGAAGCGGCCGATGATGCCGCTCATGAAGGCGATCGGCACGAACACCGCGACGATGGCGAAGGTCGTCGCCATCACCGCGAGCCCGATCTCCTCGGTGCCTTCGCGCGCGGCGGCGACGTGGTCCTTGCCCAGCCCGAGGTGGCGGACGATGTTCTCGCGCACGACGATCGAGTCGTCGATCAGCAGGCCGATGCACAGCGACAGCGCCATCAGCGTCAGGAAGTTCAGCGTGAAGCCGAACGCGAACAGCGCGATGAACGTCGCGATCACCGCGATCGGCAGCGTGAGGCCGGTGATCACCGTGCTGCGCCAGCTGTGCAGGAACAGGAACACGATCAGCACCGTCAGCAGCGCGCCTTCGAGGATCGTCTCCTTCACCCGGTTGACGCTCGCCTCGACGGTGTCGGCGGTCGACTGGACGATGCGCAGCTCGACGTCGGACGGCAGCCGCGTCTTGAGATCGGCGACGGCGACCTTGATGCCGCGGCCGGTTTCGACGATGTTGGCGTCCTGCGCCTTCTGGATGTCGATGGTGATCGACGGCCGGCCGTTGATCCGCGCCAGCGACGTCTCCTCCTTCTCGCCGTCGACGATGTCGGCCACCTGCGACAGGTAGACCGACGCGCCGCCCTGCTGCGCGACGATGATGCGGCCGAACTGCGCCGGATCCTTGATCTTGCCCTCGACGCGGACGATCGCGTCGCTCGACCCGTGCGTGATGCGGCCGGCGGGAACGTCCTGGTTCGCCGCGCGGATGGCATTGGTGATCTGCTCCATGCCGATCCCCAGCGCGGTCAGCGCGTTGGGCTTGATCTGGACCAGGATCTGCCGCGTGACGCGGCCGTTGACGTCGATGCGCGCGACTCCGGGAACGTTCTCGAGGCCCTTGACGATGGTCTGGTCGGTGAGCGACGTCAGCTCGCGCAGCCCCATCGACGGCGACAGCACCGCGATCGAGACCACCGGCTGCTGGTTCTCCATGTCGGCGCGGATCACCAGGGGATCCTTGACGTCGCGCGGAAAGCCCGGCTTCACCGCCGAGATCTTGTCGCGGACGTCCTGCAGCGCGCGCATCATGTCGGTCGCCATGCGGAACTCGGCGAACACCTCGCTCCTGCCCTCGCGCGAATTGGAGCGGATCAGCTTGACGCCGGAGACGGTGTTGATCGCGTACTCGAGCGGCTTGGTGACGTCGGCCTCGACCACTTCCGGCGACGCGCCCGGATACGAGGTCATCACCAGCACGAACGGCAGGCTGACGTCGGGCATCTGCTCGACGCGCAGCCGGTTGTAGGCGAACAGCCCCAGCACCGCGATGGCCACCATCACCATGGTGGCGAACACGGGGTTGTTGATCGAAACGCGGGTGATCCACATGGCGGGTATCCGGGGTCGGGAACGGGGGGAGCGGGACGCCTGGCGGCGCCGTTGACTACCCGGCCGCCTTCGCCTTCTCGGCGGGCGCGGCCTTGACCAGCGCCGGTGCGCCGTCCTTCAGGTTGTCGAAGCGCGCGGCGAGAATCGCGAGCTCGGGCGGCAGCGGCGTCCTGACTTCGATGCGGCCGGCCTCGTCGTCGCGACGGCCGACGACGACGATGCGCTTGACAAGCTTGCCGCTGTCGATCGCCCACACGAACGTCTGCCCGGCTTCGGTGCGGATCGCCGTCTGCGGCAGCGTCGGCGCCGGCGAGTCCGGCGCCAGCGCGATCCTGCCGGTCGCGAACATGCCGCCGCGCAGCGCGCGGTCGGCGTTGGGAATGCCGACGTAGACGAGGATCGCGCGCGTGCCGGCTTCGGTGGCCGGATTGATCCGCTCGATGCGTCCGGAGAAACGCCGCTCGCCGAAGCCGTCGACCGCGAGGGCGACCGGCATCCCGATCGCGAGCTCGGGGACGTCGACGGCGGGCACCACCGCCTGCAGTTCCATGTCCTTGAGGTCGACGACGGTCACCAGCGGCGAGTCGAAGGCCACCTTCTCGCCGGGCTGGACGTGGCGCTTGGCGACGATTCCCGCGAGCGGCGAGGTCACGACGGCGTCCTTCAGCGCATTCCTCGCCAGCGCGACCTGCGCCTCGGCCGATTTCACGCTGCCGAGCGAGACGTTGAGGCTCGACTCGGAGTTGTCGAACGCATTCTGCGATATGAAATTCTGCTTGAGCAGCGTCTGGTTCGACGCCCGCGTCTTCTCGGCCAGCGCCAGCTGCGCCCTGGCCGACTCCAGCGCGCCGATCCTGTCCGACAGCCGGGACTCGAGGTCGGCGCTGTCGATGCGGACCAGCACCTGCCCTGCGCTCACCGCTTCGCCTTCGCGGACGGCGATGTGCCGGACGTCGCCCGAGACCTTGGCCTTGACCGTCGCCTGGTTGACCGGCTGCAGCGCCCCCGAAACGGGCAGCCAGCGCGCGATCGGCCTCGACTCGACGCCGGTCAGGTCGCCCGGCGCGAACTCGAGCACGACCGGCGCCTTCTGCCCCCCGGGGCCCGCGTCGTCGCCGCCCTTCTTGGCAAGGCGATAGGCGACGCTGCCGCCGAGCGCGCCTGCCACGGCCAGCACCACCAGCGCGCCGATCACCCGGCGCCGCGTCAGTTTTCCGATCATTCGTCCTCCCCATTGCCCACCCGGCCGCCATCGAAGGCGGCGTGGACGCGGTCCGACACGATGGCGGTGATCCGCCCCGGGACGGCGCCGCGACGCACCCGTCCGCGGTTGGATGCGCCACCCGGCACGTCCGGATTCAAAAAGTCGGCTAGCTTAGACCGCGGGGACTCGCGCGGACAAGCGCGGTGCGACGAATCGCCGCCACGGGCGACAGGCTGCCCCTTCGGCAGCGCGGACGTTGCAACCGGTTCCCGCGCCCGCGCGAACAACATTGACAGTCAGGGGGCGACAGCCAATAATTACGCGCTTCGCATTTTGGCCCGAAATGCCCCGATCTGCGCCTGCCTACCCCCTCCGGAGGATTTCCTGATGAATATGTCCCGCAAGCTCGGCTTGACCATCCTTGCCGCCGCCCTGATGACCGCCTACGGCTGCAGCAAGGAAGAGCCGAAGAAAGTCGAAGCTCCGAAGGCACCCGCGGAGGAAGTGATCGTCGTCAAGATCGGCCATGCCGGTCCGCTGACCGGCGGCATCGCCCACCTCGGCAAGGATGACGAGAACGGCGTGCACCTCGCGGTCGACGAAGCCACCGCGAAGAAGATCAAGATCGGCGGCAAGACCGTCAGGTTCGAGATGATGAGCGAGGACGACCAGGCCGACCCGAAGATGGGCCCGACGATCGCGCAAAAATTCGTCGACGCCAAGGTCGCCGGCGTCGTCGGCCACCTGAACTCGGGCGTGACGATTCCCGCCTCGGCCGTCTACAACACCGCCGGCATCCCGATGATCTCCGGCTCGGCGACGAACCCCAAGCTGACCGAGCAGGGCTTCAAGGTCGTGTTCCGCACCGTGGGCCGCGACGACCAGCAGGGCCCGGCCATCGCCGCGTACATGGCGAGCGAGCTCAAGGCCAAGAAGGTCGCGATCGCCGACGACGCGACCGCCTACGGCGAGGGCCTCGCCAACGAGGTCGAGAAGACGCTGAAGGCCGCCGGCGTGCAGATCGTCGCCCGCGAAAAGACCAACGACAAGGCCACCGACTTCAAGGCGATCCTGACCAAGATGAAGGGCAAGAACCCCGACGCCGTGTTCTACGGCGGCATGGACGCCACCGGCGGCCCGCTGATCAAGCAGGCGCGCGAACTGGGGATGAAGGCCACCTTCGCGTTCGGCGACGGCGCGTGCACCAGCGAAATGACCAAGCTGGGCGGCCCCGCCGCCGAAGGCCTGATCTGCTCGCAGGCCGGCATCCCGACGCAGATGGCGTCGAAGGCTTTCCAGGACGCGTTCAAGGCCAAGTACGGCGAGGTCAAGCAGTACGCGCCGTTCTTTTACGACGGCGCCAACATCCTGATCGCCGCGATGCAGAAGGCTGACTCGGCCGATCCGGCCAAGTACCTGCCCGAAGTCGCCAAGATCTCGTTCGACGGCGCGACCGGCCACGTCGAGTTCGACGAAAAGGGCGACCGCAAGGACGCCGAAATGACGATCTTCCAGATGAAGAACGGCGCCGTCGAACCGATCGCGATCATCAAGGCCGGCAAGACGACCAAGGTGGATCTCGCGGCGGCGGCGGCTCCTGCGGCGGCGGCTCCTGCGGCGGCGGCTCCTGCGGCGGCGGCTCCTGCGGCGGCGGCTCCTGCGGCAGCGGCTCCTGCGGCAGCGGCTCCTGCGATGGCCCCGGCGAAGGACGCACCGAAGAAGTAAGCTTCGCGCAAGCGAAGGAAGGCGGCGCTCTGCGGAGCGCCGTTTCTTTTGGTGCCGATTGGCGGGAGGATCGGCGCCCGACAGCGACAAGGCTCGCCCGGATGGCATCCGCGCAGCGCAGGTGCGATGCATGCAAGCCAGGATCGTGGCATGCCGGCGAGCTCCCCGGTGGTGTTGGTTGCACCGCACAGTCCGGGCGTGGC
>CAIWHR010000454.1 GCA_903912485.1 uncultured beta proteobacterium | reverse complement strand
GATCGGCCTTCAGCGCCTCGATGAATCCGGCCGACAGCCGCTTGCTGTCGCCGACCTCGATGTTGATGGAACCGAGCGGCGGCCAACGCGCAATCAGCCCCAGCTCGGCATCGCGCAGCGCGATCGAGTCGTCGGCGCCCAGCTTGATGCGGGCCAGCAGCGCGTCGATCCGCTCCAGCGGGATCGACGCGTACACGGCCCCCCCGAACGACCCGTCGGGCTTGTCGACGCGGCGGACGAAGACCCAGGTCCACTGTCGGGTGATCCGGCCAAAGAGCGGCTTGACCACGAGCAGGCCTGCCTTGGTCTCGTCGCGCAGCCGGACGAAATAGTCGCGGTCGGCGACGTTGATGGACTCCGGCGGCAGGCCGGAGCCGTAGACGACGTCGCCGTGCTCGTCGATCCCGCGGACGTAATCCACCGGCGACAGGCGCCCCCTCTGTCCGACCAGGTAGCGGGTGATCGCCGCGGCGTCGGGCTTGCCGGTGGCGATCTGCCGGCCGACTTCCGCGGCCGACGCGAGCAGTCCGATGTCGATGGTGTCGATCAGCCCTTCGACGGTCAGGTCCAGCGTGCGGGCCAGGTATCGCGTGGCCATGACGGCCCGCTGTTCGGCGTCGCGGTACAGGAAGGCCACCGCCGCGACCGCCGCGATCGCCACGGCCAGAACGACCGTCCCGACCCATGCGTACAGGAGGGAGCGGTTGGCCGTGACCGGCACCCGCGGAGGGGTCGCGTTCTCGTCGGACATCATGGATCCCCGTCCTTCGCTGCCGGGACAGTCCGCACATTATGGTCCGGCAATCGGCGCGTGACTACATGAGCGGTTCGACTGCGGGGAGGCGTCGAGCCTCGCGAACGCGATCCATCGATGCCTTTGCGGTGAGTCAACGAAGGCCGTGAAGCCCGGTGCTAGCGTGGGATGGGTCCGCTGGCGATTCGCGGTGGAACGTGCATTT
Source organism: uncultured beta proteobacterium (assembly GCA_903912485.1). Lineage (GTDB taxonomy): Bacteria > Pseudomonadota > Gammaproteobacteria > Burkholderiales > Casimicrobiaceae > CAIWHR01. Next base: position 5,008 of record CAIWHR010000454.1, on the reverse strand, counting down.
CCCTCTTCGGACATGGAGGTTCACGATGAGCGACAAGATCACCCGGCGCGATGCCCTGAGGATTTCCGGTGCGGCGCTGGGGGCGGTGGCACTTTCCTGGCGCGGCATGGCCGGCGCGCGACCGAACGAATGGACGCCGCCGTGGACCGGAGCCGACGTCCGCTGGAACGAACTCGACCCCCCCTACTGGCTGACGCAGCACAACAACCTGTTCGCGTCGCTCAAGCCCTTCAAGCCGGGGGAGAGGCTGGGCAGGCGCGAAATGCGGATCTCGTTCATGGGAACGTCGGTGATCGAGCGCCGCGCCCAGGTGCGCAGCAGCGTCTTCGTCGAACTGGGCAACGGGGAGTCGTTCGTCTTCGACTGCGGCTCCGGCGTCGTGACCAACTACGTGGCGATGAACGTCCCGTGGTCGAGGATGCGCAAGATCTTCCTGACGCACCTGCACGGCGACCACACCAGCGACCTCACGCACATCTACTGCTTCGGGCCGCAGGGCGACGGCAAATCGCCGCTGTACGTCTTCGGGCCGGCGCGCTCCGGCGTGCGCAATCCCGATTTCGAGTCGAACCCGCGACACCAGTACTTCAATCCCGAGTATTACGAGGACGGCACGCTGGACTTCTGCCGGCACTTCCGCGAGATGAACCGCTGGCACACGGAAAGCCAGAGCTTCGTGGGCACCCAGTGGACCGCCGGCGCGGGCGGCGCCGCGGCCGAGGGCGACGGCTACGACATCTACGCGACCGAGCTCGACTGGCGCACCGGCGGCACCGCCCACTGGAGCACCAACACGACGCTGAACCCGGGCAGCGTCGACTTCGACTCGGGCAACTGGGTCGCCTACGAAACCGACGACGTGCGCATCTCCTTCTTTCCGTCGATTCACGGTCGCAACGGATCGCTGGGCTACAAGCTCGAGTGGCTCGCCGAAGGCCTGTCGATGATCTTCACCGGCGACAGCAAGCCGAACGACCTGCTGGTCGCCAGCGCGACGCACGGCGCCCCCGTCGACGTTCTGATCAGCGAGATCGTCGTCGATCCGCAGATCTGGGTGTCGCGGCAATCGGGCATCACCGATCCCGACAACAAGAACTTCGAAGCGGCAATGGTCAACGCCGAGGCGGTGCAGGAGAACTCGCACACGCCGCAGAAGGCGTTCGGCTACATGCTGAAGCAGATGGAGAAGGCGGGCAAGGCGCCGCGGCTGGCCGTCGGAACCCACTTCCAGGCCAGCGACGACACCATCATCCTGGCGCTCGAGGACGTTCGATCCAAGTATCGGGGACCGGTGACCATCGCCACCGACCTGATGGTGATCAACGTCACCAGGCGCGCGATCGAGCAGCGCCGGGCGGTCGTTTCCGACTACGGATGGTCGGCGAACTGGACCGATCCGAGGCAGGTCAACGGGACTTTCGATCCCAAGTACGCGGACACGCGGGCCTGCAACCCCTACCGGCCGATGGGGCCGCTGCTTCAGTTCAGCCCCGCGCTGCTCGCGCACGCCATCAAAGGCTGCGTCTACGACCCCGCCGGGTTCGCGTGCGAAAACGCCGAGTGGGAACAGAACTGCCTCGCGGGGGTGCCGACCAAGAGCCCGTAGCACGCTCGCCCGGCGACGGGATGGGGGGTACGATATCGGGCTTGCCCCTCCCGCGACCATGAGCTTCGATGGCGAACGGACCGCCCGCCGGAAGAGACCGCCCGAAGCCGCCGCCCGGTCCGAAGCGGGGACTCCGGCAGGGAATCCTTGCGTGGGCGCTGTGCGCCTTGGTGCTGGCTGGCGGCGTCGGCCTTCCTCGGGCGATCGCGCCGGCGGCAGCGCAGGCTTCGCCGGCCGGCGCGGCCGACATCCTGAGCCCGGAGGAGCGGCGCTGGCTCACCGAGAATCAGGCCCGCCTGGTCCTCGCCGTCGAAACCGGCTACGCGCCCTTCGTCTTCGTCGATCCGAAGGGCGACGTCGCCGGGCTGGCGCACGACCACCTGCGCCTGCTCGAGTCGAAGCTCGGCGTCCGTTTTCGGCAGCAGCGCGTGTCGTCGCTGGACGAAGCCTTCGGGAAGATCCGCAGCGGCGAAGCGCAGGTCGTGAACGCGGTCACGCGGACCGCGTCGCGATCCGGGTTCCTCGCGTTCACGACGCCGATCATCGCGCTGCCGAACGTCATCATCGTGCGCAAGGAGCGCACGGGCAGCATGGCCGAGCGCGACCTCGAGGGCCTGAAGGTGTCGCTGGTGAAGAGCTACGCGGTCACCGAGCACCTGACGCAGGCGGTCCCGGGAATCGCTGCGCAACTGGTTCCGGACGATCTCGGCGGCATCCTCGACGTGTCGTTCGGCCGTTCGGACGCGACCGTCGTCGACATGGCGACGGCGTCGTACCTGATCGAGCAGAAGGGGATCACCAACCTGCGCGTGGCGGGCGAGGCGGGAATGGGCATCCGGCTCTCGATCGGCAGTTCGAAGGCCGAGCCGCTGCTGGGCGGCATCCTGCAGAAGGGCCTCGGCGCAATCACCGCTGCCGAGCAGAAGGAGATCCGCGACCGCTGGATCAACACGTCGGGAGCGAGCCTCTTCGCCGACTGGCGCTTCTGGCTCGCCGTCGGCAGCGTGCTCGCCGCGGTGCTCGCCGCGATCACCGTCGTTCTGCTGTGGAACCGGGCGCTGCGCAGGCAGGTCGTCCTGCGGACCGCGGACATCGCGCGGGAGAAGGAAGCGCTCGGGGAGAGCGAGCGGCGCTTTCGCGAGATCTTCAACTCGGTCAACGACGCGATCTTCATCCACGACGGCGAGACCGGCGCCATCGTCGACGTCAACCGCCGCAGCTGCGAGATGTACGGGTACACCGCCGCGCAGCTGATCGGCCGCGACGCCGACGACCTCTCCGCCGGCGTGCCGCCTTACGCCAGGGCGGAGGCGCTCGAGAAGCTCGGGCGCGCATTGGCCGACGGCATGCACACGTTCGACTGGCAGGCGCGCGCGCACGACGGGCACCTGTTCTGGGTCGAGGTGAGCCTTCGCGTGGCGCAGATGAACCACAGGCCGATGGTCCTCGCCGTCGCGCGCGACATCACCGCGCGCAAGGCGAACGAGGCCGAGATCGAGAGATACCGCAACCGGCTGGAAGGCCTCGTCGCCGAGCGCACCCTCGAGCTCTCGGTCGCCAAGGAAGCGGCCGAGGCGGCCAGCGTCGCGAAAGGCGCTTTCCTGGCCAACATGAGCCACGAGATCCGCACGCCGCTCAATGCCATCACCGGCATGACGCACCTGCTCAAGCGCGACGGCCTCACCGAACGCCAGGCCGGGCGGCTCGAGAGGATCGACGCCGCCGGGCAACACCTGCTGCAGATCATCAACGCCGTCCTCGACCTGTCCAGGATCGAGGCCGGCAGGTTCGTCCTGGACGACGCCGACGTCAGCGTCGCCCGCCTGGCCGCCAGCGTCGTCTCGATGCTCGAGGAGCGCTCGCGCGCCAAGGGGCTGCTGCTCGTCGTCGAGGTGCCGCCGCTGCCTCCGCTGCGCGGCGATCCCACGCGGCTGCAGCAGGCGCTGCTGAACTACGCGACCAATGCCGTCAAGTTCACCGACGCGGGCCGCGTCGCCTTGCGTGCGCGCGTCGAGCAGGAGGCGGCAGACAGCGTGCTGCTGCGCTTCGAAGTGGAGGACACCGGCATCGGCATCGCGCCCAGGACCGCGTCCAGGCTGTTCTCGACCTTCGAGCAGGGGGACAATTCGTTCACGCGGCAATACGGCGGCACGGGGCTGGGCCTCGCGATCACGCGCAAGCTCGCCCGCCTGATGGGCGGCGACGCCGGCGTCGAGAGCACGCAGGGAGTCGGCAGCCGCTTCTGGTTCACCGCCAGGCTGGCCAGGGGATCCGCGGCCGGGTGCGGGCCGGCGGCGCTGCCGGCCGTCGACGCCGAACGGGTGCTCGGACGCGATCACCGCAGGACCCGGATCCTGCTGGTGGAAGACGAGCCGATCAGCCGCGAGCTGATGCAGGCGGTGCTGGAGCAGGCCGGCATGGTCGTCGAGACCGCCAGCGACGGCGTGCAGGCGGTCGCTCTGGCCGGCCGGGCGAGCTACGCGCTGATCCTGATGGACATGCAGATGCCCAACATGGACGGGCTGGAGGCCACGCGACGGATACGCGGGCTGCCGGACGGCGCGCTTCTTCCGATCCTCGCGATGACCGCGAACGCGTTCGCCGAAGACCGGGCCCGCTGTCTCGCATCGGGGATGAACGATTTCATCGCCAAGCCGGTGGACTCGGAGACGCTGTTCGCCACGCTGCTGAAGTGGGTCGACCGCCGCTGAGCCTGCTGCAGCCGGGCGGTTCAGCTCAGCCGGGCATCGGCGCCGACCGCTTCGCGCAGCGCCGCCAGCGCCCGGTCGAACTCGAAGGCTCCGATGTGTTTCCCGATCCTTTCGGCCGAAGCGCCCAGCGCACGGCGCAGCAGCGCGGCCTCGGCCTCCCACTCGGGCGCGGCGCGCACGTTGTCCTCGGCGAGCATGGCGTCGACGCGGGCGATGACCTGCCGTGCACGGCGCCAGTCGATCGCCGTGGCGGCATCGTCGTTGCCGGCCGGCGGCCGCGTCGCGCCGGCGGCCGGCGCCAGGCGCGCCAGCAGCTGGTCGACCAGACGGCGCTGGGCGGCGTCCAGCGCCGCGATCCGTGCTTCGACCCGCTGCGAGTCGGCGCCGCCGTCGCGCAGCGCCGACTCGACGTCGAGCGCCGCCGCCTGCACGGTGACGGCGCCGAGCGTCGCCGCGGCGCCCTTGAGCGTGTGCGCGATCCGCAGCGCGTGCCCGTGTTCGCCCGCCGCGAGGTGCGCCCGCAGGGTCCCGACGTCGCCGGCGTGCGTGCTCGCATAGCTGTTCAGCAGCCACTCGTAGAGCGCCTGGCGGCCCTCGACGACCCGCAGGCCCGCGGCGGCGTCGAGCCCCTCGACGTCGGCCAGCGCTGCCGCGAGGTCGGCGCCCCCGCTCGCGGCGGCGGCACCGGCCG
>CAIWHR010000453.1 GCA_903912485.1 uncultured beta proteobacterium | reverse complement strand
TGAAGGCGCAGTTCCCGCGGCCCGCCTGACGCGTCGGGCCGCGCCGGACGGCGCGGGCCGCGCCGCCGTTCTCATATCCGCCGTGCCTGCGAACAATGGTCAGGCCACGTCGGAGGCGCGCATCGTCGTGCTGCCCCGCGCGCCGTCGGGATCCGATGTCCCCCGGTCATCGACGCTGACCCGGTTGCCGCCACCGGACTTCGCCATGTGCAGTGCCTCGCCGGTGCGGCGAACCCTCCGTCAACCCAGCGAAACAGCGAATCCGCGTCCCGCAGCCGCTCGCGAATCCTGGCGATGAACTCCTTCAGCACCGCTTCGCCCACCGAGTGACCGCGGTCATCGCTGATGCGCTTGAAGTGGTCGATGTCGAAAAGGATCAGAGTCGACTGTTCGCCGAGCCGTTCGACCGGGTCCGCTTCGACTGGCGCCATCCGGCCAAACTGGGCCCTGCTCCAGGCGCCGGTCAGGTGGTTCGCCGCGCTCAAGTTCTCCAATTCGGCAACGCGCTGCTGCTGAACTTCGTCTTCCGCGGCTGCCGGTTCGCAAACGGTCTCGCTGAGTGTCCTGTTGCCGAACGACCGTCGCTGCCGAAGGCGGCTTTCTGCGTCGACGCAGCTTGCGCTGCCGCGTCGAGTTTGCGGACGGCATGTTCGTCGCAAGAAAAGCAAATCCCGCCTCGCGACGGCTCACCGCGGGAAGCGTCGCACGTGGCCCGGACGCCGCCGCCAGCGCGCGGCCGGCGCCGCCGGCGGCGGGCGCCCACGCCCCCTCGGCCTGCCGGCGCGAGCGCCAGCTTGATCTCCCGCAAACGATGCCCCCGTCATCGGCGTCTAATAGGCTGAGGCCCGCCTTCGACCCGGATTCGCCACTTCGGCCGTGACCGCTCGAAGAGCCCGCCCTTTCCGACCAGGAGCATTGCCGTGTTCGCCAGGAACCGTTCCCCATTCGCGTCCCATGCCCGCAAGACCCTGGCCGCCGCTCTGGGCGCCGTGGGGCTTCTGGCGGCCGACAGCATGGCCTGCTCGGATGTCCTCGTGCCCCCGGATCGCCTCACCGGCCAGGTGGTGTCGGCCCGAACGCTGGACTTTCCGCTGGTGGACCAGACGATCATCACCGAGGTCACGCTGCAGGCGTACGAGCGCCATCGCGTGTGGCATTCCGACTGGCAGGGTCTCGGCAACGGCAAGGAGTGGCGCAACAAGTACGGGTTCGTGGGCATGAATGCGCTGAAGAGCATCACCAAGCTGCTCGATGGCCGGGTGGTCAACATGGACGGCATGAACGAGACCGGCTTTTCGGCGGCTTTCCTGTGGCTGGAGGCCGCCGACTATCCGGAGGCCATTCCGAAGGTGGCCAGCCAGTCGCTCTCGTTTTTCGATGCCGTGAATTACTTCCTCGGCAACTTTGCGACGGTAGCCGAAGTCAAGTCGGCGCTGACCAATCAGGCGGACGCAGGCTATGTCCAGATCTGGGGTCCGCCCCTCTTCCGGTATGTGCCGCTGCACGTCGTGGTTCGCGACGCCACCGGCAAGTCGCTGATCATCGAGTGGACCGGCAAGTCGCAGCAGATCTACGACGGTCCGATGGTCGACGACATCGGCGGAATCCTGACCAACGATCCCCCCTATCCGGAGCAGCTGGCCAACCTCAGGCAGCAGAAGTACAACGACGCGACGCCCGAGGAAGGCATGTTCCCCATTCCGGGCGACAGCACGATGCAGGGGCGCTTTGTGCGCCTGGCCAAGCTGCGCCAGTACGCCGGCATGGCTCGCGGTGACAGCCCCGCCGATGCGGTGCAGGTCGCAGCGCACCTGATCAACAACGTCGACGTGGTCTACGGCACCAACCGCGAAGACATCGCGGTCGACGACTACACCGGCCCGGTGCTGATCCGGGACCACCGCAACCGCATCCTCTATTTCAAGGGCAACAACAACCAGAGCTACCGCAAGATCGTCATCAAGGACGTTGATTTCACCAGGCCGCATGGCGCGGGCATTCTGGCCGATCCGCTGCCGACCGATCCGATCTATGCCAGGTACGAATTCGGGCAGGACGTGACGGCGATGCTGAATGCGACGGCGCAGCAGCAAGGGTCGACCGGACCGGTCGATGCGGTGAGCCTGACCATCGTGGTCTCTGAACCGGTTCACAGCCGGCACAACGGCGGGATGTACATCTACGCGCTCACCCCCGACCGCAAGGCATGGCAATGGGCCTTCGGCAGGTGGTCACCGGTGTCGGCGCTCGACATCCTGCTGCCGGTCTATCGCGGTCCGCTTGAGGCGTCGAAGACCTTCCACGTGCACACCGCGTCCCTGCCCGGCGGCACGGAGATCTACGTCGGCTATGGTCTCAGCGGCCTGGAAATGCTGCTGCAACAGCGCCAGACCATGGCCTATGTCGTTCCGGCGCCCGAACAGCAGGCACGGCGCGCACTTGCTCCCGGCCGCTGACGCCGATCCGGCGATCGCCCCGCGGGCACCTCGGGTCGCGCGGGGCCCTGTGCCGGCTATTCCGGGAGCAGCTCGCCCGACCCGCCCATCTCCTTGGGCATGTCCTTCATCTTCGGGAGCCCGTCGCTGATGCGCAGGACGGTCTCCTGGTAGGGGACGTGAAGCGTCGGCTGGTGACGGCAGGTCGGGATCGTCGCCGCGTACACGTCGACCAATCCGAACGGCGGGTGGTCCGTCAACAGCTGTCCGCCGCAGGTCTTCCGTGATGCGGTGAGGTGGTCGACTCGATTCATCAGAGCAACCGCGAATCCCACGTGATCGCGGTCCTGATCACGCGTGCGGGAACGCCGGCGAGTATGCAGTGCGGCGGATAAGTGCCTTCGGTCACGACGGCGCGGGCGCTGACAACGCAGTCATGGCCGATGACGCTTCCCTTGAGGACAAGGGCTTCTTCTCCAAGCCAGACTCGCGCGCCTATGCGTATGTCACGTGCTCGATTGACCCTCTGCCCGGTCTCGACGTCGATGATCGAGTGCATGTCGCTCGACCAGATATCCACGCCCCCGAACAGGCACCGCTCCCCGATAAACACCCTCGTGGGCTCATGTTGATAGATTCGGACCGGGCCGTTCATCAACTGGCCCGCATCGATCGTCAACTCGCAGCTGTCTGCAAGATAGATTTCGAGACTCGAATTCAGGACATCAATCCCGTTGATCGCAACTCTGGCGGACCTTCCGCAGGTCAAGCTGATCCTGGAAAGAACTTCATCCCGGGTATTCGAGATCTTGATGTCCGCGTCTTCACCGACCTTGCACACGGCAAGCTTGTCGGCCAAGTGCTTCATTGGACACCAGGCGGAAACGAGTGCCTGATCGCGCTGCGTCGGGGCGAAGCCCGCCGCGACGGTGTTCGCTGCTTCATCGCATTTCCCCTTCGCGACCCGGGCCGGCGCTTACGCCGCGGTGCCCGGCGCCGTCGCCGGCCGGGCGGAACAGTGGACAGAACTGCTGGTCCGCCGAGAACAGGTGCCGGGCGACCAGGTCCTGCGCCAGAAAATTCAGGAAGTCGCTGGCCGCGCTCTCACCCCCGCCGACAGCCGCCGCGAGGCCCTGCGCCTGCTGCACCAGCGACGCGTGCTCCCGCATGTGTTCGTCGAGCTTCGGGTAGCCGTGGCGCGCGAGAATGTCTTCCTCGTGCTCGAAATGGCTCACGACGTGGGCAAGCAGCGCGTCCGCCGCGGGTCGCCAGGAATCGACGCTGGCCCCCGGCTTCATGCCCGTAGCAAGCAGCGCGTTGCCGAGCGCGAACAGCTGCCTGTGCTCATCGTCGATTGTCGGCTCGCCGCACTCGTAGGCTTCCAGCCAGTTGAGGCGCATGACGCCTCGCTCCGACCGCTCGGCGTCGAGATCCGAGGCTCCCCGGCAATCGACGCTGACCTGGTTGCCGCCGCCGGACTTCGCCATGTGCAGTGACTCCCCGGTGCGGCGAAACCAGCGCGCTGCACCCTCGCCCTCGACGTAATCGGCAACGCCAAGGCTCACGGTCACCGGCACGACGGCTGCGAACGGCTCGGCCGCCACGATCGCGCGCAGGCCTTCGGCGAGCACCGCGCCGCCGCGATGGCCGGTCGTCGTCGCCAACACGACGAACTCTCCGTCAACCCAGCGAAACAACGAATCCGCGGCCCGCAGCCGCCCGCGAATCCTGGCGATGAACTCCTTCAGCACCGCGTCACCCACCGAGTGGCCGTGGTCGTCGCCGATGCGTTCGAAGCGGTCGATGTCGAAAAAGACCAGAGTCAGCTGCTCGCCGGGTTCGTGGCCAGGGTCCGCTTCGACGGGCGCCATCTGACCAAACTGGGCCCTGCTCCAGGCGCCGGTCAGGTGGTCTGCCGCGCTGAGGTTCTCCAATTCGGCAATGCGCTGCTGCCGGACTTCGCTTTCCGCGGCTGCCGGTTGGCAAACCGTTTCGTCGATGACGACGAGGACGCCTTCGGAGACGGCAAGGACATGGCCCCGCGCGGTGCGCGCATCGCCGTCGCGACGCGCGAGCGCCAGCGGAACCCAGCCCGGGCCCGACTCGCGGACGAATTCCCTGATCTCGTCGCCGCCGAGCTGTCCGCCAAGGTAGATCGCCCCGAACCGGTCATTCCCGACGCCTTGTTCGAGCTTCGCGTCGAAGAGGATCATTGGCACCGGAAGGTGACCGATGATGGCCTGAAGTGTCGCCAGAGCGCTGGAAAAATCTTCGTCCATGATCTACCCGATTGCTCCTGTCTGCGCCCGCGCGCATCTGGGTCTTCCGTTGCCGAAGGACGGTCCCCGCCGCTCCGGCCCGACGCTAGGGTACCGGATCAGCCGGACTCCGTCGCTTGTCGCCTTCCTGGAAGTCTCGGCACGGGCGCAAGTGCCGAGAGGATGGCTTCGGGCAGCGGTGGCAACTGCCCGCAGATCTGCGCCGCCAGCAGCTCGCCTGCCAGTCCGGCGGTGATCAATCCGCGGGTGCCGTGCCCGAGGCTGCAATGGAGCCCCTCCTGCACCATCCCCACCAGCGGCATCGCGCCCGGTGCAGAGCAGCGCACCGATGCCCTGCCGGTCAGGTGCTCCGCATTCACATCGCCCAGCGCGCGATGCAACGCCGGCGCATATGCCGCCAACCGCGCCAGGTTTTCTGCGTGGTCGGTCATGCGCAGATCATCCGCTTCGTCTCCAAAGGCATGCGTTGCGCCGATGACGTGCGCGCCGTCCGCTGCCGGCGCGCAATACCCGTCGCCGCACACCACCGCTTGCAGCGCCCGGCTCGCCGCGGTCGCGGGCACCGCGGTGATCTGCCCGCGCACGGGCGTCAGCGGAAAGTGGGCGAACGGCGAGAACCGCTTCGCCGAAAGCGCGTAGCACACCATCTCGCGCTTGCGACCGAACCCCGGCGTCCTTTGCACGGAAAATCCCGCCTGCTGGAGCCCGCGCCGCACCCAGCCGGCGCTGGTGTAGGAGGCGAAGGTGGCGCCGTCGCCGCAAGCGCGCGCGACGGACCGAAGGACGGCGTCCGACCACATTTCCGGATTCTTCGCCGGAGCAAAGCCGTCCAGGAACCACGCATCGACGGAACTCGCCGGCAATTGCGGCAGCGCCTCGGCGACATCGCAGAGCGCCAACGTGAGGCGCACTCGCCCACCGGCAAGACTCCAGCGATTCCAGCCGGGCACGCGGCGACGCCAGCGTGCCAGCAGCACCGCCGCCGGTGCGCGCAGTTCGCCCCACTGCGCCAGCGTCGCGCGCAAGTCGTCATCGCTCAACGGAAACTTCTCGACGCTGAAGAAGTCCAGAGTCGTCCCGTCCAGGGCGACCTGCCCGAACAACTGCGATGCGCAGAGGAAATGCAACCCGGTGCCGAAGCCCGTCTCGGCGATGCAGAAGCTCTGGCCCTCGGACAGAAGCGCGAATCGCTCGGCCAGGCGATTGCCCCGGAGGAAGACGTGGCGCGGTTCCTCCATGCCGGAATCGGCGCAGTGGTACACATCGCCGTAGCGATTCGAATAGGGTTGTCCGTCCTTCCATTCAAGCATTGGATCCACGCCGCCAGGGCTTCCTGGGGTTCTGCTGGTCTTTGCTCGTTCGGACGAGAGCGGCGCGGTTCCTGCACGCCTTCCGGCGCGCGGAGGCGGCACCCGCTGCGCCGGGTTTGTGGCGGCGTCGTTTGGCGATAACATACACAATCCGGCACCGAGCGCAACCGTCCGGACGCGAAGAGCGAGGGTTCCCCTGCAGACGACGAGAAGGAGCAAACGCATGAAACAATCGATCGTGTCGCGGTTCCTGGCAGCGGGCCTGATGGTCGCGGCCAGCGCCGCCCCGGCGCTGGCGGAGGGAGCTCCGGTCGTGACCATCCAGCACACGCAGAGCGTGCCCTCGGCCGCCGCGCTGGCATCCCCGACGAGCCTGTTCGTCGAGTGCCCGTCCGGCTACGTGGCGGTCTCCGGCGGCCTCGACAGCACGTCGAACGATCTCGAGGTCGTGCGGCTCGCACCGACGTTCGGCGCCACCGCCGAGAACCTGGTGACGGCGCTTGTCGGCACGCAGTCCGCGCCGACCGGGTGGATGGCCGCGGTGCGCAACCTCAGCACGACCGTGTCGCGATCGGCCACCGTGACCACCGTCTGCGCGCAACTTCCGTCGGCCGTCGCCATCGTCGCGTCGGCCACCGCGTCGGCCGGAACCGCGGCCGACCCGAGCTTCGGCGGCGCGATTCCGGACTGCCCCGCGGGAACCACGGCGATCGGCGGCGGCGTCGATGTCGCCAATCCGTCGACGATGACGGTGACGTCCAACTCGCCGCGCGGCGTCGGCGGCATCAGAGGCTACCTCTCCACGCTGCCGGCGGGCACGCTTGCCGCGCCGGTCGGGTGGTCGGGTTTCGCCCGCAACGTCGGCCCGGCGAGCGTCGTCAAGGTGGCGGCGATCTGCGCCCCGCTGACCGACGTGACGCTGGTCAACTCGGCGACGTTCGGCGTCGCGGCCGGCGGCACCGGCGACGCCACGACGGTCAGCTGCCCGGCGAACCAGTACGCGCTCGGCGGCGGCGGCGATCCCTCGAACGTGATGACCGAGGTGCTGCTGTCCTCGACCCCGGTCTACCCGTCGGCTCCCTACTATCCGTCGGCGCGCGACGACGGCACGCAACCCGGCCCGACGGGGCTCGATGGAGCCTACCGCAGCTACGCCAGCGGCAGCACCACGTTCAAGTTCGGCGCGATCTGCGTCCCGGCGAGTTCGCTTCCGAACACGACGCCTTTCGCGGTCGGGCCGTCGATGTCGGCATCGTGGTTCAACCCCGGCCAGTCCGGGCACGGGATCACGCTCGAATTCCTGAATGCGACCAGCGCGTGGATGTGCTGGTTCACCTTCGACCTCGTCGGCAACCGGGCGTGGATCTGCGGGATCGGGACCGTCGGCGGCAACACGGTCAGCTTCACCGACGCATTCGTCGTGAACGGCGGCAAGTTCCCTCCGCTGTTCGACCCGGCCGCGATCGCCGAGGTGCCTTGGGGCAGCGTGACGATCGCGTTCACCGGGTGCAACAGCGGAACGATGTCGTGGACGACGAGCACGCCGAACTTCACGTCGGGCAGCATGCCGTTGTCGCGCCTGACCTCGCTGTGGGGTAACGGCTGCACCTAGGCTCGACCGCGGCGGCAGCGTTCGGGGACTTCCGAGCACCCCGAGGAGACTGCGGCCGCGTCAGCGCGAGGTATCGTCCGTTGATGCGCGGTGTCGACGGCACGGTGTGAGCCGGCGGCGCGAACCAGCGCCTCGGGCAACCCGCAGCCGTCGCGCCACGATCGCCCCGTGGGGCCTGGTAGCGGCGTAGCCCCCCGCGTGCCGGCGCCGCGTCTGGTAGCCCTGGCAGCGGTGACGACGTCGACGGCGTTGTCACAGTCCTGAGCCATCGCCCCCCCCGGCTTGGACCTCTGGGGTGACTGGACGCGTCGCGGACGGTGGGCCAATCCGCTGGAGCGCTTCACCGTCGAGATCAAACGGCATACCAAACCCGTCGACATCTTTCCCAACGACGCTGCGATCGCCTGTCCCGTCGGGGCGCTTCTGCTTGAGCAGAGCGATGAATGGCAGCTGCAGCGAAGAGGCCTGCTGTTAGAAGGACAGCAGGCCGTCAGCGACAATCAAGCGGTCGAGCGATCGGCCGTGAAGACCTGACCCGAGAGATCGCCTGTCCAGACGTGACCGTTGTCACTTCGATCGACGGCGAGCAACAGAGCTGTCTTGGCGCGCTCGATGTGACGCGCACCAGGAAGGCGGGGATGGTGAAGCAACTCCCGGCAACGGGCACTGCCATACTGAACGGCGACGTCGCCGATGTGATGTGGATGGGCGAGCAGACGCGAGCGCGGGTAGTGACGTCAGGCTTCGGCGCGTCGTGCGAATCTCGTGCGACGGACGCGATGAGCGACAAGGTTCATCGCGGGATCACGCCGACCAGCTCCCCGATCTGTTGGCAACCGGGGACATTGTTCTGCAGGCTGAATCGGGCCATGAACATGTACGGCTCATTGGTCATCTGGACCATCGACATGGTGCCGGACCCGCCGAGCGAACTGGTCCAGGTCGAGTCGAACCTTCCCATCCGCCCGACCTGCGCATACGCCCCGGTGAAGGTGACGGTTTCGCCGTCAATCTTCCAGACCTGCGACATGACAGTCCCGTTCTGCACGATGTGCATCTCTACCGGCAGCGTGACCGAAACGGAACTTGGCGGGGTCGAGCAGCCCGTGGCGGTTTCCGTCAAGTACGCCTTGTAGTCGCCGGCATAGTCGTCGTGCGTCAGAAGCTGGCGTTGAACCGATTTGTTCACGACGACGCCGTCCACCGAATAGGTGAGTTGCCCGGCATTCACCGAATTCAGGACGAAAGTCATCGTTCCCACCTGCCGGTAGGTGGCTGCAGCCGGATTCCACGGGCCGCCAAAGTACGACCCGGCATTCACGTACGCGGCACCGGCAAACGTGTCGGGCTCCGCGCCGGTCTTGCCCAACTCGCCCGTTATCCAGGTCGGCTTTCCATCGGTGCCGTAGATGAACACCGTGGCGAAGACGAACGAGCCGGTGTTGACCAATTGCATCCCCCAGCCCCCTTCGGCGGGACTCCACCAGATGTCCGAGACATCGGTATTCTCGGATGTCGCCCACGAGTTGCCGATGGCTCCCACAGCGACAAGCGCGAATATCAGGATTCTTGCAACAAACAAACACCGTCCCTTGATCGTCTGCATCCTTGTTCTCCCGGGTTCGTGCCCGACAGGGCGTGACCAGCCAGCGTAAACGCAATGGTTCTTCAAGACATTGCACCAGATCGGAATCGCGGTGGAACGCACGGTCGGTGCCCGGGCGACAGAAGTGCACGCGCGCCCGGGCGGCGCCGCTCTCGCCACCCCGGTCCGAATTCCCTCGCGGCCGCGCTGCCGGCGCCGACGACTGGCGCTGACGCGCTGAACTCACGGTGCCGCCATCGGAACGTAATGGTCCGACTCGAACCGCGGTGTACAAACGCACAGGAAGACGAGATCGGATTGTCCGGTATTGGTGATGCGCTGCGGCACACCGGCCGGGATCACCGCCACGTCGAGTGCGCGCACGGGTGTCGGCGGGTCGCCGGCGATCTCCACCACGCCTTCACCGGCAAGGATCACGTAGCGTTCGACGGTTCCCTGAAGCGCATGCCAGCGGGTCGTCGCGCCGGGCAGGACCCTCGCGCGTGCGATCGAGCAGGCTTCGTCGCTGCAGCCGTTGCTGAGTTCAACGATGTAGCAGTTCTCGTCGCTGTAGAACTCGACGGCGGGCGGGGGGCGCAGCATCACCGGCGATCCCCGACGAACCCGAGCCAGGCGAGACGATGCCTTCGGGCAAGCCAGAGACCCAAGGCAAAGGCGATCACGCTCAGTGCAAGGGCGACGAGCCAGCCCGCCATGTGCGGCGCCAGCACGAACATCGCGACCTGGAGCGCAGGAGCGTCGGTCAGTCTCGCGACTGCCGAGAGCAGCCACACGACGCCGAACCAGGCATACGTACCGAACAGCAGCGCTGCGACGGCGATCAGCAGAACACCGAGAGGTCGGGGCATCGCGCGTCCTCGGGGAGCCAGTCAGCCGCGCAGGCTCTGGCGCCGACGCACCAGCATCATGAGCAGCACAGCGGCGACGCTGGCGAGCGGCACCCAAGGTGACAGCGGTACGGGCTGCGTTGCTGTGGGGGCAACGGCGACGACGGTCTGGGAATGTACGTTGACATTGGTGGTGCCGGCGAGCACTTCGAACTGCGTCCCGCCGCCGCACCCAGCTAAGGTGAACGTGCCAGAACATGAATAGTACGGGTACCCCGGCGTACTGGGCGGGCTGCAATTTGCCAACGTGGGAGGCGGCACCAGAAGGCATCCGGTGCGATCGCCGATGAAAATCGTCCCGGGACCAAGCACATCTTCCATGAGTATCACCAGGGCATTGAACGGCCCGGTTTGGCTCGAATTCGAGATGGTGCCTGTCTCAACGGGCGCTCCGAACGCCGGCAGCGGCAGCACACCGGCAAGCCCGACCAAGACAACGATGAT
Source organism: uncultured beta proteobacterium (assembly GCA_903912485.1). Lineage (GTDB taxonomy): Bacteria > Pseudomonadota > Gammaproteobacteria > Burkholderiales > Casimicrobiaceae > CAIWHR01. The sequence goes on along the minus strand of CAIWHR010000453.1, from coordinate 6,631 downwards.
GCAGCGAACGGCTTTCATCACATCTCCCGTTCGTGGCTGGGGCCCACGGACGCCGGAACGAATTGCTCGTCGGCGCAGTATAGGTTCCGCGAAGGCGGATACGCAAACAGGTGAGTTCGAGGTGAGTTCGCGCTGCTTCAGGGCGCTTGCGTGCCCGCTTGGGGTGACATGCGTGTGGACAGGACCATGAATTCATCGCGACACTGTCGGGCACCGGCCCCGCCGCGACAACACCATCCTCCGGTCGCAGATCATAGTACTTCGTACGAAGTGCTTAGACGTCGTCTGCGTCCGGAGGCGGCCAGGAGGGAATCCTCTTCCCGGTCGCCCGGGACCCGAAGCGCCGGGTCGAGCTTCACGCCGCCTGGGACAAGTTCGTCCAGTTCGTCGACGGCAAGACACCGCCACCGCTGGCCAAGGGCGGCGTGCGCGAGCGCGGCGATGCGGAGTCGATCGCTGCCGCGGCGTGGCCGTGACGCGGTTCTGGAAGAACGGGACGGTGCAATACGCTACGGTGCCTGAGCTGGCGGGCGTCGAACTGGACCTGTACCGCAGCGCAGGACGCGACGAGCTTCGGGTCGGAATAGCGAAGTAGAGGCCGAGCGGGAGTGCCGCAAACAGCCTACATGGCGCCTGCGTCATGGGAAAGAAGAAGGGGTTAGAGGAAAATTACCCTCTAACCCCTTGTTTTTTGGGGTGGCTGATGGGGCTCGAACCCACGACAACCGGAATCACAATCCGGGACTCTACCAGCTGAGCTACAGCCACCACGGAACCGCAACACGACCGTGCTGCGTCGGACGCATCGAGCGCTCGACCCGGTCGTGCATCCGCGCATTCTAGCCGAGTTTTGCCTTGGCCGTTTCGCCGCGTTGCGTTCGGCCGGTCGGCGTGCGCTTCCGCGCCGCGGATCGACCGCCGGCAGCGCCCCCGCCCACCGCCCATTCGCGGCGGCGGCACGCCGCACTTGCGCCGCGCCGGCCAACGTGGGATAATGCGAATTATTCTCGATTAGTTGCTCATGACCCCCCTCCTCGACCTCCGCCCCGGCGACGCGGCCACCGTCGCCGCGATCCACGCCGACGCCGGCCTGCGCCAGCGCCTCGCCGCACTCGGCTTTCGCATCGGCCGCCGCGTCGAACTGATCCGCGAGGGCGCGTTTTCCGGCCCGCTGCACGTTCGCCTCGGCACGACGGACGTCATCCTTCGCCGCAAACAGGCCGCGCAGATCGACGTAAAGCGTTAGTCTGGCGGCATGAAACGCGTCGCGCTGATCGGCATGCCCAACACGGGCAAGTCGACTTTCTTCAATCGTGTGACCGGCGCGTCCGCCCGCGTCGGCAACTGGCCGGGCATCACCGTCGACCTGCTGACGGCGAAGATCCTGCTCGGCGGCGACATGGTCGAGCTCGTCGACCTGCCCGGCATCTACGACGTCCACGGCTTCTCCGACGACGAACGCGTCGTGCGCCAGCTGCTCGAGACCGCTCCGATCGACCTGGTTGCGATCGTGCTCAACGCCGTGCAGGTCGACCGCCAGCTGGCGCTGGCGATCGAGGTCGCGCGGCTCGGCCTGCCGTCGGTGCTGCTGCTCAACATGGCCGACGAAGCGAAGCAGTTCGGCATCCGCATCGACACGGCGAAGATGGCGGAGCTCCTGGGCATGCCGGTGACGCTGGTGTCGGCCAAGTACGGACACGGGCAACCCGAGGCGATGGCGGCGATGGCGCGCGCGCTCGCGACGTCGGTGCCCGCGAGCACCGACGCGATCCGGTCCAGGCTCGCCGAAGTCGACCGCATCGAGAACGACGCGGCGTCTGTGATCGGCGCAGCGGTCGACATTCCCGAGCGGCTGCCCGCGCACGTCAGCGACCGCATCGACGCGGTGCTGCTGCACCCGTGGCTGGGGATTCCGATCTTCTTCCTGCTGATGTTCCTCGTGTTCCAGGGCGTGTTCCACCTGGGCGAGCCGATGCAGCAGGGCCTGAACCGGGTGTTCGAGTGGTTCAAGGGCGCGGCGCTGGTGCCGCTGTTCGCCGGACTGCCGGTGCTCCTCTCCGGCTTCCTGCTCGACGGCGTCTACGGCGGCCTGGTCACGGTGGCGGCGTTCGTGCCGCTGATCGTCCTCTTCTTCCTGTTCATGGCGGTGGTCGAGGACTCGGGCTACCTGTCGCGCGCCGCCTTCCTCACCGACGCGCTGATGTCGCGGCTCGGCCTCGACGGCCGCGGCTTCGTGATGATGCTGCTGGGCTTCGGCTGCAACGTGCCCGCGGCGATGGGGACGCGGATCATGCGCTCGCGCCCGCTGCGCCTGCTGACGATGCTGGTGATCCCGGTGTCGCTGTGCTCGGCGCGGCTGCAGGTGTTCATGTTCCTCGCCGGCGCGATCTTCACCGTGCAGCAGGCGCCGTGGGTGATCTTCTCGCTGTACCTCGCGAGCTTCGGCGCGGCGATCCTGACCGCGCTCGTCTTCCGCCGCAGCTACCGCAGCGACGAGCCGTTCGTGATCGAGCTGCCGCCGTACCGGCTGCCGACCGCGCGCCAGATCGGGCTGCGCGCGTGGCAGGAAGTCCGCCACTTCCTCCATCGGGCGACCAAGTTCATCGTCATCGGCGTGGTGCTGATCTGGCTGCTGACGCACCTGCCGTCTTCGGTCCCGCCGGGCAGCGCCGGCACGCTGGCGGGAATGCTGGGCCACGCCTTCGAGCCGCTGCTGTCGCCGCTGGGCATCGACCAGCAGCTGACGCTGGCGCTGATCTTCGGCTTCATCGCCAAGGAAGTGATGATCGGCGCCTTCGCCGTGATCTTCGGCCTCGAAGGCCAGGCGCTGGCGACGCACCTGCACGCGAGCTTCGACTGGGTGCAGGCGTACAGCTTCATGCTGTTCACGCTGATCTACACGCCTTGCCTGTCGACGATCGCGACGCTGCGGGCCGAATCGAACAGCAACCGCTTCGCGCTGGTCTCGCTGGCCTGGGGACTGGCGCTCGCGTGGGGCGTGAGCCTGGCGTTCTACCAGACGATGCGGCACTTCGGGTATTGACCGCCGGAGCGGGTGCCGACCCCTGCGGCGCCGGCGCGAACGCGGGTCGCGCGGGACAGGGAACCGGATTGGCGCGCCCGACAGGACTCGAACCTGTTACCGCCGGCTTAGAAGGCCGGTGCTCTATCCAGATGAGCTACGGGCGCCCGGTGGGATTGAAAATCGTAACACAACGATCGCGCTGCGTTCAGTCGTCGCTCTCGTGGTAGGCGTCGTCGACGTTGACGTCCCAGATGTTGCGCTTGTCCAGGCGCCCCGCGGCGATGTTGTCGACGGCCGCCTTCGCCGTCAGCATCGAGTGATCCTGGTTGTTGTACCGGTGCATGCCGTTGCGGCCGATCAGGAACAGGTTCGGGATCGCGTCGACGTACGCGCGCACCGTGTCGAATTGCGCGTAGGCGCCGAAATACGCGGGATACGCCTTGGGCACGCGTATCACCGTCGCGGCGACGACGGCCGCGGGATCGACCAGCCCGATCTGCGCCAGCTCGCGCACCGCCAGCGCCTGCATGTCGGCGTCCGACAGCCGCCACAGCTCGTCGCCCTCGGCGCAGAAGTACTCGAGGCCAAGCCAGACCTTGGTCGCGTCGGGCACCAGCGCCGGGCTCCAGTTGTTGAAGATCTGCAGCCGGCCGAGGCGAACGTCGGGCTCCTGGATGTAGATCCAGTTGTCGGGCAGCATCGCTTCGGGCGCGGCGCCCCCGCGCACGCGGTCGACGATGACGCCGACGGTGATGAAGTCCCGATACGGCAGCTCGCGGGCGATGCGCGCCACGTCGGCAGGCGCGGGAGGGTCGAAGCCCGCGACCAGGTCCTTCACCGGCATGGTCGAGATCACGTAGTCGGCGGCGAGCGTCGACACCGCTCCGGTCGCGGCGTCGCGCACGCCGACGCCGGTGACGCGGCCCTCGGTCACGTCGATGCGCTCGACCGCGTGGCGCAGGCGGATCTCGCCGCCGCCCCGGCGCACGCGCTCGGCCACCGCCTCCCACAGCTGCCCCGGACCCAGCCGCGGATAGAGAAAGAATTCGGCGAGGCTGGTCTGCGTCCCGCGCGTCGACGCCGGCGCCGGAGCGACCGACCGGCGCAGCGCGTTGAGCACGGCGCTCGTCAGCGACAGCCCCTTGATCCGCTGCGCGCCCCAGTCGGCGCTGATCTCGGTGCAAGCGACGCCCCAGACCTTCTCCGTGTACGACTTGAAGAAGGTCCGATAGAGCTCGCCACCAAAGCGGTTGACCAGGAAATCCTCGAGCGTCCGCTCGTGCCGCCGCGGGAAGAACGACGACCAGGCGTAGCTCGCGCCCGCCTTCACGCAGCGGACCATCCCGAGATTGGCCACCGTGCGCAGGTTGAGCTTGATCGGGTAGTCGAAGAACCGGCGCCGGAAATAGATGCGCGACAGCCGGTTGCGCACCAGCATCACCTGCCCCGGGTCGGCGTGCGCCGGCGCGCCGGCGGCGGGCACTTCGACGTCGCGCTGACGGTTCCGGTAGCTGATCGTGACCCGCCCGCCGCCGGCCGACCCCGTGCGCTCGAGCGGCAGGATCTCCTGCCACCAGTCCATCACCCAGTCCGACTTGGAGAAGAAGCGGTGGCCGCCGATGTCCATCCGGTAGCCGTTGAAATCGACGGTCCGCGATATGCCGCCGATCTCGGCCGAGGCTTCGACCACGACGGGGCGAACGCCCGTGTCCCGCAGCAGCTGCAGCGCGGCGGTGAGGCCGGCCGGGCCGGCGCCGATGATCACTGCGGTTTTTCGTTGTTCTGTCATGATCACCGTCAGCATCGACGTTTACCAGTACCGATTTCGCGCGTCAATCCGGCCGCGGCTCGCGCACCGCGTGGCGCCGAGCCGGCACGGGGCGGCGTCGACGAATTTCGCGCGGCCGTCGGCAAGCCGTTGCGCGTCCGCGGCGCCGCTGGCAGGATGGGCGTCGTCATGGAACTCCCCGCCACGCTCCCGCTCCCCATCTGCGCCCTCGTTCCGGCTGCCGCCGCGGCGTTCGCGGGCGCCGCGCCCGGGCCGCGCACGGCCTGCCCCGCCGGACTGCGCGCAAGCGGCGGCCGGGCGCGGATGCCGTCGGCACCACCGGGGCCGGCCGGGTGAACGCCGCCAGCCCCCCCGTCCCGGCGCCGGCGTGGTGGTCGGTCGCCGGCTGGCTGTTCGCCGCGTGCTTCGGCCTGATCGCGCTGGTCCTGGTCGGCGCGCTGGCGCGGGGCAACTGGCTCGACGGGCCGCCGTCGATCTCCGTTCCGGCGAGCGCGTTTCAGGTCGCCCGCGGTCACGCCGGCGAGGCGGCGGGCGCGCTGGTGATCGACGGCCTGGACGGCTCCGGCACCGCCATCGTTTCGGCGCGCGTCGCGCCTTTCGAGGCCAGGCGCTACCCCCGGGTCGACTGGAAAATCCTGCCCAACGGCGACCAGCGGCCGCAGCTCGCGTTGGCCTGGAGCACGCGCGAACGCCCGGCGCGCACGTTCGTCCAGCCGCTCGAGTGGCAGGAGGGAGGCGTCGCGCCGCTGGATCTGTCTGCCGCCGAGGGATGGAACGGGAACGTCGTGGGGCTGGCGCTGGTGGTCCGCGCCCCGCTGCCGAGGCCGCTGGTGGTGCAGGGAGTGACGGTCCCGGGGATATCGCTGACGTCGGCGGCACGCGAGGTCCTCGAGCAGTGGGCCAACCGCCATCCCGACAGCGGCCGGATGCGCGCGCCCCCGTTCGACGCCGAGCGCGACCATCACCTGTCGCTGCCGGCCGCCGTGGCGCTGGCGCTGGTGCTGGCGGCGGCCGTCTACGCGGCGCTGGCGCGCCGCCGCAAGTGGCCGCTCGACGCCCGCGTGTTCTGGGCGCTGTTCCTCGGCGGCTGGCTGCTGCTCGACGCCCGCTGGCAACTCGACCTGTGGACGCAGATGCAGGAGACCCATCGGCTGTTCGCCGGCCGTAGCAGCGAGGAAAAGCTCCTCGCCGAGCAGGACGGGCAGGTGTACGCGGCGGTGGCCGAACTGAAGGCCAGGCTGCCCGCGGCGCCGGCCCGCGTCCTGGTGCTCTCCGATTACGAGCGGCTGCAGGCGCGTGCGGCGTACTTCCTCTACCCGCATAGCGCGAACGGCTACTATCTGTCGAAGCTGTTCGGGCGCAGGCAGTCCGATCCGGAAGACTTCCACGCCGGCGACTACGTGCTGCTGCTGGCGTTCCGCGGCGCCGCCTACGACCGCGCGGGCGGCGCGCTCCTGTGGCCCGACGGCCGGCGGCGGGCCGTCGACGAGATCGCATTCAAGGACGACGGCGTCGCGCTGCTGCGCGTCCGCTGAACGCCCGCCGGGAATCCGATGACCGACGCGATCGCGCTGACCCTCTCGCTGGCCCTGCCCTGGCTCGCCGGCGCGCTGATGGTGCTCGCGCTGCGGCGCGCGCAGCCGGACGCGCGCTGGCTGCTCGGCGCGGGCTACGGCTACCTGCTGGGCGCCTTCGCGACGACGCTGGTCCTGCGCGCCTTCTCGGCCGCCGGCATGCGCTGGACGCTGCTGCCGCTGGCGGCGGCGATGATCGCGCTGATCGTCGCGCTGGCCGCACCCGCGCGCGCGCTGCTCGCG
>CAIWHR010000452.1 GCA_903912485.1 uncultured beta proteobacterium | reverse complement strand
TGACGGGCGCCCGGAGATGACGCTGTCGGGGCCGGTGGCACGCTTCGTTCTGAAGGCGATCGCGTGGTTGCCGGTCGCCTTTGCCGTCTGGTACTTCACGGCGCCGGTGCTGCTCTGGCCGGCGAAACTGCTCGCGCAGGGCATCGCGCGCGTCGGCCTGCCCGGCCTCGTCAGTTCGGTCGAGCAGTCCGGCGCGACGTACACGTTCGCGACCACGCTCAAGCCCGGCGCCGCACTCGCCGCGTCGGGCACCATCGCGGTCGACGTCAATGCGCTGCTCTACGCCTTCGGCCTGCCCCTTTTCGCCGCGCTGGTGCTCGCCGCGCGCGAGCCGGGCTGGCAGCGCAAGCTCGCCATCGGCTACGTCGTGATCATTCCGTTCGTGACCTGGGGCGTGCTCGCGGACTTCCTGAAAAACGTCGCGATCACGGGGAGTCCGCTGATCGCCTCGCAGACCGGCTTCTCTGCCTGGCAGCGCGAACTCATCGCCTTTGCGTTCCAGTTCGGGTCGTTGATCCTGCCGACGGTGGTCCCGGCCGTCGTCTGGGTCACCACCCACCGCAGCTATCTGGAACGGCTGCGCGAGGAAGGCGACGGCGCCTCGCCCGCGCGTTGATGGGCACCTCGATCCCGGCACCCGATCGACGGCGGACGCCGCCGGCGGCGGGCATTTGGGCCGGGGCCGGCGCGTAGGCTCGGCCCGTGGCTCGGCCCGTGGATCGCCCCGAAAACGCCGCGGCGATGCCGCGCGGAGCCCGGCGCCCGCGCTGGTCGCGCGTCGTCTGGCACACCGTCGGATTGCTGGTCGCGCTGCTGCTGGCCTACGCGATCTGGCGCGGCTACCAGTCGCCGGACTTCCTGCTCGATCTTTCCGCTTTCCGGCTCTGCTGACGGCCGCAGCGCAACCGCGCGGGCTCAGTGCTCGCCGAGGAAGTCGGCGAGCTTGCGCCGGTTGCGCTTGGTCGGCCGGCCGGTGAACCGGGGCTCGGTCGCCGCGGCGGCCCGGCGCCGTTCGCGCTCCGCGCTGCGCGCCGCGGCGCTGTCCGCCGATTCGCGATACAGCGCCGCAGCCAGCGTTGCCGAGCCCCGGCGCTCGGCCAGTGCGGTGACCTCGACGTCCCAGGCCGCCCCGTCCTTGCGCACCGACACCGCATCGCCGACGCGCACGACGTGCGCCGGCTTGACGCGTTCGTCGGCAAGGCGCGCCTGCCCGGCATCGATGGCCTGCGCGGCAAGCGCGCGCGTCCGGTAGAAGCGCGCCGCCCACAGCCACTTGTCGAAACGGACCCGCGGTGCGCCGCCCGCCGGGTCGAGCCCCCCGGGCGTGGGCTCAGGCCTTGCCATCCGGCGTCGTCGCCATGCAGGCGCGCATCCACGCCGCCGTCGCCGCGGCGTCGGCGTACGGCTCCGCGTCGAGTCCGGCCGCGACGCGCTTGCGGTCGTCGGCACTCCTGTTCTGCGACAGCTTGAACTTGGCGTCGATGCGTCTGACCCTGAAACGAAAGCCGACGATCGCGGACAGCATCGCGTCGAGGCGGGTGCGGTCGAGGCCGGGGCGCCACGGCGCCGGCCGCGCGGACTCGAAGCGGTCGATCACGAGGTCGAGGACTTCCCGCGTCTCGGCGGGATCCGGCGCGAGTTCGATCGTTCCGTGCACGTGCACGACCGCGTAGTTCCACGTCGGCACCGCCGCCGCGGGCTCGCCGTACCACGACGGCGAAACGTAGGCGTGAGGGCCGTGGAAGATGGCGATGGACTCGACGGCCGCCGCCTGCCAATGCGGGTTCGCGCGGGCGAAATGCCCGAGCAGCGCGCCGTGGGGCTCGCCGTCGGCGACGTGGATCAGCGGCAGATGCGTGACCAGCGGCTCCGGCAGCGCCGGCGTGATCAGCGTCGCGAACGGATGATCGTCGACCAGCCGGGCGATCGCGGCGCGGTCGCCGGCCGAGAAGTGCGGGGGGACGTAGAGGCTCATGCGATGCGGGCTCCGGGGGAACGGGGACGAGCGTCAGTGCGGCAATCCGCCGGCCGGCGCGGCGCGCAGTCCGGCGTCGGGCCGGGGATCGTCGGCGAAGAGCGCGCGCGCTTGCGCTGCCGTCAGCGTGTACTGCCGGTTGCAGAATTCGCAGGTCGCGCCGACGCGACCCTGCTCGGCGAGGATGCCGTCGACTTCGGCGCGGCCGAGCAGCCGCAGCGCGTTGCCGATCCGCGTCTCGGAACAGCCGCAGGCGAAGTGTGCGGCGCGCGGCTCGAACAACCGGATGTCGGCCGCGGGAAAATGCGCGCCGAGCAAGGCGGCGGGGCCGGGAGCGTCGAGGAGATCGGCGCTGGTCATCGCCGACGCGGCGGCGGCGGCGATCTCCCAGGCCGCGTCGTCGGCGGCGCCGGCACCGGGCAGCCGCTGCAGCAGCAGGCCGCGTGCGCGGTCGCCGTCGGTCGCGAGCACGACCCGGCTCTCGATCTGCTCCGACGTCGTCAGGTAGTGCTCGATCAGCGTCGCCACCGACGCGGCTTCGAGGCCGACGATGCCCTGGTAGAGCGGTCCGCCGTCCTTCGGGTCGAGCGTGATCGCGAGCCGCGAACGGGCCGTGCTCCCCGCAAGCGTCGCGAGGTCGGTGGTGGCGGGCAGCGACTCGGCATCGTCGCGCCACTGCGCGGTGGCGCGCAGCGCGAGCGCGGCGTCGCACTCGACGACCAGCATGCGCACGGGGCCGTCGCCGCGCAGCTGGACGATGAGGCTGCCGTTGAATTTCAGCGTCGAAGCGAGCAGCGCGGCGGCGGCAAGCAGTTCGGCCAGCACGCGGCGCAGCGCCGGCGGATAGGCGTGGCAGGCCAGGATGTCGCGGCAGCAGACGTCGAGGCTCGCGAGCGCGCCGCGCACGGCGGTGTGCTCGAACACGAAGCGCGACAGCGCGTCGGCGAAGCGCGGCAGACCGGGCGCTGCGGTCACGGCGTCACCGCCTTGAGCGCGACGGTGTAGATCGTCATGGGGAGCCCGGAATTCCGGTCGAACGTCGCCCCGGCGTCGACGCCGGCCTCGGCGATGGCGGCGGCGGAGTCCAGCTTCGCGTATTGCGAGTGCATCGCGCCGAGCGCGAATTCGCGCCCCGAGCCCACCGCCCAGAAGCGCGAGTACTCGAAGACCTCGCGCATCGAGTAGACGCCGAAGATGCCGTGCTCGTTGGCGACCAGCGCGGTCATCTGCGTCGACTCGTAGGGATCGTCCTCCTCTTCCTTCGGGTTGAGGAAGTGATGCTCCTTGAGGATCGGGTGCAGCCTGCGGAAGGTCTCGAAGATTCCCGCCTTGGACGCGAAGTCGAAGTCGCGCTCGCGCGTGAGCAGGCTCTGGAACACCAGCTGGTGCGCGGCGCTGCCGCACAGCCCGATGTAGGTGTCCTGGTAGCGAAGGATCTTGTCCGGCGTGCGGTCGAACTGCGCCGACAGCCGCGTGTCGCCGAACGTGGTCAGCGAGTCGGCGGCGATGGCGATCTGGTCGTTCCTGCGAACGGCGACGAGCGTGGTCATGGCGTGGGATGGTCCGCACCGGCGCCGGATCGGGCCGGGGAGGCGCGGCCGACGCAGGTAAACCGTCGATTATACCGGCCCGGTCGACCGCGGATCGAAAGCCGCAGCCGCCACAAGCGTCGGCCCCGGCGGCAGCCGCGACGGCGACCACGCGGCGACGGCGAACGCCCAGAATTCGGCCACGCTCGCCGGCGCGGCCGAACCGGACGGCAGAGGCTGACCGAGAAACCGCCACGCGGCGAGCAGCGCCGGCAGCGGATCGTCGGGCAGCGCGCAGGCATGCGTCGATTTCGACAGCTTGACCCCGCTCGCGTCGACGGCGACGGGGACGTGCAGGTACGACGGCGTCGGGAAGCCCAGCCGCCGCTGCAGGAACACCTGGCGGGCGGTCGACGCGGCGAGATCGGCGCCGCGCACGACGTCGGTGATGCCCGCTTGCGCGTCGTCGACGACGACTGCGAGCTGATAGGCGAAGAGGCCGTCGGCGCGCTTCACGACGAAGTCGCCTACGTCGCGGACGAGGTCCTGTGCGACCCGGCCGGCGAGGCGGTCGACGTACTCGACGGGTGAACTTCCGTCGCCCACGGCCGCGCGCCAGGCACGCTGGCCGCGCCCGCGGTGCGCGGCGGGAACGCCGTTCCGGCAGGTGCCGGGATAGACGCGCTCTCCCCCGGCGCCGAGCGGGGCGGATTCGAGTTCCCGCCTCGTGCACGCGCAGGGGTAGGCGTTGCCGGCGGCGACCAGCCGGTCCAGCGCCTCGGCATACAGCGCCGTGCGCTCGCTCTGGCGCAGCACCGGGCCGTCCCAGACGAAGCCGTAGCGTTCGAGCGCGGCGAGGATCGCGCTGGCGGCGCCGGGGCGCGACCGGGGAACGTCGACGTCCTCGATCCGGACCAGCCACTGCCCGCCGGCGTGGCGCGCGTCGCAGCAGCTGGCCAGCGCCGCGAGCAGCGAGCCGAAGTGCAGCGGGCCGGTCGGCGAAGGCGCGAAGCGGCCGCGGCGGGACGGCGGGCCGTCCGCGGGGGCGATCGCCGGCTTCGCGATCACGGAAGCGCCGTCAGCGCGCGGTCGTCGGCGCGGCGGCGGCGCCGAGCTTCGTCGCCGCGGCGGGGGGCGCGTACACCCAGTTCCGGTTCCACGCCGCCATCACGGCGCTCGGGTATTCGGGCTGGCCGAGGCTGCCGTTGTAGCGGCCGAGCGCGCGAAAGACGTCGCCGCTTTCGAGGTCGAGGTAGTGGCGCAGGATCACGCAGCCGAAGCGCAGGTTGACGCGCAGGTGGAACAGGTCGCTCTCGGGCGAGCGCAGCAGCCGCGTCCAGAACGGCATGACCTGCATGTACCCGCGCGCCCCGGCGGTCGAAATCGCGTACTTGCGGAATGCGCTCTCGTGCTGGATCACCGCCAGCACCAGCTGCGGATCGAGCCCGGCACGCCGGGCTTCGTAATCGACGGTGGCGAGAAAGTCCTCGCGGCTGCGCGAATCGGCGATACGCGGCGCGAGGCGCGGCGACATCTCTCCCAGCCATGCCCGGACCTCGGGCTTGGCGGCGTAGTTGGCGGGCACCGGCTGGTCGGAAATGGCCCGCGACAGCACGGTGACCACCGACGGCGCGAGCTGCTCTTCGACCTGCGCGCCGGCAAGCACTGCGTCCGGCGCGGCGGCGAGGAGGCAGGCCGCGACGGCGGCCGCGATCGGCGCGAGCGTGCTGCGTTGACGGATTCGGTGCGCTGCCATGACCGGCCTCCGGGACGTCGTCTCGCGCCCCGCAATCATTACGACCGTGCCGCCCGGCCGATGTTCCCCCGCCGCCTTCAGCGCGCCGCCCGGGTTCGCTCGCGCACGAACGCAGCGATGTCGGCGACCGGCACCGCCGTCGCCGCGGTGTCGCGCCGGGACTGGAACTCGACCTTGCCTTCCTTGAGACCCCTGTCGCCGATGGTGATGCGGTGCGGAATGCCGATCAACTCCAGGTCGGCGAACATCACGCCGGGGCGCTCGCCGCGGTCGTCGAGCAGCACTTCGACGCCGGCGGCTTCGAGGTCGTCGTGCAGGCGGTCGGCGAGCGCCCTGACCGCCTCGTTGCGGTCGTAGCCCACCGGCGCGATGGCGACGGCGAACGGCGCGAGCGCGTCCGGCCAGACGATGCCCCTGGCGTCGTGGTTCTGCTCTATCGCCGCCGCGACGACGCGGGTGACGCCGATGCCGTAGCACCCCATCTCGATCACCTGCGTCTGCCCGTCGGCGTCGAGATACGTGGCGCCCATCGCCTCCGAGTACTTGGCGCCCAGCGCGAACACGTGGCCGACCTCGATGCCGCGCTGGATCTCGAGCGTGCCCTTGCGGTCGGGCGACGGGTCGCCGGCGACGACGTTGCGGATGTCGGCCACGCCGTCGGGCGCGCGGCAGTCGCGGTCGAAGCTGACGCCGGAGAGGTGGAAGTCGGACTCGTTGGCGCCGCAGACGAAGTCCGCCATGACGGCGACCGAGCGGTCGACGATCAGCGGCAGCGTCTTGGGGATGCCCACGGGTCCGATGTAGCCGGGACGGCAGCCGGTCGCTGCGACGATTTCGGCGTCGGTCGACCAGCGGAACTTCTCGAGCCCGGGGATCTTGGTGACCTTGATCTCGTTCAGCGTGTGGTCGCCGCGGATCAGCAGCATGTGAACCTGCGGCAGGTCGACGCCTTCTTCGGCGGTCAGCATGATGCACTTGACCGTGCGCGACAGCGGCATCCCGAGCAGCGCCGCGACCTCCTCGCAGGTCGCCAGGTTCGGTGTCGACACCTTCTGCAGCGGCTCGGAGGCGGCCGGCCGCGTCGTGGCCGGCGACACCGCCTCGGCGAGTTCGACGTTGGCCGCGTAGTCCGACTGCGGGCACCAGGCGATCGCGTCCTCGCCCGAATCGGCGAGCACCTGGAACTCGTGCGACGCGCTGCCGCCGATCGCGCCGGTGTCGGCGGCGACCGCGCGGAACTTCAGGCCCAGCCGCGTGAAGATCCGCTCGTACGCGCCGTACATGACGCGGTAGCTCGCCAGCATCCCGGCCTCGTCGACGTCGAACGAGTAGGCGTCCTTCATGATGAACTCGCGCGCGCGCATCACGCCGAAGCGCGGCCGGATCTCGTCGCGGAACTTGACCTGGATCTGGTAGAAGTTGACGGGCAGCTGGCGGTAGCTGCGGATCTCCTTGCGCACGATGTCGGTGATCACCTCCTCGTGCGTCGGGCCGAACGCGAAGTCGCGGTCGTGGCGGTCCTTGATCTTCAGCATCTGCGGGCCGAACTGGTCCCAGCGGCCGGTCTCCTGCCACAGTTCGGCGGGCTGCACCGCGGGCATCATGACCTCGAGCGCGCCGGCCCGGTTCATCTCCTCGCGCACGACGGCCTCGACCTTGCGCAGCGTGACGAGGCCCAGCGGCATCCACGTGTAGATGCCCGCGCCGAGCTTCCTGATCATTCCCGAGCGCAGCATCAGCTTCTGGCTGACGATGTCCGCTTCGGCGGGAGCTTCCTTGAGTGTCGACAGGTAGAACTTCGAAACGCGCATGGGGACTCGTCTTCGTGGAAGAACGCGCATTTTATCGCGGATGCGGCGGGGCGTGCGCCGGCGTGGCGGGTGCCGAGGCAGGAAGAACCGTAGGCCCCCCCAGGCACCACCAGGCGGCGATACACCGCGAATCCGCGACAGCAGCAAGAACAGCGAGGGCGCCGCGACGGGCGCCCTCGGGCAGCGGAGGAAAGGCGCGGCGCCGCGCGCAATCGCTAGCGGACGACGATCACCGGCAGCTTGCTGTGGGTCAGGACCTTCTGCGTCTCGCTGCCGAGCAGCACCGCTGAGATGCCGCGCCGGCCGTGCGAGGCCATGACGATCGCGTCGCACTTGTTCTTTTTCGCGGCGTCGAGGATCGCTTCCCAGGGCGCTGCGGCAATCGAGTACGCGGTCTTGCATTCGACGCCCGCGGCAGCGGCCTTGCCCGAGACTTCCTCGAGAATCTTGTCGGCGTCCTGCGCGGCGAGCTTGGCGTACTCCTTGCGCGACACGGGCTCGTAGACGACGCCGTCGGCGTACGCCGGCATCGGGTAATCCGGAGCGGCATAGAACGCGGTCAGCTTGGCGCCGACCGCCTTGCCCAGCGCGATCGCGTGCGTGACCGCCTTGCCGGACAGCTTGGAACCATCGGTGGCTACCAGCAAGTTCTTGTACATGGATCACTCCTCTCTGCGTAGGACATGGCTTGATTCTAGGCTCCATCGTGCAGCAAGCGTTGACACAAATCAACGCCCAACGTGTCGCAGGTCAATGGCTGCCCTCGCCCGGCTTGACCCCCCGCGGGGCACCCCGTAGATTCCGACGGATGCCGGCACTGCGCATTCCCGTCGATCCCACGCCCGCCGCCCGCCCATCCGCCGATCCGTTCGCCGGCGCGGCTTGCACGCCGCCGCAACGCGCTGTCGGCGCCGTCGCACTCTGCTACCACTGCGCGAGCCCGAATCCCGCCGGGGGACGCTGGCGTGCGCTGGTGAACGGCGCCGATCGCGAGTTCTGCTGCGCCGGATGTCTCGCCGTCGCGGCGACGATTCATGCCGCCGGCCTCGAGTCGTTCTACGCCGCGCGCACGGAGCCCGGGGACCGCGTCGGACCCGAGCGGACGCCCGGCGCGGGCGACGAGTGGTCGCACTGGGACGACGCCGCGGCGCAGTCCGGCCTGGTGCGGGGAGCGGCCGGCGGCCGGGCCGAGGTCTCGCTGCTGCTCGAGGGAATCCACTGCGGCGCCTGCATCTGGCTGATCGAATCCTGGCTGCTGCGCCAGCGCGGCGTCGTCGAGGCGAGCGTCAACTTCGCGACGCGCCGCGCGCACGTGGCCTGGGATCCCGGGCAGGCGGCGCTGTCCGATCTGCTGCGCGCGGTGGCGCACGTCGGCTACCGCGCGTATCCCTACGACCCGGCGCGGCGCGAGGCGTTTGCGCAGCGCGAATCCCGCGCGCTGCTGCTGCGATCGGCCGTCGCGCTGCTGTCGATGATGCAGGTGATGATGCTGGCGGTGCCGACGTATATCACCGTCGACGGCATCGAG